>NZ_BAABDQ010000011.1:0-333074 GCF_039539705.1 Nonomuraea rosea | reverse complement strand
AGGTCTCCCACCATGAGAGTGGGTAAGGCTCCCGGTAGACGACCGGGTTGATAGGCCGGAGGTGGAAGCACGGTAACGTGTGGAGCTGACCGGTACTAATAGGCCGAGGACTTGACCACAAAGCATACTTTTTGTAGTTCTTGCTCGCGTCCACTACGCAATTCTGAGGCAACAAGCAGTGATGTTTGTGTGTTTCATGGGGTTACGGCGGTTATGGCGGGAAGGAAACACCCGGTTACATTCCGAACCCGGAAGTTAAGCTTCTCTGCGCCGATGGTACTGCACTCGGGAGGGTGTGGGAGAGTAGGTCACCGCCGGACAATCTTTGGGAAGGGCTCGACGCTTAATGCGTCGGGCCCTTTCTGCGTTTCCGGAGTGGGTGCTGCTGGTTTCCCGCCCCGACCAGCTCGAACAGGTGCGGCCTGGGCGGATGGAGCTCGGTTACCTTCGCGAACGTGCCCGTCCTCGTGTCCCACGCGGAACGTGATCTCCTCGAAGAGCTTGCCCGTGGCGCAGCTCAACAGCACCTCGGAAGCGTTCACCCCCTGAGTGGTGTCGCAAACGCTCGCCCGGTCCCGAAGCGGGAGGCGCAGGCGTACGTCGTGGAGGACCTTGCCGTCGCGGGTGTCGATGGTGACGAGGCGCGACGGGCGGATGTCGGAGCCGCCTGCCGCAGGGTTCCTGGACACGACCTGAGCGGCCTGGGCGGATCCGTCCGGGACCAAGGCGCCAAAGGCGGCCGGCGTGCGGAGCCGGGCGGGGAGCGGGACCTTTTTCGTGCCCGAGGAGTCCAGGGTGGACAGGGCCCGCTCGTCGGTGACCATGAGTCGCGTCCCGTCCTGGTCGAGGCGGGCGAGGGTGCCGTCCTGCGGGAGGTGCCAGAGCGTCCGGCCGTCGGCGAGGTTCACGATGAAGGCGGGCGGCAGGGGCGCCTCGTCGTCGGGGGAGTAGGTGACCCTGACGGTGACGAGCAGGTGGCGGCCGTCGCTGAGGAGGGTGGGCACGAGCTCGCGGCCCTCCAGGTCGTCGGCGCGTACGGACTCCTGGATCGGCAGGACGGTTCCTGCGGCCAGGTCGCGGACGACGACCCGCTGGTCGGTGGCCCGCGCGTAGGCGAGGTAGCGGCCGTCCGCGCTCAGGTCGACCGGGGTGCCCTCGGCCGCGTCGTCAAGCTGCCAGGTCCTGCCGCTGCGGGTCACTACGAACCAGCGGGCGCATTCCTCATGCGGCCCTTCGCGCTTGGCTTTGTCGCACCGGTAGGCGTAGGCGGCCGGTTCCTGAGGCGGCCGGTTCCGCGCGGCTGGGGACGTGCCGGGACTGGCGGAGTTCCACGTCCATGAGGTGATCGGCCACGCGAACGCCCTGGCGCACACCCGGTACGCGCCTGGCCGTGAGGCGGGTGGAGACGGCGATGGAGGTCGTGTCGAAGGTGTTCTGGTTCACGCAGGGGGCCACGTGCGACGACGGCTCGGTCGCGAAAATGATCGCCGTCGGCGTCTAGCGGCTTGTCGCCTTTTTTCGTGATAATTCACGGATGATCGCGGGCAGGGCGAAGGCGATACCACGGATGGTCATCGCGCTCGCCCTGACCCTGCCGCTGGTCTCGACACCCAGGCAGGTGCCTGCCGCGATCCAGGCGGCGCTGCCGGTCCCCGAGTCCTCACAGGCGCCAATCGTCCGGCAGGCCCTACCCGAGCACGAGCGGGCCCGGCCGAAGGTCGGGGAGGCGACGACGGGGAAGATCGAGCAGATCACCGGTACGGAGCTCCTGGCCGCGGTCCCGGCGAAGGCGATCGGCAAGCGGCTCGACCGCTATCTGGCAGGCCGCTCAGGAACGGTCACCGCCATGGTCAAGGATCTGGAGACAGGCCGGCTCTATCGGTATCACCCGGGCGAACGGCTGATCACGGCCAGCTCGGCCAAGGTCCAGATCCTGATGGGGCTCCTGCTGAAGACCCCGTGGAAGAAACTGCCGGCGGACGTCAGGCACGACGCCGAGATCATGATTCGCTACAGCGACAATCATGCCGCCGACCGCCTCTGGCTGCGGGTGGGCGGCGCGCCCGGGTTCACCGAGGCGGGCAGGAAGTTCGGGCTCAAGCACACGCAGGGCGTCTCAGGCGACTGTGTGGACCTGTATTGCTGGGGAATCACCCGAACGTCGGTCGACGACCAGATTCGCCTCATGCAGGCTCTGGTGTCCGGCAAGAGCCCGCTCAAGGCCAAGGACCGCGATCACGTGCTCGGCCTCATGGGCGAGGTGATCGACGGCCAGAACTGGGGCATCGGCGTCGCGGCGTGCGAAGGTGATCGCGTGGCGCTGAAGAACGGCTGGCTCAAGCGCGTCTCCACCAAGCTCTGGGCCACGATCAGCGTGGGCCTGATCCGGGGCGACGGCCACGACTACGCCGTTGCCGTACTCACCGAGGGGAGCCCCGAGGTGGGGTACGGCATAGCGACCGTCGAAGGCGTGACCGAGCGGATTATGGAATCGTTCCGGAAATGCCGGGCGTGACGAGTCGATAGCCCACCCCGCGTACGGTCTGGATGAGCTGG
The DNA here is from genome assembly GCF_039539705.1 of Nonomuraea rosea. Taxonomy (NCBI): domain Bacteria; kingdom Bacillati; phylum Actinomycetota; class Actinomycetes; order Streptosporangiales; family Streptosporangiaceae; genus Nonomuraea; species Nonomuraea rosea. Next base: position 330,518 of record NZ_BAABDQ010000011.1, on the reverse strand, counting down.
TCGTCCTCGTCACCGAGCCGCGCGCGCAGCCGTTTGACGTGCACCGCGATGGTGTTCGTCGAGGTGGTGGCGGCCGCGTGCCACACGTGGCGCATGATCTGCTCACGGGTGACCGTGCGGTCGGCGTTGCGCATCAGATACTGCAGCAGCTCGAACTCACGCAGCGGCAGGTGTACGGCCCGGCCGCCGACGCGTACCTGGTAGGCCTGGATGTCCAGCTCGACCCCGCCCACGGCCAGCACCTTGCGCGACTCGGGCGAGGCCGCCTGGATGAACGGCAGCAGCTCCGGCACCCGGTAGGGCCTGGCCACGCAGGCCGCCGCGCCCGCGGCCAGCGCGCGTACCGCCTGCTCGGCGTGCCCATCACCGACACCGAGCAGCACGGGGACGGCTCGCGCGAGCCGTACGGCGCGGACGAACTCCACCGCGTCGATGACCGGCAGTGTGGCCGAGACGAGCACCACGTCCGGCTGCAGGGCTCCGGCCTGCAGCAACCCCTGAGCGCCGTCGAAGGTGCCCGTGACGGACACGCCCTCGCGTTCGAGCGCCGTGGCCAAGTCGTCCACGACGGCGCTGTCGGGGTCGGCGATGAGCAGCACGGGCTTGGTCCTCGTGTCCCCGTTCATCGTGGATGCCGCCTGCGGTTGGGTCATCAGCCGAAGCGCCCCGTGATGTAGTCCTCGGTCGCTTTCTGGGTGGGGTTGGTGAACATGCGGGAGGTCTCGTCCATCTCGATGACCTTGCCGGGCTTGCCCTGCTCGGCCAGGTTGAAGAACGCGGTCCTGTCGCTGACCCGGGCGGCCTGCTGCATGTTGTGGGTGACGATGACGATGGTGAAATCGTCCTTCAGCTTGGCCATCAGGTCCTCGATGGCCAGCGTGGAGATCGGGTCTAGGGCCGAGCAGGGCTCGTCCATCAGCAGCACCTGCGGGCTGACCGCGATCGCACGGGCGATGCAGAGCCGCTGCTGCTGGCCGCCGGACAGGCCCGCGCCGGGCTTGTTGAGGCGGTCCTTGACCTCGTTCCACAGGTTGGCGCCCTTGAGCGAGTCTTCCACGACGCCGTCGAGCTGCGACTTGGCGATGCGGCCGTTGAGCTTGAGCCCGGCGGCCACGTTCTCGTAGATCGACATCGTCGGGAACGGGTTGGGGCGCTGGAAGACCATGCCGATCATCCGGCGCACGGAGACGGGCTCGACGGTGCTGGCGTACAGGTCCTCGCCGTCGAGCAGCACCTTGCCTTCCACGCGAGCGCCGGGGATCACCTCGTGCATGCGGTTGAGCGTGCGCAGGAACGTCGACTTGCCGCACCCGGACGGGCCGATGAACGCGGTGATCGAACGGGGTTCGATGGTCATCGACACGTCCTCGATCGCCTTGTGCGACCCGTAGTACGCGTCGAGACCCGAGACCTGGATCTGCTTGGACATTTCGGCGATTACCCCCTATCGGCCCCTGGCGGGCGAGCGCCACCAGGCGATCAGGCGCGCCACCAGGTTGAGCAGCATGACGATCAGGATGAGCGTGAGAGCTCCGGTCCACGCCCGATCGATGGCGGTGTCGTTCGGACGGGCCGCCTGGTCGAAGACGTAGAGCGGGAGGCCCATCTGCGGCCCGGTGAACGGGTCGTTGTTGATGGAGTTGGTGAAGAACACGGTCAGCAGCAGCGGCGCCGTCTCACCGGCGACCCTCGCGACGGCCAGCATGACGCCGGTGATGATGCCGGTGAGCGCCGTCGGCAGCACGACCTTCATGATCGTGCGCCACTTGGCCACACCCAGCGCGTACGAGGCTTCGCGCAGATCGGTGGGCACCAGCCGGAGCATCTCCTCCGCCGATCTGACCACGGTCGGCATCATCAGGATGGACAGCGCGAGCGCGCCCGCCCAGCCGGAGAACTGGAAGCCGAGCACGAGGATCCAGAACGCGAAGATGAACAGGCCGGAAACGACTGAAGGGATGCCGGTCATGACATCCACGAAGAAGCTGATGGACCGGCTGAGCCGGCCGCCGTTGCCGTACTCGACCAGGTAGATCGCGGTGAGCAGGCCGATCGGGACCGAGATGAGCGAGGCCAGCAGGACCTGCTCCAGCGTTCCGATGATGGCGTGGTACGCGCCGCCGCCCGCGTCCCTGGCGCCGATGCCGCGCATCGAGTGCGTCAGGAACTCCATGTCGAAGCGGGCCGCGCCGTTGGAGATGACCAGCCAGAGGACGGAGACGAGTGGCACCACGGCCATCGCGAACGCCAGGTAGACCAGCCCCTGGACGAACCGGTCCTTGATCCTTCTTCTGGTCGAGATGTGTTGGATGGCTGTCATGCGCCGGCCCTCGCGTACTCCTTGCGGCGGTTGATGATCAGGCGGGCGCCCATGTTGACCAGCAACGTGATGACGAACAGCACCAGACCCGAGGCGATCAGCGCGCCCCGGCCGATCTGGGTGGCCTCGCCGAAGCCGTTGGCGATGTTCGCCGCGATGCTGTTGGCGTGGGGGGTGAGGATCTCGAAGCTGATGTCGAAGGTCGCCGGGAAGATCAGCGCGACCGCGATGGTCTCGCCCATGGCCCGGCCGAGGCCGAGCATCGCGGCGCTGATGACGCCCGGGCGGCCGAACGGCAGCACGGCCATCCTGATCATTTCCCAGCGGGTGGCGCCGAGGGCCAGCGCCGCCTCCTCGTTCATCTTCGGGGCCTGAAGGAAGACCTCGCGCGAGATGGCGGCGATGATCGGCAGGATCATGATGGCCAGGACGATGGCGCCCGCGATCATGGTCTTGCCGCCGATGGCCCCTTCGCCGGCGAAGAGCGGGAACCAGCCGAGGTTCTCGTTCAGCCACTGCGACGGGGTTCTCATGAGCGGCACCAGGAACGCCAGGCCCCACAGGCCGTAGACCACGCTGGGCACGGCGGCGAGCAGGTCGATCAGGTAGCCGAGCGGCGACGCCAGGCGGCGGGGCGCGTAGTGCGAGATGAACAGCGCGACGCCGACCGCGATCGGGGCGGCGATGACGAGCGCGAGCGCGGAGCTGAGCACTGTGCCGAACGCCAGTGCGCCGATCCCGAATACCTTCTGGCCGTTGGGGTCCCAGGTGAGCTCCGTGAAGAAGGAGCCCTTGTTCGCCTGGAGGGCGGGGATCGCCTCGGCGATGAGGAACACGGCGATGGCCGCCATGATCCCCAGCAGAAGGACGCCCGCCGCGGTGGCGAGGAAGCGGAACGGCCCTTCACCATGGCTGCGCCGCGAGGCGGACCGGCTCGTGGCCGGCCCGCCGTCACGGGTGCGAACGTTGGTCGTCATGGGGGCTTAGGAGATCGCCTCGACAGCCGCCCGGACCTTGGTGAGCAGGCCGCCCGCGAGCGGGGCATACCCCAGGTCCTTCAGCGCTGCCTGGCCCTCGTCGCTGGCGGTGTAGGTGAGGAAGGACTTGACGACCTTCGCCTCCTCCGGTGCCAGGCCCTTCTCACAGGTGATCTCGTACGTCACCAGGACGATCGGGTAGGCCCCGGCGGTCTTGGTCGCGTAGTCGATCGAGAGGGCGAGGTCGTTGCCGCTGCCCTTGATCTCGGCGGTCTCGACCGTCTTGGCCGCGCTGTCGGCGTTCAGCTCGACGAACTCGCCGGCGCCGTTGGCGACCTTGGCCTTCTGCAGCGAGGAGTTCTCGGCGTAGGAGAGCTCGACGTAGCTGACCGCGCCTTCGGTGTCCTTGACGGAGGAGGCGATGCCGTCGGAGCCCTTGGCGCCCTGGCCCTTGGCCTCGGCGGGCCACGCCTTGGCGGGCTCGTGCGGCCAGCCGGCGGTGGCCTTGAGGAACTTGGTGAAGTTGTCGCTGGTGCCCGACTCGTCCGAGCGGTGGAACGCCTGGATCGGGGTGGACGGCAGCTTGGCCTCGGGATTGTCGGCCTTGATGGCGGCGTCGTCCCACTTGGTGATGGTGCTGTTGAAGATGCCGCCGAGCGTCTTGGGCGACAGCTGCAGGCCCTCGACACCGGGCAGGTTGTAGACGACCGCGACGGGGCCGGTCACCATCGGGATGTTGATGGCCTTGCCGGTCTTGCACCGGGCGTCGGCCTGGGCGGGCTCGTCTTCCTTCAGCGCCGAGTCGGAGCCGGCGAAGGCGACCGTACCCTGGATGAACGCCTGCACGCCCGCGCCGGAGCCGCTGGGCTGGTAGTTCAGGGTGACACCGGGGTTCGTGGCCGTGAAGTTCTTCGTCCACTCGGTGATCGCATTAGCCTGGGCAGAGGAGCCCGCGGCGTTGATCGTGCCACTCAGACCATTGTCATTGCCGGCGGGTGCACTGGCACTGGCGGAGCTGGTGCTGTTTCCGCCGGCATTGTTGTCTGTGCCGCACGCAGCGAGGGAGAGCGCGCCGACGACGGCGACGGCGGCGAGCCGGCCTGCATACTTCACGGTTGGGTTCCTCCCACTTGGTCCTTAGTCGCCATGAAGCTATGCAGCCAAGGTGACTCGGACCCCCTAACAAGGGTGAACGTTCGGTGAACGCACCAGGTCACCCTCATGATGGGAGCTATGACCTATCGCGTATGCCTGGTGTGCATGGGGAACATCTGCCGCTCGCCGATGGCCGAGGTGGTGCTCCGCCAGACGCTCGAAACCCGCGGCCTGGACGGGCTTGTAGCGGTCGACAGCGCCGGGACCGGCGGCTGGCACGCCGGGGATCCCATGGACGAACGGGCGCTCCAGATTCTGTCCCAGCACGGCTACGACGGCTCCGCCCATCGGGCCCGGCAGTTCACCGAAGACTGGTTCGACCGGTACGACCTGGTGCTGGCGATGGACCGGGACAACGTGTCCAATCTGCGGCGGCTGGCCCCCTCCGGGGTGGAGGTGCGGCTGTTCCGGTCGTTCGACCCGGTTGCTCCTGAAGGGGCCGAGGTGCCGGATCCCTATTACGGGGGGAATGAGGGGTTCGAGGAGGTGCTCGCGCTGGTCGAGGCGGCCTCCGCGGGGGTGGCCGAGCACATCGCCGACGAGCTGGCCTCGTGAGGGCGCTCTCGTGGGGCCGATCGCGATGAGGGTCGTCGCGGATCTGGGGGCGTCACATGGGTGGCGGCTGCAGCGGGCGGTGCTCGACGACGGGCGCGAGGTGTTCGCGAAGATCGCAGTCGACTCTGAGGTGTTTGCTTCCGAGGTGTCTTCTTCTGGGGCTTTTTCTGCTGAGGCGGCTGGGCTGCGGTGGCTGGGCGAGGCGATCGCGGTGCCCGAGGTGATCGAGGCCGGGCCTGATCGGCTGGTGCTGTCCTGGGTGGCGGAGGAGGCGCCGGGCGCTGTGGCGGCCGAGCGGTTCGGGCGGTCGCTGGCCCGGCTGCACCGCGCGGGGGCCGGGAGCTTCGGGGCGCCGTGGCCCGGGTTCATCGCCGAGCTGCCGATGGACAACTCGCCCGTCGCCGGCTGGCCGGAGTTCTACGGCTCGCGGCGGGTGCTGCCGTTCCTCCGTCAGGCGCGGCTGCCCGCGCGGGACGTGGCCGTCGTCGAGCGGGCGGTGGAACGGTTCGCCGAGGTCGCGGGGCCGCCGGAGCCGCCCGCGCGGATCCACGGGGACCTGTGGAGCGGGAACGTGCTGTGGTCCGGCGGGTCCGGGGTGCTGATCGACCCCGCTGCGCATGGAGGGCATCGGGAGACCGATCTGGCGATGCTGGCGCTGTTCGGGCTGCCGTACCTGGACCGGGTGCTCGGGGCGTATCAGGAGGAGTGGCCGCTCGCCGAGGGCTGGCGCAGGCGGGTGCCGCTGCATCAGTTGCATCCGCTGCTGGTGCACGTAGTGCTGTACGGGGGCGGGTATCGGGACGCGTTGATGAACGCGGTCCGGCGGGTGCTCGCCCTTTAGGCGGACTTGCGCTTGCGGTAGGCGCGTTGCTGGCAGGCGCGTGAGCAGTAGACGCGGGGACGGCCGGACGGTACGGGCTCCAGCTCGGTGCCGCACTCCTCGCAGAGCTTCGTTTCGTCACGCGTTTCATCACGATGTCGAATGAGTGCCTCGATGCCGTCCAGTGTGCGGCGCAGGCCGAACTCGAAGGAGTCCTCCGGGTGGTCCCAGCCGCCCGACTCCCAGAGGTAGGAGAGCGTGGGGTAGCGGTCGAGCCGTTCGTACAGGGAGTCGCGGGCGCCCCACCACTCCTCCTCCGAGACGCCGCTGCGCCGCTCCTCGCGCCGGGTCTCGATCAGCAGCAGGGCCTCCGCGTTGACGAAGCGGCCGACCAGGTTGGCGACGGCGATCACCTCGGACGGGGTGAGCGCGGTGCCGACGAGGGTGCCCAGCATGTAGTCGTAGTGGGCGATGGCGTTGGGGCCCGGCAGGTGGCGGCTGCCGCGTACCTCGGCCAGCCAGGGGTGTCGCGTGTAGATCTGCCATGCCTGCCTGGCGCAGGCCTCCAGCCGTGGCCGCCAGCCGGATCCGGGCGGGTCCTCGCCGTCCGCCCCGGAGCGGCCGGCCTCGTGCTCGCCCAGGACCTCGTCGCGCATCAGGTCGACGAGCTGGTCGCGGCCGGGGACGTGGCGGTAGAGCGACATGGTCGTGAAGCCGAGCCGGTCGGCGACCTTGCGCATCGACAGGCCCTCCAGGCCGTCCGCGTCGGCGAGCTCGATCCCGGTGCGCACGATCCTGCCCAGGCTCAGGCCCGGCCGCGGCTCGGGCTCCGCGCCGCGCCACAGGAGCTCGACCCCGTGATCGGGATCCCCGGCTTTCCCGCTCGTCATTTAGCGTCCTCCTTGTTTATGGTGTACTACTACGTGTACGGCATAAACAGCAAAGGTGGTTGAGATGTTCCAGTTCCATGTCGCGCCTTCGGGGGACGATTCGGGGCCAGGCTCCGCTGAGCGTCCGTTCGCCACGATAGAGCGCGCCCGTGCCGCCGCCCGTGCGGCCACCGGTGACGTCGTCGTCCAGCTCCGGGGCGGCACTCATACGCTGACCAGGCCGTTCGAGCTCACCGAAGCCGACTCGGGGGTCGTCTACCAGGCGTACGGCTACGGCACCTCCGAGCAGGAGGAGGCCGTGGTGAGCGGCGGCCGGCCGATCACGGGCTGGCGGGAGCGGGACGGCGTCTGGGCGGCCGACGTCGGCGACCTCGACACCCGCCAGCTCTACGTGGACGGCCGCAGGGCCGAACGCGCCGCCATCCCGGGGCTGCCCGGCGAGGTGAGCATGACCGAGACGGGTTACGTCACGGACAGCGCAGGACCGCGCGAATGGCGCAGCCCCGGTGACGTCGAGTTCGTCTACCGGGGCGTCTACCCCTGGACCGAGGCCCGCTGCGGCGTGGCCACCGTCTCCCCCTCTGGCGACGGCGCGACCGTGATCACCATGGTGCAGCCGGCCTTCGGGTGGGCCATGGAGCTGTACGCCGCCACGTGGGAAGGCCAGACGACCCACGGCCCCGGGCTGCCCACCAGCATCGAGAACGACCCGAGCTTCCTCACCGAGCCGGGCACCTTCGTGCTCGACCGCTCGCGCCCCGGCCGGCACGTCCTGCTGTACCTGCCCCGGCCCGGCGAGGACCCCGAGCGCACCAGAGTGGTCGCGCCGGTCCTGGAGACGCTGCTGAGCGCCGTGGGGGCGCGGGACGTGTCGTTCAGAGGCCTGGTGTTCGCCGAGGCCACCTGGTTGCGTCCGAGCCGTCCTGAGGGCTTCCTGCACTATCACGGCAGCGGCTACTACGAGGGCGGCGGCGTGGAGGTCGCGGTCATCGGCGAAGGGGCCTCGGTGACGTACCCGGCCGCGTCGGCGTCCATCCCCTCCTCTGTACGGTTCGAGGACCCGGCCGGGGTGAAGATCGAGGGATGCCGGTTCACCCGGCTGGGCAGCTCCGCGCTGGGCGTGTCCGGCGGCGAGGGTCTCGTGGTGCGCGGGTGCGACTTCGACACGCTCTCGGCGGTGGGCGTGACCGTCTCCGGCGGCGTGGGGGCGGTGATCGAGGACAACCGGGTCCGCCGCATCGGGCTCGAGTACTCCGGATCGCCCGGGATCACGGTGACGGGCACACGGAGCTGCACCATCGCGCACAACGAGATCACGGACGTGCCCCATTGCGGGATCGTCGTGGGGCCGTCGGAGGGCGTGCGGGTCCTGCGCAACCTCACGGTGGACACCATGAAGGTGCTGGCCGACGGGGGCGGCGTCTACCTGTCGGGGCCGCAGGGCGACTCGTGGGAGAACCAGGGCCTGGTCCAGGGCAATGTCATCAAGGACACCAGGACGGCGTACAACTTCGGGCTCTACACCGACTACGGGGCCGCATGGCTGACGGTCGAGGCGAACGTCGTCATGCGCGCGGACAACACCTCCGTCCTGCACGTCGGGCCGCCGCTGGAGAACGTCGTCTACCGGGGGAACTTCTGGGACGCCGACCCGGTGGGGCACGACGATCCGCCGAGCGGGGTCACGTACGAGGGGAATGTCACGTACAAGGATGAACACGACCTGAACGCCGCCACCGCCGCCATCCGGGAGCGGGCCGGGCTCCTGCGCCCCCGCTCCTAGAGGCTCCTAGAGGACGATGGTGCCGTTGAGGCGGGCGATGACCTCGTCGTGCAGGGAGCCGTTCGTGCAGACGAGGCTGCCGCCCTCCAGGCCCTTCACCCCGGCGACGTCGGTCCAGACGCCGCCGGCCTCCTCGACGATCACCGTCAGCGCCGCCATGTCCCACGGCGACAGCTCGGGCTCGGCGGACAGGTCCACCGAGCCCTCGGCGACCATCATGTGCGACCAGAAGTCGCCGTACGCCCTGGTGCGCCAGCAGGCCCGGCCGAGGTCGAGGAAGTTGTCCAGCTTGCCGGTCTTCTCCCAGCCGCCGAAGCTGGAGTAGGAGAACGACGCGTCCTCCAGGGCGGTCACGGAGGAGACGCGCATCCTGGACGCCTTGGTCAGGCTCTTGCCCGTCCACGCGCCGCCCTCGGTCGCCGCCCACCAGCGGCGGCCGATCGCGGGGGCGGACACCACGCCGACGACGACCTTGCCGTACTCCATGAGCGCGATCAGCGTCGCCCAGACGGGGACGCCGCGCACGTAGTTCTTCGTGCCGTCGATGGGGTCGATGATCCAGGACCTGGCACCCCAGCCGGTCTTGCCGAACTCCTCGCCGACGACCGCGTCCCGCGGTCTGGCGCGGCGCAGCGTGCCCCGGATGGCCTCCTCCACCGTGCGGTCGGCGTCACTGACCGGGGTCAGATCGGGCTTGGTGTCGACCTTCAGGTCGACCGCCTTGAACCGCCGCATGGTCAGGTCATCGGCGGCGTCCGCCATGACATGAGCGAGGCGAAGATCATCGGTATAACCCTGCACGATCGCCCACGCTATCGTGCCGCGCATCCCGAACATCAGTCACCTTCGACTCCTTTCTGGTAACTCCCGTTTGGGTTACTCGCCAGTAGCATGTCCGTCATGTCGCTGGATGTCGGTGCTCTGCTGCTGGAAATGGTCCCGTTCGCCCGCACTTTGGGCATCACGTTCGAGTCGGTGGGAGACGGCCGGGCCACGTGTCGCCTGCCCGATCGCTCGGACCTGCACAACCATGTGGCGGGCCCGCACGCGGGCGCGCTCTTCACGCTGGCCGAGTCGGCCTCGGGCGCGGCCATGCTGTCCGCCTTCGGCGACCAGCTCGGCCGCGCGGTGCCGCTGCCGACCACGGCGACGATCGACTTCAGAAAACTGGCCAAGGGCGAGGTACGGGCTGAGGCCGTCCTGCTGGCGACCCGGCAGGACGTGGTGGACAGGCTGGACGCGGGGGAGCGGCCGGAGTTCGGGGTGGCGGTGGACATCAAGAACGCCGAGGGCACCCTGGTCTCCGCCCTGACCGTCACCTGGACCCTCCGCCCCAACCGCCCCTGACGGTCTCCTGGACCCTCGGCCCCTGACGGTCTCCTGGACCCTCCGCCTCAACCGCCCCTGAGGGTCTCCCACCGGCCGGTTCCCTTCGGTCCCGGCCGGACTGGGGTGGGCTCAGTCGGCCAGGTGGGATGGGGCGGTGTCGTCGAGGGTGCCTTCGCGGCTGGACAGGAGGCGGCGCAGGGACTCGAGCCGGGCGTGGTCCGCCTTCCCTTCCGCCACCCAGGCGTCCAGGGCGCAGCCGTCGCCGAGGTGGTTGCAGCCCTTGGGGCAGTTGACCGTGACCTCGATCATGTCGGGGAACGCGGCCAGCACCGTCTCCACGGACACATGGGCCAGACCGAAGCTGCGGACCCCCGGCGTGTCGATGATCCAGCCGCCCTCCGGCAGCTCCAGCGCCACGGCCGAGGTGGAGGTGTGGCGGCCCCGTCCGGTCACCGCGTTGACCTGCGAGACCGCGCGGTTGGCATCGGGCACCAAGGCGTTGACCAGGGTCGACTTGCCGACACCCGAATGCCCGACCAGGACGCTGATGCGGCCGGTCAGATGATCGCGCAGCTCGTCCAGTGAGCCGCCCTTGTGCACGACGAGGTGCGGCACGCCCAGGGGCTCGTACAGGGCGAGCAGGCCGGTGGGCGGGGCCAGGTCGGACTTGGTGAGGCAGAGCAGGGGTTCGATCTCCGCGTCGAAGGCCGCCACCAGGATCCGGTCGATCATGCGGGGCCGGGGTGGCGGGTCGGCCAGCGCGGTCACGATGACGAGCTGGTCGGCGTTGGCCACGACCGGGCGTTCGATGCCGTCGGTGTCCTCGGTGTCGTCGGCCGAGCGGCGCAGCATCGAGGTACGGGGCTCGACCCGCACCACTCTGGCCAGCGCGTCGGGCTCGCCCGAGACGTCGCCGACCAGGGCCACCCGGTCGCCCACGACGATGCCTTTACGGCCCAGCTCGCGTGCCTTCATGGCGACCACCAGGCGCCGCTGCTTGCGCTTCTGAGCCGAGCCCTTGGGGGGCTCCGGCTCGACCAGCGTCGTGTAGCGGCCGCGGTCAACGGCCACCACGAACCCTTGGACGGCATCCTCGTGCGCAGGACGAATCCGGGTCCGCGGCCTGGAGCCCTTGCCCGGCCTGACCCGTACGTCGTCCTCGTCGTATTCCCGCTTTCTCAGCGGTCTGCTCCCATACGCTCGCTTCCCCTCTGCGGTCCTTGGGCGCACTTCCTTGTCGCCGCGGCGATCCGGCGGGGCTCTCCGCCGGTCGGCATCGGTGACGGCGCGAACCACCTGGGCTCGCTCTGGCTGTCTACGTGCTGCACTGCGGTGGGCGGCCGGCCCATGTCATGCCGCCCGGTGTCTCGGCCGTCACCCGGGACTGAGCGGGTGGCGTCGCGTCGGTGAACCTCTTCGTCGCCATGCGGGCGCCAGCGTGTCAGCGCGTGCCGCCCCTCCCCGAAATGCCCGGCGCGTCCCCCGCGAAACCCGCCATTCCCGGCAGGATGGGGCCCGGCGCCGCTCCCACACAACGCCCGGACGTCCCGGGACGACCGGGACTCCCACGGCGGGCGGAGCTCCGGCAGCGGTCGAAGCCCTCGCAGCGGGCAAGACTCAGGCCGTGCTTTGGACTGGGGCTGTGCGTGCGACTCAGGCGATGCCTGGAGGTCCCGCAGTGCGCGAAGGTCGCGTCGTGGGACGCGGTCATACGGCGTGCGGACGCCTTGCGGTGCGCAGGCGCTTTGCGATGTGTGGAGGTCTCGCAGTGCGTGGACGTCCTGTCGTGGGCCGAGGTCGTGCGGTGCGCGGGCGCTTTGCGGCGTGTGGAGGTCCCGGAGCGGGTCGAGGTCCCGCAGTGCGTCGAAGTCCTGGGTGGCGGTCACGGGGTGTCCAGCATCGCCGTCCACATCTGCACGAATTCGGGCAGCGTTTTGGCGGTCGTCGCGATGTTCTCCACCGCCACGCCGGGCACCGCGAGGCCGATCACGGCGCCTGCCGTGGCCATGCGGTGGTCGTCGTAGCTGTGGAAGGTGCCGCCGTGCAGCGGGCGGGGGCGGATGATGAGGCCGTCGTCGGTCTCCTCCGCGTCGCCGCCGAGACGGTTGATCTCGGTGGCGAGCGCGGCCAGGCGGTCGGTCTCGTGGCCGCGCAGGTGGCTCACCCCGCGGATGCGGCTCGGCGTGGTCGCCAGTGCCGCCAGGGCGGCGATCGTCGGGGTCAGCTCGCCCACGTCGCGGAGGTCGGCGTCGATGCCGGTGATCACACCAGAGCCCGTGACCACGAGGTCGGTGGTGTCCGGGCCGGCCTCGCCTCCGGGCCGGCCGGTGGGGTGGGCGTGGGCTCCGGGCTGGCCGGTGGGGTGGGCTTCCGGCCGGTTGGCCGGGTGGGGGGCGTCGGTGGTGGAGGGGGAGCGGGTGATCGTGGCGCCCATGGCGGTCAGGAGGCCGCGCAGGGCGTCGCCGGCCTGGGTCGTGTGCACGGGCCATGAGGGGATCGTGATCGTGCCGCCCGTGACGAGCGCCGCCGCCAGGAACGGGGCCGCGTTGGACAGGTCGGGCTCCACCGTCATGTCCCTGGCCGCGATCGGGCCTGGCTGGACGCGCCACACGTCGCGTTCCCCGTCGTCCACGGTGACGCCCGCCGCCCTGAGCATCTGCACCGTCATCTCGATGTGCGGCTGCGAGGGCACCGGCGGGCCCACGTGGCGGATCGTGACGCCCTTCTCGAAGCGTGCGGCCGTCAGCAACAGGCCCGAGACGAACTGCGACGAGCCCGAGGCGTCGAGCGTGACCTCCCCGCCCGTCAGGGGGCCGGTGATGGTGAACGGCAGGGCGTCGTTGTCGATCCGCGCCCCCAGCGCGCGCAGGGCGTCGAGGATGGGGCCCATCGGGCGCTTGCGGGCGTGCGGGTCGCCGTCGAAGAAGACGGGTCCGTCGGCCAGGGCGGCCATCGGCGGGACGAACCGCATCACCGTGCCCGCCAGCCCGGCGTCGATGCTCGCGCCGCCGCGGATCGGCCCGGGTGTCACCCGCCAGTCGACTCCGGCGGCGGTCTCGCCGGTGGCCACCAGCGTGGCGCCCAGTGCGCGCAGCGCCGACGCCATCAGGTCCGCGTCGCGGCTGCGCAGCGCCCGGCGCACGGTGCCGGGTCCGTCGGCGAGCGCGGCGAGGAGCAGCGCGCGGTTGGTCACCGACTTGGAGCCGGGCAGCGCGACGGTGGCGGTGACCGGAGCGGTCGCCGTCGGGGCGGGCCAGTGCGGAGCGGGCATGGTCAAAGACTACTGGGCGGGGTGGGGCGGGATCACAGCCTGTGGATGACGCCTGTCGCGGGCGCGCTGCCTGTGGACAACGCCGGCGGGTCGCGCCGTGGATGACGCCGGCGGGTCGCGCCTGGGCGGCGCATGTGACCGAAACATGCGATCGAATGCCGGACATGGCAGTGTGGGGTCATGTGCGGTAGATACGCCTCGGCGCGCAAGAAGCACGAGCTCCTGGAGGAGTTCGAGGTCGAGCTCGACGGCGACCCCGACAAGGAGCTCGGCGCCGACTTCAACGTGGCGCCGACCAAGAACGTCTACGCCGTCCTCAGCCGCGTGCCCAAAGAGGCCGAGCGGGCGGTGCGCCAGCTCAGGATCGTGAAATGGGGCCTCGTGCCCGCCTGGGCCAAGGACCCGTCGATCGGCTCGCGGCTGATCAACGCCAGGGCGGAGACGCTGGCCGAGAAGCCGTCGTTCCGCCAGGCGTTCGCCAAGCGCAGGTGCCTCCTCCCTGCCGACGGTTATTTCGAATGGATGCCGGTCGAAGGCGAAAAGAAGAAGAAACAGCCGTACTTCATTCATCCCGAAGACGGCGGGGTGCTGGCCATGGCAGGCCTGTACGAGTTCTGGAAAGACCCGTCGCGCGACGACGACGACCCACTCAAATGGCTGGTGACCTGCACCGTCATCACCACCGACGCCGAGGACGAGCTGGGCCGCATCCACGACAGGATGCCCATGATGATCGAGCGCGACCGCTGGGCCGAATGGCTCGATCCCAAGCTCACCGACACCGCCCAGGCCTCCGGGCTGCTGGTGCCCGCCGAGGCGGGACGGCTCACGGCGTACGAGGTCTCCACCGATGTCAACAACGTCCGGAACAACGGCCCCGACCTCATCAAACCGCTACCGGAAGGGGAGGAAACCGCACTTTCCTAAAGGTGTAAGAACCACAGTAAGTGGGCATCCGGTGAGGAAAGCGATGCATCCGTTTACTCGGTGTCACCGCCAGGAATGCCCCCTAAATTGCACCGGGCGGGACAACCGGGGAGTCCTTGCCGCGGGCTGCCCTCATTTACCCGGAGGTGCGGATTCGTGGACGTCGCGACCGCTCGTGAGCGGCTGGAAGACATGCTCGCGGAACTGGATCGTTCGATCGGGGTCCTCCAAGGCGACCCCGTCGCCGTACGTGAGCACTCGGCGGCCGACGCCGGCTCCGATCTGACCGACGCCGATCGCGTCCAGGCCATGCTGACCGTGGCCACGGCACAGCGCCGCGCCGTGATCGAAGCCATCAAGCGCGTCGAAGAAGGCGTGTACGGCAGGTGCGTCGACTGCGAGAAGCCGGTGCCGGAGGGCCGGCTGGAGGCTCGCCCAGAGGCTTCGCGCTGCGTCGGGTGCCAGGGCAAGCGCGAACGCCGCCGATAAGGACCAGCCGCCGATAAAGACCGGCGGACCCCCTGCGCCGCAGTGAGCGCCGAACGCCGCCGGACACGAAGAACGGCGGCCGCCCGGCTCACGCGGGTCACCCGGCTCAGCACTTACGGGCGCTGGCCACCAGATGGATGCCGACCGTGTCGTCGTCGTCGGGATGGGCCTCGAGCTCCGTGCGTACGAGCCAGGTCAGTGACCGGGTGTCGGACCCGAGCACGTGGTCGACCGTGGACGGAGACAGCACCGTGCGCGGCCGCATCCACTCCACCTCGAGCCCCGCGCCCATCAGCAGTTCGCGCAGCTGCCCGCTGCTGAAGCACCGGGTGATGCTGCCGTCCGGCCACGGCACGAGCATCACCTCGCCGGTCTGCCGCAGGTGCTGCCACTGCTCCTGCTCGGCGAGGATGGCCATGCCGAGCACCAGCGAGTCGACGCACACCAGCGCCCGGCCGCCGGGACGCAGCACCCTGGCCACGTCGCTCATGGCCGACTCGGCCATCAGCTCGATCGACATCACGCGCTCCTCGGCCAGCACCGCGTCCACACTCGCGTCGGGCAGGAACGCCAGATCGTCCGCGCGCACGTGGCGGACGCGGTCGGCGTCCCGCAGCCGCGACTGCCCGTCGACCGTCCTGCGGAAGTCGAGGACCTCGATCACCCGGTGCCCCGCCTTGGCCGCCTGACCGGACCACCGCCCGCGGCCGCCGGACAGGTCGAGGATCACAGAGGGCTCAGCGGGAAGCCATCGGTTGAGTTGTTCGGCGGCGACGGCGCGGTAGAAGGTCCAGTACGGCCCGAGCGTCCCTGAGCCGTTCAGTTCCTCGGCCGGAATGGGCAGCACACGCGACTCCTGGGTTCCGGGAAAAGGGCTACCAGCCGGTACGTATTGACGTTCCCCGCACCGGCTCCTTCGTACCTTCTATCTTGCGGGAACAGACAAGGGCGCGGGCGTGTTGCGACGAGCATGCTCACATTGCTCAGCCCCCAACCCGCTGACCGACTGGTCACGGGCCAGCGGGTATCCTCCCCTGAGTACGGTGTTCCGCCACAGCCGGCCACCGGTGATCTTAGGGGGGTGGGTCCGGTGCCCGCGACAGGCGCGGAGACGCTGGAGCAGCGCAGCGAGCGATTCGAGCGCGACGTCATGCCGTATCTCGAACAGCTCTACTCCGCCGCGCTCCGGATGACCCGAAATCCCGCGGACGCGGAGGACCTGCTCCAGGAGACCTTCGCCAAGGCGTTCGCATCGTTCCATCAGTTCCAGCAGGGCACCAACCTCAAGGCGTGGCTCTACCGGATCCTGACGAACACCTTCATCAACAGCTACCGCAAGAAGCAGCGTGAGCCGAAGCAGTCCGGCACCGAGGAGATCGAGGACTGGCAGCTCGCGCGAGCCGAGTCCCACACGTCGAGCGGACTGAAGTCGGCCGAGGTCGAGGCGCTGGAGCACCTCCCTGACGGCGACATCAAGCAGGCCCTCGCGGCCCTGCCTGAGGAGTTCAGGATCGCGGTCTATCTGGCCGATGTCGAAGGCTTCCCCTATAAAGAGATCGCCGACATCATGGGCACTCCGATCGGCACCGTGATGTCGAGGCTGCACAGGGGACGAAGGCAGCTGCGGGGCCTCCTTGAGGATTATGCTCGCGGGCGTGGCCTGGTCCCGGCGGAGGGATCGAAATGAGCTGTGGCAACCCACATGACACCGACTGTCGCGAAGTTCTGGACAGGGTCTACGCCTATCTCGACGGCGAGCTCACCGAGGGCGCCGTCGTCGAGATCCGCGTCCATCTCGACGAGTGCAGTCCCTGTCTGAAGGAATATGACCTGGACAAGGCGGTCAAGGCGCTCGTGGCCAAGCACTGCGGGTGCGACCCGATCCCGGCGGATCTGCGCTCCAAGGTGCTGGCCCGCATCGCGCAGGTGAGGTCGGAGCTGGCCGACTAGGATTCACCCCATGCGCGTCATGGTCACCGGGGGTGCCGGGTTCATCGGGTCCAATCTCGTCGATCGCCTGCTGGCCGACGGGCACGAGGTGGACGTGGTCGACGATCTGTCCTCCGGAGACAGGGCCAACCTGGCGCAGGCCGGCCAGAGCGAGCGTTTCCGGCTGCACGAGCTCGACGTGCTGGATCCCGCGCTGATCGGCCTGGTGACGAGGCTGCGGCCGGAGGTGATCTGCCATCTGGCCGCGCAGATCAGCGTCCGCAAGAGCGTCGCCGACCCGGTGCGCGACGCGCGGATCAACGTCGAGGGCACCGCGGCCGTGCTGACCGCCGCCCAGCAGGGCCACACGCGCAAGGTGGTGTTCGCCTCGTCCGTGGCCGTCTACGGGCGGCCGACGACGATTCCCGTGCCTGGTGACGCGGCCACCGACCCGCGCTCGCCGTACGCGGCCTCGAAGCTGAGCGGCGAGACCTACCTCGCCACGTTCCGCGCGCTGCACGGCATCGAATACACCACACTCGTGCTCTCCAACGTCTACGGCCCGCGCCAGTCGCCCGAGGGCGAGGCCGGGGTGGTGGCGATCTTCACCGACGCGCTGCTCGGCGGCACGCCCACGGTCCTGTACGGCGACGGCACCCAGACCCGCGACTACGTCTTCGTCGACGACGTGGTCGACGGTTTCGTCCGGGCGTGCGGGCAGGACGGCGACGGCCGCCGGTTCAACCTCGGCACCGGCATCCAGACCACCGACCGCCGGCTGCACGCGCTGATCGCCGACGCGGCCGGCGCGCAGGACAAGCCGGGGTTCGCGCCGCCGCGCGCCGGCGACCTGCCCGCGATGGCCGTCGATCCGGTGCCCGCGCACGACGGGCTCGGCTGGCAGCCGCGCACCGATCTGCCGACCGGGGTCAAGCGGACCGTCGAGTGGGCGGCGGGCCGTCGCGGCAAGTAGTTGGTTGATTACGCTTTGCTTGCGATTTCCGACTAAGCCCATACGACCACGTCGTCTTCTGTAGCGTGAACCCCAGAAGTCGACGTGGAGGCATGTGGATGTTGAAGGTTATGGTCGCCCGGCTGCTCGTGGCCGTCGTGCTGATCACTCCGGTGGTCATGCCGGCCGGCGCAGCGGTTCCGCCCGGGGTGTCCTGGACCTGAACACCGTAGGGGGCCGCAATGCGTGATCTGCCGTGGCCTGCAAGGGTCTATCTGGTCGCCGTGATCGGCGCGGCGGCCGCTCTCATCGTACGCAGCGTGATCGTCTCCGGCGGCCCCGTGGCCCCGGCGGACCTGGATGTCCTGCTGGTCCTCGCGCTGCTGTTCCTGGTGTGCGAGTCGATGCCGACGCTGCTCAACGTCGAGCAGTTCGCGGTGTCGGTGAGCTTCTCCGCCTCGCTGGCCGCGGTCGTGCTGATCGGGCCGGAGGGCGCGGCGCTGGTGGGGCTCACCGCCGTGCTGAGCGTGCGGCCGGGGCTGCCGCTGATCAAGCGGCTGTTCAACGGCGCGCAGTTCGCCATCTGCGGCTACGCGGCCGGGCTGCTGTACGAAGCGCTCGACGGCCGGGTCGGCGTGCCGCAGGTCAACGCGTTCGACGACCTGATCGGCCCGTACGCCGCGGCCACGGCCGTCTTCGTGCCGCTCAACATCGTGCTCACGCTGACCATGATCGGATTGGCCACCAAGGTGCGGGCCACCGAGGTGCCGATGCGCGGCATGGCCCAGTTCCTGCTGTCCTATCTCGGCTACGGCACGTTCGGGCTGCTGGTGGCCGGGCTGTGGGCGACGGTGCAGTCGATCTCGGCGGTGCTGGTGCTGCTGCCGCTCTTCGTGGCGCGGTGGGCGTTCGGCCAATATCACGCCCAGCAGCGCTCCTACGACGCCACCATCGCCGCCCTGTGCCAGGCCGTGGAGACCAAGGACTACTACACCAGGGGCCACTGCACGCGCGTCTCGCTCGCCTCCTCCATGATCGCGCAGGAGATCGGCATGGGGCTGGAGCGGGTGCGGGCGATCCGCTACGCGGGCATGCTGCACGACGTCGGCAAGCTCGGCGTGCCCACCAAGGTGCTGCAGAAGAACGGGCCGCTCACCGAGGAGGAGTTCGCCGCGATCCAGCTCCACCCGATGCGCGGGCTGGAGATCGTGCGCGGCATCGGCTTCCTCGACGAGGCGTACGCCGGGATCATGCACCACCACGAGCGCCACGACGGCACCGGCTACCCGATGGGGCTGGCCGGCGACGAGATCCCCGAGTTCGCGAAGGTCATCGCGGTGGCCGACGCGTTCGACTCGATGACCTCCGACCGCTCCTACCGCGGCGCGCGGCCCGTGCCGGAGGCCATCGACGAGCTCCGCAAGACCGCGGGCACTCACTTCGACCCCGTCATGGTGGCGGCCTTCATCCGGGCGCTGGAGCACGAGCCGTGGCAGCCGCCGCGCCGCGTCGATCCGCCACCGCCCGAGGCCACCGAGACCCCGATCAAGGACCATGACGACCCCACCATGCCCATCGAGGTCGTGACCGGCCAATGACCGCCACAGAGCGCGCCAGACGTACCGACGGATCCCTGCACACGGTCCTGCGCCGGCTCGACTCCGGCCAGCTCCTGCTCATCTGCGCGGCCGGGCTGGTCGCGGTCGCGGGCATCGCCCACACCGCCGCCGTCGGGCTCGTCGATCCGGAGATCGCGGTCGGGTTCGGGGCGCTGATCGCGGTCGGCGAGCTGGCCAGGCTGACCATGCCGGGCAACAGGGAGGTCGCGCCGATCGGGGCCGCCGCCGCCCTCGGCTACACGCTGCTGCTCGACCTGAGCCAGAACCAGTTGCGCCACTCCGCGCTGCAGGTCGTCGCGGTGATCGCCGTCGGCATGCTGGCGGGAGCGCTCCCGCACCTGGCGGTCGGCCGGCCGCCGCGGCTCGACGCGATGGCTCGCCGCCTGCTCACCGGCGCGCTGCTGGCCTTCGCCTTCCGGCCGCTGACCGATTCGCTCTATCTGCTCACCAAGCCGCCGACCAGCACCTGGTGGCCCGCGCTCGCGGTGATGGTGACGCTCATCGCGGTCACCTTACTGATCGACGTGCTGATCGCCGCGCTGCTGCGCGCCGAGCAGGTCCGCACGGCGTTCAGGGTGGCCGTGCGCGACGAGATCAACATGGCCTTCCCGCTGGGCGCGGCGGTGGCCTCGTCCGGGGTGCTGCTCGCGCTGGCCACGCACAGCATGGATCTGGTGGCGCTGCTGGTGTTCGCCGCGCCGCTGCTGGTCACGCAGGTGGCCTTCAGGAAATACGCCGGGATCCGCGCGACCTACCTGCAGACCGTACGCGCCCTGTCCCGGGTCACGGAGGTCGGCGGCTACGTCGAGCCCGGCCACTCGCGCCGGGTCAGCCGGCTGGCCGTGGCCGTCGGCAGGGAGCTGGGCATGGCCGAGCCGGAGCTGCTGGAGCTGGAGTACGCCGCGCTGATGCACGACATCGGCCAGCTCTCGCTGCGTGACCCGATCCCCGGCGGCGCCACCGTGCTCACCGAGCCCGAGCAGGCCCGCCGCATCGCCGAGCTGGGCGCGGAGGTGATCAGGCAGACGGGCGTGCTCGACCGGGTGGCCGAGGTGGTCAGGCGCCAGTGCGACCCGATCACCGACGATCCGCCGCTGTCGAGCCGCATCATCAAGGTCGCCAACGCCTACGACGACCTGGTGGGCCCGTCCACCGACCGCGACCGGGCGGGGGCGGCGCTGGAGCGGATCAGGTTCTCCTCGGGCAGTGCTTACGACGGGCACGCCTTGGAGGCGCTCGCGCGGGTGATCGACCGGGGTCGCGGCTGATCTGTACAAGCCGGCCTGCGATCCGTCCTGGTTCCTCCGCCTTGGTTTTGTGGGGTTCCTACAGATCGTGATCCTCGGATCGGTGGTTTCGGGGAACGGGATCGAGGCGGCGGCGGTCATAGGGTGGGCGGGTGCTTATTGAGACGCTCGGACCCGTTCTGATCGCCAACCGAGGGGAGATCGCGCGGCGGATCATCCGCACGGTCCAGCGCATGGGCCTGCGTGCGGTCGCCGTCTACTCCGAGGCCGACGCCGATCTGCCGTTCGTCCGCGAGGCCGACGAGGCCGTGCTGATCGGCCCGGCACATCCCGCGCAGAGCTACCTGGACGCGGGCAAGGTGCTGGAGGCGGCCCGCGCGACCGGCGCGAAGGCGATTCACCCGGGTTACGGGTTCCTCGCGGAGAACGCCGCGTTCGCCAGAGCGGTGATCGACGCCGGGATGGTGTGGATCGGGCCCGCGCCCGAGGCGATCGACCGGATGGGCGACAAGATCAACGCCCGCAACCTCATGGAGGCCGCCGGCGTGCCGGTCGCCGCGGGCACCCGCGAGCCGGTCACCGACCTGTCGCTGGCGCTGAAAGCCGCCGACGTCATCGGCTACCCGGTCATGGTCAAGACCGCGGGCGGCGGCGGTGGCATCGGCATGAGCGTGGCGCACGACGACGAGGGCCTGGCCAAGGCGTACGAGCAGGCGGCGCGGGCGGCCGCCAGGTTCGCGGGGACGGCGGGCGACGCGCTCGACGGTCCCGCCGTGCTGCTGGAGCGCTACATCGAGCGGGCACGCCACGTCGAGGTGCAGATCCTGGGCCTGCCGGACGGCCGGGTCGTGGCGCTGGGCGAGCGCGACTGCTCGGTGCAGCGGCGCCACCAGAAGGTCGTCGAGGAGTCGCCGTCCCCCGGCATCACCGCCGAGCTGCGCGAGCGCATGCTGGCCGCCGCCGTGCGAGCCGGCGAGGCCGTCGGCTATCTGGGCGCGGGCACCGTCGAGTGCCTGGTCGACGCCGACGAGCAGGACTTCGTGTTCCTGGAGATGAACACCAGGCTGCAGGTGGAGCATCCCGTCACCGAGCTGGTGACCGGGCTCGACCTGGTGGAGCTGCAGCTCCGGGTCGCGGCGGGGGAGAGCCCCGAGGTACGGCCGGTCGCCCGGGGGCACGCGATCGAGTTCCGGGTCTATGCGGAGGATCCTCAGCGGTTCTTCCCGGGTCCTGGCAAGATCTCGGTGTGGGAGGAGCCGTCCATCGACGGCGTGCGCGTGGATTCAGGCTACGAAGCCGGTAACACGGTGACCCCGTTCTACGATCCGTTGATGGCCAAGCTGTGCGTCCACGGGGAGAGCCGCGACGACGCCCTGGAGAAAGGGCGCAAGGCTGTCGCCGAGTTCGCAGTAGAAGGGCCCAAGAACAACCTGCCATTCTGTGCGGAGCTGCTGGAGAACGCGGAGTTCGTCACTGGCGACTACGACACGGGTCTGGTCGCGCGGATGCGCGCCTGGACCGCATGACATTGTTAGATCATTGAACGAGGGGAGTTCCGGTGGCTGAGGTACGCGCTGAGATGGTGGCGAACGTCTGGAAGGTCGTCGTCAGCGAGGGTGACACCGTCTCCGACGGCGACACGCTGGTCATCCTCGAGTCGATGAAGATGGAGATCCCGGTGCTGGCCGAGGACGACGGCACCGTGTCCAAGCTCAAGGTGGCCGAGGGCGACGTGATCCAGGAAGGCGACCTGATCGCCGTCATCGAGTAGCGCGAGCGAGGAACTTCGCGCGGTCGACCACGACGCGTTCGATGGTGCCCTTGCCCACGACGGTGTGCTTGTCATGGGCCTCGAAGGCGAACACCAGCCGCCGGCCGTCGACCTCCGTGAGCTCCACGCCGATCTGCACGTGCCTGCCCAGCGGGCTGGCCGCCAGGTGCTCCATCTCGACCCGGGTGCCGACGGACGTCTCGCCGGGCGCGAGGTGCTGCTCGATGGCGCGCATGGTCGCCGCCTCGGCCAGCGCGAGCAGGCGGGGCGTGGCGAGCACGGGCACGTCTCCGCTGCCCGCTCTCTTCGCGGTGTCCTCCATCTCGACCATGATCAGAATTTGCGAGCGGAGACCCGGCACGAGCGTCATGGGGTGCAGCTTACTAATAGGGCCCCTGGGTTCCCGAAAACGCGGACAAGTGCGGGCGTAAGGGCTCAGGATAGGCTTTGTACGGCTTGGGGCATTTAAGTGGCATGTGGGACAGGTGAGTCGTACACTCTCTGAGTTCCGTGACCACTGTGTTACCTCACCGCGACACAAGTTCGCTTTGTTGGAGAACCGCGGGGTGAGAGAGGTTACGGACGTAGGGGGGTAGCGGGGGCGTCATGGTGGCACAAGGGACGACGCTGGCGGGGCGGTATCGACTGGATACCCGCATCGGCGCCGGTGGCATGGGTGAGGTGTGGCGAGGCGAGGACGTCGTGCTCGCGCGCACCGTCGCCGTCAAAGTGCTGCTTCCCGGCCGGATGGAGGACCCCGGGTTCGTCGCGCGCTTCCAGGCGGAAGCCCGGGCGATGGCCACGATCAACCACTCCGGCGTCGTGGACGTCTACGACTACGGCGTGAGCGGCGACACCGTCTACCTCGTCATGAAGTTCGTGGACGGCGAGCCGCTCGACCGGCTGCTGGCCAGGCTGGGCAGGATCCCGCCGCAGGCGGCCATGGAGCTGATCGCGCAGGCCGCGTCGGCGCTGCAAGCCGTGCACGACCGGGGAATCGTGCACCGCGACGTCAAGCCCGGCAACCTGCTCGTCCAGCGCGACGGCACGCTGGTGCTGACCGACTTCGGCATCGCACGCTCCGACCTGGCCAACCGGCTCACCGACGCCGGCATGGTGCTCGGCACCGCCGCCTACTGCGCGCCCGAGCAGGCCGAGGGCGCTCCTGTGACCCCGGCGGTCGACATCTACGCGCTCGGCGTGGTCGCGTACGAATGCCTCGTGGGCCAGCGGCCTTTCGACGGTGACAGCGCGGTCACCATCGCGCTCAAGCACATCAGGGAGGCTCCGCCACCCCTGCCCGCCGAGATCCCCCCGGCGGTCCGGACGCTGGTGGAGATCGCGCTGTCGAAGGATCCCGCCAGGCGCTACCCGACGGCCAGGGCGATGAGCGAGGCCGCGCGGGCGATCGCGAGCGGGCAGGCGCCCGCCGTGCAGGAGCCCGTTCCGCCGCTGACCACCGGGGCCTCGATGGCGCCGCC
Organism: Nonomuraea rosea; assembly: GCF_039539705.1. Taxonomy (NCBI): domain Bacteria; kingdom Bacillati; phylum Actinomycetota; class Actinomycetes; order Streptosporangiales; family Streptosporangiaceae; genus Nonomuraea; species Nonomuraea rosea. Next base: position 307,003 of record NZ_BAABDQ010000011.1, on the reverse strand, counting down.
GGTGGAGGCGTACCAGACGGGGGCGCACCAGGCGCCGAGCCGTCAGTCGCCGGAGGAGACGACGGTGGCCGAGCGGCGCGCGGGCAGCCGCCGCGCCGCGAAGGCGCCGCGCAGGACCGGGCTGATCGCGGGCGTGGCCGCCGCGGTGGTGCTCGGCGTGGGCGCGGGCGCGGTCGCGCTGACGGGCATGACCCCCGGCGAGCCCACACCGACGGTCACCCAGGTTCCCGCGGGTGCCTCCGAGGACACGATCAAGACGAGCAAGCCGCCGACCAGGAGGCCGTCCAAGTCGCCCGATCCCGTGACGACGCGGCCGGATCCCAGGCCGACGACCACGAAACCGAGGCCCACGGAGACGGAGGAGCCGACGGAGACGCCCTCTTCCACGCCTTCGCCCACGAAGACGCCGACCAAGTCGCCGTCGAGCTCGCCCACGCCGAGCGTCAAGAAGGTGCTCGTGCCCAAGGTCGTCGGGATGGCGTTCCTGCTGGCCCAGGACCGGGTGCAGGCGGCCGGCTTCGACGTGCACGTCGACGACAAGACCACCAGCACCAACGGCCTCTCGTGCGGCAAGGTCCAGCAGACGGTGCCGAGCGGCGGTGTGGCGCTCGAAGTGACGAAGCCGGTCAAACTGATCGTCGTCGACGGCGTCTGCGAGACCTCGTCGCCGGTCGCCACCCCGACCGCCACACAGAAGTAGCAGGTACGCTCACACCCCCGTGGTGTTGCGGGGGTAGGCGACCTGCGGGTCGGTCGCGATGTTCACCATGTACGGGATGCCCGAGTCGAACGCCCTGCGCAGCGCCGGCCCGATCTCCGACGGCTTGGTGACCAGCTCGCCGCCGCCGCCCAGCGCGGTCACGACCTGGTCGTAGCGGCACTGCGGCTGCAGCTCCGCGGCCACGTCGTAGCCGTACAGGAGCTGCATGGGGTGCTTCTCCAGGCCCCAGATGCCGTTGTTGCCGCAGATCATGACGACCGGGAGGCGGTGGCGTACGAGGGTGTCGACGTCCATCAGCGAGAAGCCGGCGGCGCCGTCGCCGAGCAGCAGCACGACCTGGGACGAGGGCCTGGCCAGGCGGGCGGCGATGGAGTAGCCCAGGCCGGTGCCCAGGCAGCCGTACGGGCCCGGGTCGAGCCAGTTGCCCGGCTGCCTCGGCTCGACGTACTTGCCCGCGTAGGAGACGAAGTCGCCGCCGTCGCCGATCACCACGGCGTCCTCGGCCAGGACCTTGCCCAGCTCGCCGTACACGCGCATGGGGTGGATCGGGTCGGAGCCGGAGGCCAGCAGCTCGGCGTCGCCCGCGATGGCCGCCGCGGCGCTCTCCGACAGCCTCGACACCCAGGAGGCGTACGCGTCCGGCTTGACCCCCGCGTCCCCGCAGGCGGCGCCGAGGCTCCAGAACACCACCGACAGGTCGCCCGCCGCGGAGGCGGCCGGCTGCATGTGGGTGGCCAGCTGAGACGGCGCGTCCGCGATGTGCACGACGCGGGCCAGCGGCGCGCCCTCCTTGCCGCCGAACCAGCCGTAGCCGAGGCGGAAGTCGAGCGGCGTGCCCACCACGATCACCAGGTCGGCCTCGTTGAAGGCGCGGCCGCGGGCCCTCGTGACGAGCAGCTCGTGGCCGGCGGGCAGGATGCCGCGGCCCTGGCCGTTGGGGATGACCGGCAGCCGCCAGGTCTCGGCGAAGTCGCGCGCGGCCTCCTCGGCCCGGTCCATCCACACGTCGGACCCGTACACCAGCACGGGCCGCTGCGCCTCGGCCAGCAGCCGCGCGATGCCGGCCAGGTCGTCGGGGTCGGGCTCGTACGGCGAGGGCGTCTGCGTCTGCACGTCGTGCACGGGAGAGGGGGAGAACAGGTGATCCATGTAGACGTCGAGGAAGACCGGGCCGCGGTGGGGCGCGACGGCCGTGCGGAAGGCCATCTCGACGTCCTGGCCGACGGACTCGGCGTCGCCGGCGGTGAACGACAGCTTCGTGATCGGCTCTAGCAGCGGCGGGTGGTCCATCTCCTGGAGGGCGCCGCTGCCCCAGCGCGACTGCGGGGCCCGGCCGCCCATGACGACCACGGGGGAGCCGTTGAAGTGGGCGGTCGCGACCCCGCTGACGCCGTTGGTGATGCCGGGCCCGGCCGTCAGCACGGCCAGTCCAGGTTTCCTGGTCAGCCTGGCCGTCGCCTCGGCGGCGAAGACGGCGCTCTGCTCGTGGCGTACGTCGAGGATGCGCATGCCCTCGTGCACCGCCCCGTCGTAGAGCGGGAAGACGTGCCCTCCTGACAGAGTGAACATGGTCTCGACGCCATAGGCCTTGGACACGGCGACGGCGGCGTCACCGGCGTGCTTCGCAGACTCCATGCCGGGAACTTACCAACCAGTCACAGGAGTAAACAGACCTTAAGGCAGGCGTCGGGTTCCGCCATCTCCGCTCTCCAGGGGCCGGGCTCACTTGCAGCAGATGGACACCGACCCTCCCGGCGCCTTCGCGGTGATCTTGCGATCGGACGTGGCGTCGAGCCTGACGTCGATGAGGGACTCGTCGGCGTCCACGGTCACGTCGTAGGAGCCTCTGGGCACGTTCACGTTCACGTCTCCCGATGTCCTGACCACGGCTTTGACGGCGGTCGGCATCGTGGTGAACGACAGGTCCACGTCGCCTGAGCCGACCTCCACGTCGGCCGGCCCGCCCTTGAGCATGTCCGCCCTGACATTGCCCGAGCCCGACCTGGCCCAGACGGCGCCGGAGACCTTCTGGACGTGGACCCAGCCGGAGACGGAGGTCAGGCGCACGTCGCCGAACAGGTTGCTGACATCGAGCTCGCCCTGGGTCGAGCTGGCCTCGACGTCGGTCTCCGGCGGCACCATGACGACGTAGTCGGCCCGGCAGAGCGGCCCGGCCGGCTGGTCGGATCCCGGGCAGGTCGCGTCGAGCCGCAGGGTCCCGGTGCGCTCGTCCCAGTCCTCGGTCACGGTCGGCCGATCCTTGGCCCAGCGCAGTGTCCTGTCGAGCAGCAGCTCCCCGGCCACGCCCGGCATGATGATCAGGCTCACGTCACCCGTGCCCGCCTTGACCAGGACCTTGTTCTTGGTGAACGGGATGGATCGCTGGGTGGTGTCCGTCGGCGGCGTGGCCCTGGCGAAGCCGCGCCACAGCTGCAGCGTGGACAGCAACAGCGCGAGCACGGTCACCACGGTGCCCGCCGTCAGCCAGACCGCTCTCATGGCAGGCTCCTGATCTTGAGGAACTGCAGGACGGCGAGCACGCGCCGGTGGTCGCCCTCGGCGGGTGACAGGTCGAGCTTGGTGAAGATGTTGCCGATGTGCTTGCCCACCGCCCCTTCGCTGAGCACCAGCGCCTGGCCGATGCCCGCGTTGGAGCGGCCTTCCGCCATCAGCTGGAGCACCTCGTGCTCCCGGGGCGTCAGCCGTTCGAGCGGATCGCTGTTGCCGCGCAGCAGGAGCTGGGCGACCACCTCGGGGTCGAGCGCGGTGCCGCCGGAGGCCACCCTGCGCAGCGCGTCGATGAACTCGGCCACGTCCGCCACCCGGTCCTTCAGCAGATAGCCGACGCCGCCGGTCGCGGCCGAGGCGAGGAGCTGGGCGGCGTAGCGCTCCTCGACGTACTGGGAGAGCACGAGGACGGCCAGGCCCGGCTGCTGGCGGCGCAGCACGAGCGCGGCCCGCAGCCCCTCGTCGGTGTGCGTGGGCGGCATCCTGACGTCGGTGATCACCAGCTCTGGACGGTGCTCCTCGGCCGCGCGCAGCAGCCCCTCCGCCTCGTCCACGGCCGCCACGACCTCCAGGCCGGCGGCGTCCAGCAGCCTGATCAGACCCTCGCGCAGCAGCACGGAGTCCTCGGCGAGCACTACTCGCACGGCAGATCCACCTCGATCGTCGTAGGGCCGCCCAGAGGGCTGGACAGGCGGAGTGAGCCGTCGACCGAGTCGATGCGCTGCGCCAGGCCGCGCAGCCCGGTGCCGCCGTCCAGCCGCGCGCCGCCGCAGCCGTCGTCGTAGACGAGCACGTGCAGGCGGTCGCCCTCGCGTCGCACGCGCACCTCGGCCTTGGTGGCCGCGGCGTGCTTGGCGATGTTGGTCAGTGCTTCCGACACGGTGAAGAACGCCACCGCCTCGATGGTGGGAGTGGTCCGCCGCTCGATGTCGACGCGGAGCTTGACGGGGAAGGGCGCGCGGGCGGCGACGCCGGACAGCGCCGCGTCCAGGCCCTGGTCGTTGAGCACCGCCGGGTGCAGGCCGCGGACGAAGTCGCGCAGCTCCTTGAGCGCCTGCTTGGCCTCCTCGTGCGCCTGCTCGATGGCCTCGCGGGCCGGGTCGGGCAGATCGGTCAGGGTGGCCCGGGCCAGGCCGAGGTTCATGGCGAGCGAGACGAGCCGCTGCTGCGCGCCGTCGTGCAGGTCCCGCTCGATCCTGCGGCGCTCGGCGTCGGCCGCGTCGATCACGCCCGCCCGGCTCTCGGTCAGCGTCTCGATCCGCTGCCCCAGCTCGGTACGGCTGGGTCCGAGCAGCGTACGCGCGACCAGCAGGTCCAGCGCCGCCATGCCGCGCGCCAGGACCGGGGCGAGCAGCAGCAACGCGAGCCCGATCGCCACGAAGGCCATCATGACCCGCTTGTCCCTGAGGTCGAACATGAACTCCAGCGGAGGCGGCTGCATCTTCGGCGCCAGGAACGCCAGCAACCCCACCACCGCCCCGCCCCACACCAGCGCCACCAGGATCGCCGCCGGCAGGCTCACGACGGGAGACAGCAGGTGGTAGCCGATCTGCCGGTACGTCGCGGGGCTGCGCCAGCCGGTCGGGGCGGGCATGGGCGGGATGCGGGCGTCCAGGAACGCCTCGAACCTGGAACGCTGCACGGCGGTGGCCCAGGCCAGGCCGCGCGGCAGCAGGGGAGGCGACACGACCAGGACGAGCGTCAGCGCGCCGAGCACCGCGGCGACCGGGAGCCCGATCATCACGTGTGACGTGTCGAGCCAGGCCCGTGCCGCCCACGGGCGGGGGACTTTCATGGCTCCACGGTATTGACGACCGGCCGACGCGCGAAATAGGTCTGGTGTGCTGATCAATGGTGGGGTTAGCCCCACCCTCCAGACGCCTAGGCCGGGGGGAGCCGGTGGCGGAAGGCCGCGGGGTCGAAGGCGCCGCCCAGCGTGGCGCCGAGCCCCTTGTGGGCCGTCTCGGCGAACGCCGGCCCGCCGAGCGTCCCGGCCCCTTCGGGCAGCGCCCCGGCCAGGGGCCGCGCGGCGAGCATCTCCAGGTCGCTCACGGCGCTCACCGCGGCGATCCCCGGCGCGGCCGGCCAGCGCCCGATGACGAGCCCGGCCAGGTCGAGCCCGCGATGCGCGAGCGCTTCCAGGGTGAGCGCGGTGTGGTTGACGGTCCCCGCCCCGGCGCCGGCCACGACGAGGACCTGTGCGTCCAGCAGCCGGGCCAGGTCGGCGATGGTCGCGCCGTCCTCGTCGAAGCGTACGAGCAGCCCTCCGGTGCCCTCCACGACCACCAGCCGGTTGCTCTCGGCCAGCTCCCGGATCAGCCGGGCGGCCCCCGCCATGGACACGGGCGGCATCCCGGCGGCCCTGGCGGCGGCGGCAGGGGAGAGCGGGCCCGCGTACCGGCAGAGCTCGAAGGTGGTGGTGATCCCCGACAGCCGGATGACCTGGTCGACGTCTCCAGGCTCGTCCGGAGCCGTCCCGGTCTGAGCGGGCTTGACCACGGCGACGGAAGAGCCGCGCGCCCTGGCCAGTGCCGCCAGGGCCGCCGCGACGACCGTCTTGCCCACGCCGACGTCGGTGCCGGTCACGACGAGAACGCTCATGCATCTCAGCCTAGAAGGACGCGAGGCCGGCGACCCTGCGAGATGGTCAGGGGCGGCGCAGGCGGGTGACGAACTTGTAGCGGTCGCCGCGGTAGAGCGACTGCGCCCACTCGACCGGGTTGCCGTCGGCGTCGAAGGCGTGCCGGGTGAGCAGCAGCATCGGCAGGCCGACGTCCACGCCGAGCGCCTTGGCGTCGTACGGCGTGGCCAGGACGGTCTCGATGATCTCCTCGGCGTCCGTGAGCCGCACGTTGTAGGCGTTGTGCAGCGTCTCGTACAGCGACGCGTGCACCTCCAGCTCCCGCCGCAGCCGCGGGAAGCGCCGCGCGGACAGGTGGGTGGTGTCTATCGAGACCGGCTCCCCGTTGGCCAGCCTGAGCCGGTGGATGCGCAGCACGCGCCCGCCCGGGTTGATGGCCAGGCGGCGGGCCAGGGCCTCGTCCGCGGTGACGTAGCCGATCTCCAGGATCTTGGTGTCCGGCTCCAGCCCGGCCGTGCGCAGGTCGCCGATGTACGAGGTGAGCTGCAGCACCTGCGCCACCTTGGGCTGCGCCACGAAGGTGCCCTTGCCCTGGATCCGCAGCAGCCGGCCCTCCACCACCAGCTCGGTCAGCGCCTGCCTGACCGTGGTGCGCGAGGTCTCGAAACGTACGGCCAGCGTGCGCTCGGGCGGCAGCGCCGAGCCCGCCGGCAGGCTCTTGGTGAGCTCGAGCAGGCTCCGTTTCACGTCGTAGTACTTCGGTACGCGGGGGCTGTCGTCTGTCACGCGCTCACCTTCACTTCTGCCACGGCGGTGAGGGCGTGTCTGATCACCGCGAGATCATCGGAACTCACTTTGGCCCGAGCGGTCAACCGCGGGCTTGTGCGGCCGACCGGCGCCGAGCGCGTACGGCTCCTGGCACGCACGGATCCGAGCAGCTCAGGTTGATTGTGAAGGATATCCACAGCGACGCGCGCGATCGTCACCGAGGCCGGTCCCGGACTCGTGTCGCGGCGGAACCACCTGGTCGTGGAGATCACCTCCGGCATCGCCGAGCACTGCCCGTCCTGGGGTTCGAGCGTCTTCGGCAGTGTGATGGTTCTCACAATATGAGATTTCCGATAAAACCAGTTGGGTGCACGATGCCGTATCCGCCTTCACTGTGCGAGTGCGCGGGCGTGCGGGCGGGTCGAGCGGGCTCCTGCCCGTGTCTCCGATGCGTAGTCAAAGGTGGCCATTCGCGCGGGGGCCGGTTTGGTTGTTGCGGGGGAAAGCACGCATGATGCACTCGTGCCGACTCTCAGCGACCTCGTAGCCCGCCACACCACGCTCGACGAGGCCGACCTCGACTGGCTGCACTCGCTGGTCTCCGACTGGCAGCTGCTGGCCGACCTGTCCTTCGCCGACCTGATCCTGTGGGCGCCGCTGCTGGGGGAGAGTGGCTGGATCGCGATCGCTCAGATGCGCCCGACGACCGGGCCGACCGTCTATCACGACGACATCGTCGGCAGCGTCGCGGCCAAGGGCGAGCGCCACCTCATCGACACGGCCTGGAACGAGCGCCGCATCTGCCGTGAGGGCGACCCCGACTGGTCCACGGGCGTCCCGGTCAGGGAGGAGACGATCCCGGTCCGCCGGGCCGTCGAGAACGGTGAGGGCCGCTTCCTCGCGGTGATCCAGCGCTCCACGAACCTCTCCTCGGCCCGCACCCCGTCCCGCCTGGAGCTGACCTACCTGCAGAGCGCCTCCGACCTGGCGCAGATGGTCGCGGAGGGGCGCTTCCCCTTCTCCGGCGAGGAGCCGATCCTGGTCCGCTCGCCGCGCGTCGGCGACGGGCTGCTCAGGCTCGACCGGGCCGGGCGCGTCACATACGCCTCCCCGAACGCCCTGTCGGCCTACCGCCGGCTCGGCCTGCACGCCGACCTGGTCGGAGCCGAGCTGGGCCGGGTCACCGCGACGCTGTGCTACTCGGACGAGCCCATCAACGAAGACCTCATGATCGTGGCCAGCGGGCGGGCGGCGAAGGAGACCGAGGTCGAGTCCGGCGGCACGATCGTGCAGCTCAGGGCCATCCCGCTGATCGTCGGCGGCGGCCGCATCGGCGCGCTGGTGCTCATCAGGGACGTGACGGAGCTGCGGCGGCGCGAGCGCGAGCTGATGACCAAGGACGCCACGATCAGGGAGATCCACCACCGGGTGAAGAACAATTTGCAGACCGTGGCCGCGCTGCTCAGGCTCCAGGCGCGGCGGCTGCAGGTGCCGGAGGGCAGGGAGGCTCTGGAGGAGGCGGTACGCCGGGTCGGCTCGATCGCGATCGTGCACGAGACGCTGTCTCATGCGCCGGAGGAGTTCGTGGACTTCGACGAGATCGCGGATCGGGTGATCGCGATGGCCGGCGAGGTGTCGGCGGCGGAGGTGGCCGTCATGCCCAAGCGCATCGGAGGTTTCGGCGTCCTGCCGTCGCTCATCGCCACGCCGGTGGCCATGGCGCTGACCGAGCTGCTGCAGAACGCGTTGCAGCACGGACGGCCCAAGCGGCTCGAGGTGCTCGTGGAGCCCACGGCCGATCGGCTGCACGTCACCGTATGGGACGACGGCCGCGGTCTGCCCGCGGGTTTCGACCTCGACAGCTCCACCAGCCTGGGGTTGCAGATCGTCCGTACGCTGGTGGAGGGCGAGCTGTCGGGCAAGCTGTCCATCCAGCCGCGCTTGGAAGGCGGCACGGTGGTCACGCTGTCGATCCCGCTCCCGGCCGCTTGAGCGCGGCGCGCGTGACGGGAAGGTTCAGTTGGGTTCAGGCGGAGGCGCGGGCACGGGCACGAGCAGAACGACGCTTGACAGCGCGACGCTCGTCCTCGCTCAGACCGCCCCAGACGCCGGCGTCCTGACCGGACTCCAGCGCCCACTTCAGGCAGCGCTCGACGGCCGAACAGGACCGGCAGACCTGCTTGGCCTCCTCGATCTGCATGAGGGCCGGGCCAGTGTTGCCGATCGGGAAGAACAGCTCGGGGTCCACGTCACGGCAGGCAGCTCGGTGGCGCCAGTCCATGCGTCCACTCCTTAGTAGATGGAGCCTTTGGTCGGCTCCGTGCGGCTACTACTTTGTGAAGAGTTTCACTAACTCAGCCGAACGATTACCCGAATCCTGTAAAGACCGGGGTCGCCCGTTGACGCGCGGAGGGCCTTGGGGTTGTTAAAGGTCCTACGTTCCGACGTCAGTGTTGAGCTTTTCAGCCACGCAGAGTGCACGCAAGAGGGTTGGCGCGAAGTTTTGGCGGTTATGGATGTCGGATGCGTCACACAATGACCGAATGTAACCAACTAGACCAGAACTTGTAACGCGTTCGGTGTAGACCGGAATGTCACGGTTTCAAGTTCGCCCAGGTAGTCGCCGTCCAGCTGGAAGGCCACAGGGCGATCCGCGGTGAGGGTGAACTCGGGCTCGTCGTGCAGTTGGACGAGGTGCCGGCCGGACGGAAGAACCTCACTCTCCGTGAGGATCTGCCGGATCGTGGTGGCCAGGGTCATCGGTCCCATCCGGCGCAGCCCGAGCAGGTCGAGCCCCGTCTCGAAGCTGGCCCACGGGGTCGGCGTGACCGGTCGCGTCCCCACGTACGTCCAGGGCGAGGTGTTGGAGATGATCGCCATGTACACCCCGTCGGCCGCCGGAATCCCCGGACCGGTCAGGCGCATCGGAGGATGCCGCTTGTCCGTGGCCAGATAGTGCCTCAGAGCGGTGTTCACATACCGTGTAGGGGTAGCTTTCCTGCCGGTGCCCCGGAGGCCTTCTACGGCCCGTACAACCTCGGCGTCGTAACCCATGCCCGAGCAGAACGTGAAGTAGCGGCTCTGCCCCTCCCAGAGGGCCTGCCCCAAACCCACGGTCCTGCGCCGGCCCTCGCTGAGCGCCTCCAGCACCGCGCCCGTGGACTCGGTCGGGTCGTTCGGCAGCCCCAGCGCGCGGGCGAACACGTTCGCGCTGCCGCCGGGGATGACGATGAGCGCGGGCCGCCCGGCGCTCGGGTCGTCGCCCGGCGGGAGCTCGCCCGGCTCGTCGCCGTTGACCGGGTTGAGCAGGCCGTTGACGGTCTCGTTGATGGTCCCGTCGCCGCCGAGGACCGCCACCACGTCATAGCCCTTGGCACGGGCGGTGGCGGCCAGCGCCGCGGCGTGGCCGCGGTAGCGGGTCTCCTCGACAGAAAGCTCCACGGCCGCGCCGAGCGCGCGGATCAGCACGTCACGCGTACGTGCGTTCGTGGTGGTGGCCTTGGGATTGACCAGCAGCATGGCGCGCATAACGCCAGCGTAGCCGGTGATCGATGTCCGCCTTATCGGCCGAACGTCCTATTTCCCCGCGTCGTACGCGACGCGGGTAGGGTACGGGCGTGAACCCTCGTCCCCTGACCCTCTACATAGCCGCCGCAGTCGTCGCCCTGGAGGGCCTGGTGGCGCTCGGGCTCGGCGTCCTGGTCGCGGTGGAGACGCTCACCGGCGCACCGGACGCGATGACGACCGCTCTGGCGGAGGCCGTGTTCGGCCTGCTGGTCGGCGCGGGGCTGGTCTGGGTGGCCTGGGGCGGGCTGTACAAGATGGAGCGGTGGGGGAGGTCGCCGGCCGTGCTGACCCAGATCTTCCTGCTGCCCGTCGGCGTCACGCTCATCCAGTCGGATCAGCCGCAGCTCGGGATCCCGCTGATCGTGGCCGCCGTGGCCGGGCTGGTGACCCTGCTGGCGCCTCCCACCACCCACGCCCTCTACGGTGACGGCTAGTCGTCCGCGGTCAGGCCCTCGCGCAGCTGGGCCAGGGTGCGGGCGAGCAGGCGCGAGACGTGCATCTGCGAGATGCCCAGCTCGGTCGCGATCTGCGACTGCGTCATGTTGCCGAAGAACCGCAGCAGCAGGATCCGCTTCTCGCGCGGCGGCAGCCGTTCGAGCAGCGGCTTGAGCGACTCGCGGTATTCGACGCCCTCCAGCGACTCGTCCACGATGCCGAGCGAGTCGGACACCGCGGGGGCGTCGTCGTCGCCGGAGTCGGGCGCGTCGAGGGACACGGTCGAGTAGGCGTTGGCCGACTCCAGTCCTTCGAGCACCTCCTCCTCGGTCATCTTGAGGTAGGTGGCCAGCTCGGCAACGGTCGGCGCCCGGCCCTCGCGCTGCGACAGATCGCTTATCGCCTTGGTCAGCGAGAGCTTGAGCTCCTGCAGGCGGCGCGGCACGCGGACCGCCCAGCCCTTGTCGCGGAAGTGCCGCTTGATCTCGCCGACGATGGTGGGCGTGGCGTAGGTGGAGAACTCCACGCCGCGGTTGAGGTCGAAGCGGTCGATGGACTTGATCAGCCCGATGGTGGCGACCTGGGTGAGGTCGTCGAGCCACTCACCCCGGTTGCGGAAACGACGAGCCAGGTATTCGACCAGGGGAAGGTGAAGCTCGACCAGCTCATCCCTGATGCGCTGGCGGCGCGGCTCCTCGGGGCCCAGCTCGGCCAGCTCGGCGAAGAGCATGCGGGCGCGCACCCTGTCGGGCACGGCGTGTTCGCTGGTGGCCATGGCTCCAGTCCTTTCCGTCACGCCGACCTCGCTGCGCCTCGACGCTTACGCAGGACGATCGCCATGCGATCGGGAGAGCCGGTCACCGCGTCGACGTCGTCGGCCAGTGCGGTCAGCACCATCCAGGCGAAGTCGTCACGCTTGGGCGCGGAGCTACCGACCGTCGCCACCTCGACCCTGACCTGCATCTCCTGCCCGGTCAGCTCGAACTCGGCGGTGAGATCGGTGCCGGGCACCGCCTCACTCAGGAGCATGGCGCACGCCTCGTCGACCGCGATCCGCAGATCCTCGATCTCGTCGAGCGTGAAGTCCAGCCGCGCCGCCAGCCCGGCGGTGGCCGTACGCAGCACAGACAGGTAGGCGCTCGCCGCGGGGAGCCTGATGCTCACCACGTCGCGAATGCCTGCCACGCCTTCCGCGCGCGTCTCGGTTTCCTCGGTCACGTTCCTCCTCGCCTACGTGCGGACGCTACGTGCGGTGAGCCGCTGACGCGGCTCACCGTATCCGACGCCAACTGCAACTTACCGCCCCCGAGCGGTGGTTGGACGAATCAGACTCGCCATCAACAGAAAAGGCTCTGCGCGGTCTGCGACCGCACAGAGCCTTATGTGCTGTTTTAGGCGGCCTTGGTCGCCCAGAAGATCTTGGAGATTTCGTCGATCTTGCCCAGCAGGTCCTCGGCCTTGGCGACGTCCACGGTGCCCTTGGCACCGGCGGCGCCCGCGAGCTTTGTGGCGTCCCAGAAGAGCTGGTGAAGCTGAGGGTACTGCTCCAGGTGCGGCGGCTTGAAGTAGTCGGTCCAGAGCACCCAGAGGTGGTGCTTGACGAGCTCGGCGCGATCTTCCTTGATGGTCAGCGCACGGGCGCGGAAGACCGGGTCCTCGTTGCCGGCGTACTTCTCCATGATCGCCTTGACCGACTCGGCCTCGATGCGGGCCTGAGCGGGGTCGTAGACCCCACAGGGCAGGTCGCAGTGTGCGGAAGCGACATGCTTGGGTCGTAGCAGTCGTGCGAGCATCAGAAAGTCCTTCCTTGATGCTGAATCAGCTTGGTCCACAACCGACCTTACTCGGGTCCAGAACGCCTGCGGGTAGGGGGTCACAGCCCATGAGAGTGCGTGTCGAGGGCGATTCCATGCGTCCTGCGCTGGTTCCCGGCGACTGGCTCCTGGTACGCCGGGGGGCCATCGTCCATCCCGGCGACCTCGTGGTGGCCCGCCTGCCAGGCGACCCCGATCAGCTCATCGTGAAACGGGCGCAGTGGCGCGGCGCGGACGGCTGGTGGCTGGAGAGCGACAATCAGCGGGCCAGTGGGCGGCGCGACAGCTGGGACTTCGGCCCGGTCGAGGAGATCGTCGGCAGGGTGGTGCTGCGCTACTGGCCGCTCTTGAGACGGGCGCGATAGGCGGCCACGTTCGCCCGGCTGGCGCACCTGGCCGAGCAGTAGCGGCGTGAGCGGTTGGAGGAGGTGTCGAGGAAGGCCCGCTCGCAGTGCGGCTCCTGGCAGCGGCCGAGCCGGTCCACGCCCAGCTCCGCCACCAGCGCGGCCAGGCCCATCACGGCTCCGGCGGCGTAGTCCTCCGCGAGGTGCAGATGCCAGCCGCTGCCGTCGTGGTCGGAGAGCTGGGGGCGTACGGGATAGCGCACGAGCAGGGCGTTGAGCCGCGCGACCGCGTCCCGCTGGTCGCCGGCGGCGTCGAACACGGCGGCCAGCTCGTCGCGCAGCGGCCGCAGCTCCGGCGGGGGGCTGGGATCGTTGGCTAGCCGGACCGCCCACTCGGCGTAAGAGGTCAGGTCCATGCCGGAGTATTACACGAGAAGGCGGGGCGCGGTGGCGCCCCGCCTGCCTGCGTCTCTCGGGTTACCCTTCCGGATGCAGTACGCGGTGCAGGAACGTGCGCGTGCGTTCCTGCTGGGGCTCGCCGATCACCTGGGCCGGCACGCCGTCCTCGACGATCACGCCGCCGTCCATGAACACCACCCGGTCGGCCACCTCGCGGGCGAATCCCATCTCGTGGGTGACGACCAGCATGGTCATCCCCTCCTCCGCCAGCTTGCGCATGACGGTGAGCACGTCGCCGACCAGCTCCGGGTCGAGCGCCGAGGTGGGCTCGTCGAACAGCATCAGCTCCGGGTTCATGGCCAGCGCCCTGGCGATCGCCACCCGCTGCTGCTGCCCGCCCGACAGCTGGCCGGGCAAGGAGTCGCACTTCTCGCCGACGCCGACCTTGTCCAGGTTCTCCCTGGCCACGATCTCGGCCTCCCGCTTGCCGCGCTTCAGCACCCGCTGCTGGGCGATCATCACATTCTGCAGCGCGGTCATGTGCGGGAAAAGGTTGAACTGCTGGAAGACCATGCCGATGTGCCGCCTGGCGGCGTCGATGTCCACGTCGGGGTGGGTCAGCTCGGCCCCCTTGACGAACACCTTGCCCTTGGTGGGCTCCTCCAGCAGGTTCACGCAGCGCAGCAGGGTGGACTTGCCCGAGCCCGACGGGCCGATGACGCAGACCACCTGGCCGGGCTCGACCGTCAGGTCGATGCCCTTGAGCACCTCGTTGCTGCCGAAGTACTTGTGCAGGTCTCTCAGCTCGATGGCGTGGGTCATTGGATCCTTCCCTTACGCCGCTCCAGCCGGGACGCGAGATAGCCCAGCGGGATCGTGACGATCAGGTACGTCACGCCCGCGACCATGATGGGCGTGGCGTTGGCGTACTGGGAGGCCAGGTCGTTGCCGAACTTGGCCAGCTCGACGTACTCGCTGGACACACCGAGGAACAGCACCAGCGAGGAGTCCTTGAGCAGGGCCACGAACTGGTTGGTGGTCGGCGGGATGACCATGCGGATGGCCTGCGGGATGACCACGGTGACCTGCGTCCTGGTCGCGGACATGCCCAGCGACCTGGCCGCCTCCGTCTGGCCCTTGGGCACGGCCTGCAGACCGGCGCGGAAGACCTCCGCCTGGTAGGCGGCGCCGATCACGCCGAGGCCGAGCGCGACCTGGCCGTAGGTGCCGAAGGGCACCTCGAAGCCGGGCAGCGCGATCGGCAGGAAGGTGATCATGATGAAGATCAGCAGAGCCGGCAGCCCGCGGAAGATCTCGATGTAGATGATCGCGATCCACCGGTAGGGCCGCACCGGTGAGAGCCGCATCAGGGCGAGCACCAGTCCCACCACGAACGAGAAGACGAACCCGCTGAGCGTGTAGATGACGGTGTTCCGCAGGGCGATCGTGAACAGCTCGGGCAGCGCCTCGCTCGCGACCTCGGGCTTGGCGAAGTTCTGTGCCAGATTGCCCCAGTCGGCGTACAGCACGACGGCGACGAGCGCGGCGACCAGCACGATGTACTGGGCGCCGCGGCTGTACTGCTGCTTCTTCCGCGGGCTGAGCCTGGCGCGCGCAGGCTCAGCCGTCTTCGGCTGGTCGGCCATGGATCAGCCCAGCTCGCCGGGCTTCTTGCCGAACCACTTCACGAAGATCTGCTCGTACGTGCCGTCCTGCTTGGCCTTGGTGATCTCGTCGTTGATCGTCTTGAGCAGGACCGGGTCGGCGCCCTTCTTCAGCCCGATGCCGTACTGCTCGCCGGTGTCGAGGCTGCCGATCAGCTCGAACTTCTCGGCCACCTCCGGCTTCTTGAGCCAGGTGAGCACGACGGGCAGGTCCTGGACGATGACGTCCGCCTGACCGGCCTGCAGGGCGAGCAGCTCCTTGGCCGAGTCGGCGTACTCGGTCGGGTCGAAGCCCTGCTTCTTGACGTACTCCAGGCCCGTGGTGCTGGCCTGGGCGCCCAGCTTGAGGCCCTTGGCCTTGACATCGGCCAGCGACGTCGCGCCCGTGCCCTTCTTGGCCAGCAGCGCCTGCGTGGCGTCGAAGTACGGGACGGAGAAGTCGATGTTCTTCTGGCGGTCCGGAGTGATCGTCATGCCCGCGGCGGCCACGTCGCACTTCTTGGCCGCCATGGCCGCGCCACTCTTGATCACCGCGAAGTCGATGTCCACGATCTCCTGGGTCACGCCCAGCTTCTTCGCGGCGAGATCCACGATGTCCACGTCGAACCCGACGATCTTGCCACTCGCGTCCTTGAACTGGAACGGCTCATACGGGATGTTCGTGCAGACGGTGAGCTTGCCTGGCTGGACGAGCTGGACGCCGCCGGCCGCTGAGGCGCTGGCGCTGGTCGTGCCGGTGCCCGAGCCGGACTCGCTGCCGCACGCGGTCAGCGTGAGAGCAGCGGCGAAGACGAGCGCGCCGGCGGCATAGCCACGACGGCTCAGGGAACTGAGGGCCATGTACGGCCTCCTCGAAAGTGAAATGCCACGAAACTTGCGTTTTGTGCAGTTTAAGTGGGGCTTTGCCGCGGTCGGTCACCATGCATTTAACAATGCGTCAACAGAACGGCGTCGGCTCCGACACCGAACACCATCTCAGCATGTGGCACTATGGGGAGACGGGTGACCCCCGTACCCCCTCCCGAGACGGTCGACGAGGGGATCCTGGCAGCTACCAGAAGCCAGCCCACTCGGCACGTCCGCTGAAGGTCCTTCCGCTTCCAATGATTACAGGGGTCGCTGTGGCTGCCACGCCCGCTTCTGCATCCGCTTCCGCTTCCGCCGAGCCGTTCGAGCTGGATCCGGCCTTCGCGCTCCATCGCGGCGGCAAGCTCGAGGTCCGCTCCACCGTTCCCGTCCGCAACGCGGATGATCTGTCGCTCGCCTACACGCCAGGAGTCGCCAGGGTCTGCACCGCCATCGCCGACACACCCGCGCTGGTCCACGACTACACCTGGGTCTCCAACGTGGTCGCCGTCGTCTCCGACGGCACCGCCGTGCTCGGCCTCGGCGACATCGGCCCCTCGGCGGCCATGCCGGTCATGGAGGGCAAGGCGCTGCTGTTCAAGGAGTTCGCGAACGTCGACGCCGTCCCCATCTGCCTCGACTGCACCGACGTGGACGCCATCGTCGAGACCGTCGTGCGCCTCGCGCCGTCCTTCGGCGGCATCAACCTCGAGGACATCAGCGCCCCGCGCTGCTTCGAGGTCGAGGACCGGCTGCGCGACCTGCTCGACATCCCCGTCTTCCACGACGACCAGCACGGCACCGCCATCGTCGTGCTCGCCGCCCTCCAGAACGCCGCCCGCCTGACCGGCCGCTCCCTCGGCGACCTGCGCGCGGTCGTGGCCGGCGCCGGCGCCTCCGGCGTCGCCGTCACCCGCATCCTCCTGGAGGCGGGCATCGGCGACATCGCGGTCTCCGACTCCAAGGGCATGATCTACGAGGGCAGGGAGGGCCTCAACCCCGTCAAGGAGGCCCTGGCCCGCGACACCAACCGCACCGGCCACACCGGCTCGACGGAGGAGGCCCTGGCGGGCGCCGACGTGTTCCTGGGGCTGTCCGGATCGACCGTGTCCGAGCAGGCGATCGCCTCCATGGCCGCGGACGCGATCGTGTTCGCCCTGTCCAACCCGACGCCGGAGGTCCACCCTGAGGTGGCCGCCAGGCACGCCAGGGTCGTCGCCACCGGGCGCTCCGACTTCCCCAACCAGATCAACAACGTGCTGGCCTTCCCCGGGGTGTTCCGCGGGGCGCTGGACGTGCGGGCCAGCACGATCACCGAGAACATGAAGGTCGCCGCGGCGAACGCCCTGGCGGCCGTCGTGGGCGACGAGGTCACGGCGACGTACGTGATCCCGAGCCCGTTCGACGACCGCGTCGCGCCGGCGGTCACGGCCGCCGTGGCCGCCCAGGCCCGCGCGGACGGCGTCGCCCGCGCCTGAACCCGACCTCTTCCGGTGAGCGGGGGCTTTCGGCCCCCGCTCACCCCTTTTTGCGGCTTGTACGAGGTCGGAGCGGCCTTCGGGTTATTCGCCGGTGCCAGGGGTAGGTGGGCGCCCTGATCGGGCCGGGGCGGGACGGGAGTTCGGGTGACCTTTGGGAACTGCCAAAAACTCTTTACGCAAGGTGCTATAACAGTAGCTCTCTGTAAGGATGTGGGCGCCGACTCCTGTGACGAGGAGAGCGATGGAACGCGAGCCTAATCGACTGCTGCAGCAGCTCATCGCGGAGGCGGGTTTTTCCCACAAGGGACTGGCCAGGCGCCTCAACGATCTGGGCGCCGCACGTGGCACTCCCGGCCTCAAGTACGACCACAGCTCAGTGCTGCGGTGGATCGGAGGCCAGAGACCGCGTGACCCGGTGCCCTCCTTGCTCACCGAGATCTTCGCACTGCGGCTGGGCCGGCAGGTGACCTCAGAGGACCTGGGGATGCCGGCCATCATCACCCCCCTCGACCTCGGACAGGAGTTCACGCACACGTGGCAGGAGGGGGTCGCGACCGTGACGGCGCTGTGGCGGGCCGACGTGGAGAGACGGAGGTTCCTGATCGACTCGACGTTCGCGATAGGGGCGGGCTCCGTCGGAGCCATCCGCTGGCTGACGTCCCCCACCGAAGGGCGACCGAGCGGCACGGGCCTGCGACGCGTGGGCCGCGCCGACATCGCCGCCATCCATGAGGTCACCCGTTCGTTCGGGGAGCTCGACAATCGGTTCGGCAGCGGCCGGGTCCGCTCGTCCGTGGTCAAATACCTCGACACCGCCGTCTCCCCCTTGCTCAGAGAAGGCTCCTACGGCGAGAGCACGGGCCGTCAGCTGGCCTCGGCGGCGGCCGAGCTGACCCGTCTGGCCGGCTGGATGGCCTACGACATGGAGCAGCACGGCCTCGCCCAGCGCTACCTCATCCAGGCGCTCCGCCTGGCCAGGGGCGCCGACGACCACACCCTGGGCGGGGAGATCCTGGCCGGAATGGCCCACCAGGCCATCTACATGGGCCAGTCGGCCCACGCCCTCGACCTGGCCAGGTCCGCCCAGCTCGCGGCCCGCCGGGCCGGTGTGCAGACCCTGCTGTCCTCCGCGCACGTCCTGGAGGCCCACGCGCACGCGGGCCTGGGCGACCCCCGCTCCTGCGGTGCCGCCCTGCACGAGGCCGAGTGCGCCTTCGACACCCGCAAGCCCGCCGAGGAGCCCACGTGGCTCAGCTACTTCGACGAGGCCTATCTGTCGGCCAAGTTCGCCCACTGCTTCAGGGATCTGGGGGAGGGCGAGCGCACCGTGCGCCAGGCGCGGCGCTCGCTCGACATGGACACCCGCTTCGTGCGCGGGCGGATGTTCAACCTGTCGCTGCTGGCGGCCGGGCTGCTGCAGTGCGGCGAGCTGGAGGAGGCCTGTGCGACCGCCGCCAACGCGCTGACACTGGCCGGCGACCTGCAGTCGGCCCGCTCGCGCTCCTACGCGGCCGATCTCCGGCGGCGGCTGGAGCCGTACAAGAACGAGCGCCCGGTGCGGGCGCTGCGCGAGCGCACGCGGGAGCTCACCGCCGTGTAGACGCGCTCACCGTCGTGTAGACGCGCTCACCGTCGTGTAGATGACGCGAACGGCCCCGGACGCGCGCACGTCCGGGGCCGTTCCGTTTGCCTTACTTGAGCAGCTCGCCCTTGGGGCCCACGATCGACTTCGTGGCGGCGTAGTTGGCCTTGTCGTAGACGGCGGCCACCTCACCGTCGAAGATCGCGGCGCTGATGTAGTCGACGCGGCCGTTGCCGTCGTTGTCGTAGAACAAGCTGGTCACGCCGTTGACGTAGCCGGTGCGCTTGCTGTTGTTGTACTTGATGAGCCAGGGGCCGCCGTCGGCGCCGCCGGTCATCGAGCACTTGAGCGTCTGGTGCGTGTCCACCCTGAAGGTGTTGACCTGGGTGGTCTTGGTACCGGTCTTGCCGGCGCACCACTTGGGCGTGACGCCGCTGAACGGCTTGTCGCCGTCGGGGTGCGGGTCGGCGGGGTACCCGAAGGCGGTCACGCTCTGGCCCAGGGGCTGGTTCCAGGCGACACCCTGACCGCCGACGACGTCACCGAGCCGGCCCAGGTCCTTGGCGAAGCCGATGACGTAGTGCGCCTCGTAGTACTTACGCGAGGTGCCGGGCTTGACCCACTTCTGCGTGTAGTAGTGGGTGACGGTGTAGTTGCCGAACTGGTCGGGGGTTTCGCCCTTGCTGCCAGGCCCGGAGTAAGCATCCCACTGCGCCTTGGAGACGTGCTCGACCACGGGCTCGCCGAACTTGAAGCCCTGGCCCCTGCCGGTACCGGCGGCCTGGTACGTGGCCGAGCTGACCTCGACCTTCTCCAGCACGGCACCGGGGTAGTCGGGACCCACCAGGTCGGCCGGCTTGTCCTCACCCTCGGACCAGCAGTCGCCGAGGTTCAACTGGCACTTGCGGAACTCCGTGGCGTCGATCTCGCGCGGCCTGAGCCACTTGTCGCCCGCCCACGCCTTGAACTCGTTGTGCGACACCTCTTTCTCACCGGCCAGCGCGAAGCCGTTGTGAACGGCCACGAAGGCGAAGTCGCCGTCGTAGTCGTCATAGGTGTCGAGGTCGTAGGCGGTGAAGGCGTAGGCGCCGGCGTAGACGCCCCAGGGGGCCTTGCCCTGGTAGTAGCCGGGGATGAACACCCACTTGTCGTAGACGTCGTCCTTGCCGTTCGCGAAGACGCAGTGGCCCGCGGTGGCGACCAGGTTGCGGTTCCTGGCCTGGATGGACGTGGCGGAGCACCAGCGAGAGTGGCCGCTCTTGTCGAGGAAGAAGACCTTGCCGATGGTCTTGGGCAGGTTGACGTTCTTGGACGTGCCCGCCTTAGGCGTGGTGGTCGGGCCGGTCATGCCGGGCTTGCCGTCAGGCGCGCCGTTGCTCTGCGACGTGACCAGCTTGGGCACGTCCTTGGAGTCCCAGTGGTACTGGGTGGCCTTGCGCAGGGCGGCGCCGTTGGAGTCAAGCCAGAAATAGGCGGTGCTGTACGCGTCCGCAGGCTTGGGCTGGAGATTCTCGGTGGCCCAGTGCGGCGCGGCATTGGCGGGCATGACGATGGCGGCGGCACTCAGGCCGGCGGCGGCGAGGGGGATGAGCAGGCGCTTCACGGGAGGCTCCACAGTTGTCAAAAGGGGTGTAAAGACCCTATCGACCCTTTAGTAACTCTGGTAAGGGGAATTCTCAGATTGCACCAGAAAAGCCAAAGGACCCGGCAGGATGCCGGGCCCTTTGGGTACAAACTGGGTTGAACTGCGAGTCAGACTCTCAGCTCAGAAGATCACCCGAGACTACTTGGGCAGGCCCCAGGTGATGTCGCCCGACCAGACGTTGGCCGCAGCGGTGTACACCGTGTTGGTCTCGCCGTCGAAGTACGGGCTGGACAGGTAGTCCCAACGGTCGTTGCCGTCCGTGTCGTACAGAACGCTGGTCACGCCGTTGACGTAGCCAAGACGCTTGGCGTTGTTGTACTTGAGCAGCCACGGGGAGCCGTTGAAGCCGCCGGTGACGGCGCCCTTCAGCGAGATGTGCTCCTCGATCTTCAGCGACGGAACCTTGGTCGCCTTCGCACCGGTCTTGCCGTAAACCCACTTCGGCGTAACGCCGGAGTAAGGCTTGCTGCCGTCGGGGTGCGGGTTCGACGGGTAACCGAAGGTACGGACGTACTTGCCGGTCGGCTGGTTCCACGCGAAGCCCTGACCGCCAACGTTGTCGCCGAGACGGCCAACGCTCTTGATCTTGTGGGAGATCACGTAGAAGTCGAGACGGTAGTACTTGGCGTCCTTGCCAGGCACGGACCACTTCTGGACGTAGTAGTGCGTCACGAAGTAGTTGCCGGCCGCGTCGGTCCGCCGGGAGTCCTCAGGCGCCGCGTCGTACTTGGCCTTGTCGACCTGCTCCTCCAGCGGGTCGCCCCACTGGAAGCCCTGGCCACGGCCAGTGCCCAGAGCCTTGGCGGCCTCGTACTTGGCCTTGGTGACTTCGATCTTCTCGACAACGGCACCGGGGTGGTCAGGTCCAACGACCTTCGCGTCCTCGCCCGGCTTGCTGTCGTAGTAGACCTTGTCCGGGCCGTTCTGGCCCTTGTCGTAGTCAGCCTTGCTGATCTCCGTGGCCTTGACGTCAGTCGCCTGACCCTTGGCCTTAGCGGCCTGGTACTCCTCGTACGTGACCTTGGTCGCGGCGTTGAGCACGCCACCGATGCCGTTGTACACGGTGACGAACGCGTAGTCGCGGTCGAAGTCCTCGTACACGTCGAAGTCGTAGTGGGTGAAGGCCTGCTTGCCCACGTAGATGCCCCAAGGAGCCTTGCCCTGGTAGTAACCGGGGACGAAGACCCAGCGGGAAACGACTTCGTCGTTCCCGGCGATGTCGTAGACGCAGTGACCGGCCGTCGCGACCAGGTTGCGGTACTTCGCCTGGATGGAGGTGCCGGAGCACCAGTAGAGGTTACCGTCACGGCCCTCGAAGAACACCTTGCCGATGGTCTTCGGCAGGTTCACGTTCTGGGACTTGACGGTGGACTTCTTCTCCTCGCCGATGGGCGCGGTGGAACCCGGCTTGCCGTCAGCCGTATAACCACCCTTGGAGACGATCTTCTTGACGTCCTTGTTGTCCCAGTAGTACGCCTTGGCGGACTTCAGGGCGGCGTTGTCGGCCTTGGTCCAGAAGTCCAGGATCTCAGCAGCCTTGGCGTCACTGGCGAGCTGGTCGGCGGACAGCGTGTCGTCGGCCTGGGCCGTACCGGCAAGACCGGCGGCCAGGAGACCAGTGGCCAGAATGGCGCCACTGGCGGGGAGGAGGATGCGCTTCAAGGTAACTCCTTGCGCTGTCGTGGAACGCTTCTTGCGTCCCATGCGTCAGTAAAGGGATAGCCAGGAACATACAGTGTCGATCTTGAACTCGGGTAGCCGCTTTGGAAGGAAAAGATGCGACAAGCCGGGCGTGATCGTTCTGTGATGTTTAGGCGGATGTTGCGCAGGAGGTGAAGGAAGCGGGCCTTGCGGTCATTTGCCCTGATCAACATAAGGAAGTTGTCAGTGTGATCCGCGATGTCGAGGCGCTCCTCTGATTCGGCCGGGCGAGGCGATGTGACGCAGATCACATCGAGTTGATGGCACCGTCTGGGCATCCCATGCGTCCAAGCGCCTTCACTTTGGCCGGAAAAAGCGGAAGGGCCCGGCGGGATGCCGGGCCCTTCGCTTGTAACGGTTACACGAACGGCTCAGAGCCGGTCGCTATGCGTTACTTAGACCACCTTGCCGGACCACGAGGCCGCAGCGGCCTTGTAGACGGTGTTGGTCTCGCCGTCGAAGTACGGCGACGAGATGTAGTCCACGCGGCCGTTGCTGTCCTGGTCGTTGAAGGTGCTGGTGACACCGTTCACGTAGCCGAGACGCTTGCTGTTGCTGTACTTGTACAGCCACGGGCCACCGTCGGCGCCCTCGGTCATGGCGCACTTGAGGGCAACGTGCTCCTCGATCTTCTTGGCGGCGGAGCCGACAAGCTTGCCCGAGGTCTTGCCGTAGCACCACTTCGGCGTAATGCCGGTGTAGGCCTTGTTGCCGTCGGGGTGAGCCGAGGCCGGGTAGCCGAACACGCGGACGTACTTACCGGTGGGCTGGTTCCACGCGAAGCCCTGGCCGCCGACGTTGTCGCCGAGGCGACCGGCGTCCTTGGCGAAGCCCTCGATCACGAAGTAGTCGAGGCGGTAGTACTTGGTGTCCGTGCCGGGGACGTACCAGTCCTGGGTGTAGTAGTGGGTGATGAGGTAGTTGCCGAACTTGTCGGCGCCCTCACCCTTCTCACCCGGGCCCTCGTAGGCGGTCCAGGTGGCCTTGTCGACGTTCTCGACGACCGGCTCACCGTAGATGAAGTCCTGGCCCCTGCCGGTGCCCTTGGCCTTGGCGGCCTCGTACACGGACTTGGAGACTTCCTTCTTGTCCACGACGGCGCCGGGGTAGTCCGGGCCGGTGACCTTCTTCGCGGTGCCGAGCTTGAGGTCGTAGTAAGGAAGCTTCGTCGGGTCCTTGATGGCCGACTCGTACTCTTCCTTCTTGACCTCGGTCGCCTTGACATCGACGACCTGGCCCTTGGCCTGAGCGGCCTTGGCCTCATCGAAGGTGATCTTCGTGGACTTGCCGGCGCCCAGCTGCACGCCGTTGTACACGGTCACGAACGCGTAGTCGCGGTCGTAGTCCTCGTAGACATCGAAGTCGTAGTGGGTGAAGGCCGTCTTGCCCACGTAGATGCCCCAAGGGGACTTGCCCTGGTAGTAACCGGGGACGAAGACCCACTTGGACACGAGGTCCGTGTTGTTCGCAGTGTCGTACACGCAGTGACCGGCCGTGGCGACCAGGTTGCGGTAGGTCGACTGGATCGAAGTGGCGGAGCACCACTTCTTCTCGCCCTTGCTGTTGACGAAGAACACCTTGCCGATGGTCTTCGGCAGGTTCACGTTCTGCGTCTTGGCAGTGGTCTTCTTCTCCTCGCCGATCGGAGCAGTCGACCCGGGCTTGGTGTCGGAGCTGTAGCCACCCTTGCTCTGCAGCTTGGCGACTTCAGACTTCGACCAGACGTTGGACTCGGTGGCTGCCTTGAGGGCCGCGCTGTTGTTGTCCGCCCAGAATTCGGCGATGGCCTTCGCGTTGGCCGCGCTCGTCGCCATCGGGTCACTGGCGGTCGTGTCGTCGGCCTGGGCGGCACCGGCGAGGCCGGCAGCCAGAAGACCGGTGGCCAGGATGGCGCCACCGGCGGGGATGAGGATGCGCTTCAAGGGAACTGCTCCTTGCTCTGTCGTGGGTCGCAACATGCGTCCCATGCGTCAGTAAAGGGATAGCAAGGAACATAGCGTGGTGATCTCCGCAGGTGGAACCCTGTCTGGGCGATCCGGAAGGCGTCTCGACCGTCGTGACCGTGCTGTTATCTGTCAGAGACCTTTGCTGATCGTGACGGAGAGATCACGTTTTCGCAGGCTATGCGGGGGTTATTTATGTCGGGACGAAAGTGTCGTTAGGGCCTCGACACATAACGTAGTCGGCAAAACGTGACTTAGATCACAGGAACCAGATGGAACCCTGCCCCGTCTAATCTCGCTCGATCCTGCCAGGTGATCTTCAGGAAGCGGTCTGGGGCGTTCAGACTTCTCAGGTTTCGCCGCATCTGGCGGGGTTTCTGAGGGCGCGAGGGCCGTCCCAGAGCGGGGTCAAGGGTCGCGCGTGGCTTGCCACGCGGCCGCGGCCGCGGCGTTGAGGCGGTGTGCGGCAGGCCGAACCGGATGCCGGCGGTGGTTCGCGCCGTGGGTGAGAAGGCTGGGGACTCGGCTGCCTTCGAAGCGTCCAGCCGTGCGTGTGGCCGGCGGCTGGCCGGTTGCTCCGCCTGGCTGCCGGCCACGGTGATGTCTTCGCCGATGCGCAGCGCGCGGTACGGGCCGGCGGCGGTCAGTCGTTCAGGTGCCTGTTTGTTTGCGTCAGGTGGGCGCGGAGGCTGGCCAGGATCGGGTCGCCTGCTGTGCCTTCCCGGTGCCAGACGGGCGGAGGGACGTCTGGGGGCGGCTGAGGGCCCTCTTGGGTGGCGCGGATCGCGGTCAGGAGGCGTTGCCAGGTGCCGTCGGCGGTCCAGCGGCGGTGGCGCTTGTAGACGGTCACCCAGCAGCCGAACCGGGGCGGGAGGTCGCGCCATCGCGAGCCGGTGCGGGCCTGGTGGAGCACTCCGTTGATGACTGCCCGGTGCTCGGCCCGCCGGTCGGCGCAATCGTCGCCCGTGGGCAGCAGCGGGGCCAGGCGCTCCCACTCGGCGTTCGTCAGGTCACCAGGACGCATGCGCTTATCGTGACGACGTCAACACGGTGTGTCAGAGGATTAAAGAAAGATCTACGCAGGCGAATGGGCCCGGAAATGACAAGGCGAGGGCCTCGTGACTCCGAGGCCCTCGCTTTCCCCTGGTAGGGCTTACTTGTACAGCTCGCCGTTCGGGCCGACGATCTTGCCGGACCACACGTTCTTGGCGGCGTTGTACACGGACGCCGTCTCACCGTCGAAGTACGGCGAGGTGATGTAGTCGATGCGGTCGTTGCCGTCCTGGTCCGCGAACGTGCTCGTGACACCGTTCACGTAGCCCAGGCGCTTGCCGTTGCTGTAGTTCAGGAGCCAGGGGCCACCGTCGTAACCGGGGGTCACGGCGCACTTGAGGCCGATGTGCTCCTCGATCTTGAGCCACGACGCGCCGACGGCCTTGGAGGTGGTCTTGCCGTAGCAGTTCTTCGGCGTCACACCGCTGTACGGCTTGTTGCCGTCGGGGTGCGGCGCGGCCGGGTAACCGAAGGCGCGCACGCTCTTGCCGGTGGACTGGTTCCAGGCGAAGCCCTGGCCGCCGACGTTGTCACCCAGACGGCCCGCGTCCTTCGACAGCAGGATGTAGTAGTGGCCGCCCCACGAGCGCTTCGGGCCGGAGAAGCGCTGGTAGTCCTTGCGGTCCACCTGCTTGACACCGTTGAACTGGATGCCGTTGTAGACGGTGACGAACGCGTAGTCGCGGTCGTAGTCCTCGTAGGTGTCGAAGTCGTAGTGGGTGAAGGCCTGCTTGCCCACGTAGATGCCCCACGGCGCCTTGCCCTGGTAGTAACCGGGCACGAAGACCCAGTTGTCCAGGGTCGCCGAGTTGCTGTCCGTGTCGTAGACGCAGTGGCCGGCGGTGGAGACGAGGTTGCGGTAGTTCGACTGGATCGAGGTGGCCGAGCACCAGCGGAACTTGCCGGAGCCGTCGACGAAGAAGACCTTGCCGATGGTCTTGGGCAGGTTCACGTTCTGGCCCGTGGCGCCGGACTTGGTCTGTCCGGTCGGGGCCGTGGTGCCGGGCCGGCCGTCGGGGCTGTAGCCGCCCTTGGAGACGACCTTTCTGACTTCCTTCGAGTCCCAGGTGTACTGCGTCGCGGAACGGAGCGCCGCGCCGTTCGACGCGAGCCAGAAGGAGGCGACGGAGGAGGCCTCGGACGTATTGCGGGCCATGGGGTCGTGAGAGACGTCCCCATCGGCCTGTGCGGTGCCGGACAGGCCCGCGGCGAGCAGCCCGGTAGCCAGGAGGGCACCGCCGGCGGGGAGAAGGATTCGCTTCAAGGTAACTCCAGGTTGCGCTGACATGAGGCGCCTTATGCACCCCCAAAACTCAGCAAACGGACGACCCGGAACCTACAGCGTTGACTCTGGTCATGTGAATTTTCGGTAGATCATGTCAGCGTTCCAAACCGGCGCCGTGACCGTACCGAGATCAAGGTTTTAGCTGATCACCCGCAGTGATCGATTGGTTGCTATGACTTACGTCACATTTGGCGGAGTGTTCTGTGAGGCGGCTCGCCTGTAGACCTCTCCGGCCGTGGTGTCAAAGTACGGGGACGACACCGCGTCGTACCAGCCCTTGGCGTCCCTGTTCCAGGTCAGGCTGTTGACACCGTTCAGGCTGCCGAGCCTGCGGTTCTTGTCGTAGCCGATCAGCCACGGGCCGCCGCTCGCGCCCGGGCTGAAGTCGCAGCCCATGAGCTGCACGCCCTTCTGCAGGTCGAGGCTGGGTGCGACGGTCCAGCGCGTCGCCCCCTCCTGGCACAGCATCAGCTTCTTGCCGTCGAACGGGCGGGAGCCGTCGGGCTGCGCGCCCGCCGGGTAGCCCCAGGCGGCCACGGTGTACGTGCCCGGCTTCTTGTTCAGCTCCAGCCCCTGGCCGCCCACGTTGTCCTGGAGCCTGCCGACGTCCTCCATGACGTAGCCGCCGTCCTTGGCGACCCAGACGAAGCCGCGGTGCACGGTCACGAACGCGTAGTCGAAGTCGTAGTCGCCCTTGCCGGACCAGTCCTCGTGCATGCTGAGCGCGGCGCCCACGTAGATGCCGTCAGGCGTCTCACCGTTGGCGCCGGGGTTGGGGACGAAGATCCAGTATTCGGCCGCCTTGGTCTGCCGCGGGTCATACGCGCAGTGCCCGGCCGTGGCGACCACGCTGCGGTTGCTGGCCGTGACCGCGCTGGCGGAGCACCAGTACTCCTTGTCCCCGAACCGGAAGAAGACCTTGCCCATGGTCTTGGCGGCCGTGCCCTTACGCGGCAGCGTGGGCGCCGCGCTGTCCGCCGCCGTGCGCTTGGCCGCGGCGGCGGCCGAGGCGGTGGTCCCGCTGGGACCGGCCGCGGCGCCGGCGGACGTCGGCGAGGCGGTCGGGGAGGCCTGGGCGCCGGGCGTGGCCGGGCTGTAGCTGTCGGCCTTCTTGAGCCGGTCGGGCTTCCAGTAGTCGGCGACCCGCTTCACGTCCACGGCGGTTCGCGCCATCGGGATGGCGTACACCTTGCTGGCGGGCGCGGTGGCGGGCGCGGCGTTCGCGATCCCCGTCAAGGCAGGCAGGATCAGCAGCGCGCTGCTGAGCGCAGCCGCCACCACGTGCCTGGCCCGGGGGATCATGAAATGCCTTTCTTGGGGTCGTAAGGGTGGATTTTTCCAGATGTGCAGGCCGTATTGCAGCCAGGATAGACATTCGTTACCTGATCAAGGGTGCACACTGAACTATAAGGATGCCGTCAGACATCCACTCCCCGCGCCACTGAATGATCATTAGTGATCATCGTATCCGCTGGTCAGAGGCATGATTTCGGTCGGGCGAGAGGAGTGCAATTCCGTTCTTTCGCGCGGCCGCATTCGGTGCGCCCAGTGGCGTACGACACGTTGCCGGATCGCTTGGAGCGGGCCAAATGAGCGCGGGAAGGCCCCGGATCTCATGGGATCCGGGGCCTCGGGTGCTCGCTCGTCACGGCATGTTGCCGGTCCAGCGGTTGGCGGCGGCCTTGTAGACCTTGTAGGTGTCGGTGTTGAAGTACGGCGACGAGATGTGGTCGAAGCGGTCGTTGCCGTCGGTGTCCCACGCGACGCTGTTGACGCCGACCAGGTAGCCGGTCCGCGACGCGCTCTTGTAGTTGTAGATGAACGGCCCGCCGCTCGCGCCGGCGGTGAAGGAGCACTTGAAGCCGATGTGCTCCTGGAGGTTGTACTTCCGGGCCTCGGGCATCGGCTTGGTCTTGCCGTAGCAGTACTTCATCGTGCGGCCGGTGTACGGCTTGTCGCCGTCGGGGTGGTCGCCCGCCGGGTAGCCGAACGAGAACACGTTCAGCTTGGTGCTCCGGTTCCAGGTGAAGCCCTGGCCGCCGACGTTGTCACCCAGCCGGCCGACGTTCTTGACGGTCCACTTCCACTGGGCGCCGACCTTCTCCCACTTGACCTTGATGCCGTTGAAGACGTTGACGAACGCGTAGTCGTAGTCGTAGTCCTCCTTCACCACGAAGTCGTCGTGCGCGTTGAACGTCTTGGCGGCGTAAATGCCGTAGGGGGCCTTGCCCTCCCACACATTGTTGCCGTCCCAGTACGACGGGATGAAGATCCAGTTGTCGTAGAAGGTGTTCTTGCTGGTGTCGTACACGCAGTGGGCGGAGGTCGCCACCAGGTTGCGGTACTTGCCCTGGACGGAGCTGGCCGAGCAGTAGCGCCAGTTCCGCGGGTCGCGCGGGTCTTTCCTGGGCAGCGTGAAGAACACGCGGCCGACGGTGTTCGGCAGGTTGACCTGCTTGCTCTTCTTGGACTTGGTCTTCTCCTCGCCGATCGGCGGAACGGATCCGGGAGGACCGTCAGGCGCGTCGTTGGTGCCCTTGACGCCCTTGGAGGACAGGTCGAGGCCGTCGTCGTAGTCGGAGGCCAGTTTCATGCGGTCCGGCGTCCAGAACTGGATCGCCTGCTCGGCGGGGGTGGACGAACTCTTGGAGACGACGTCTGAGGGTGCCGTCGCGCTCGCCGCGGTGCCGCTGATCGTTCCCGCCGCCAGACCGATGGCCACCAGGCCGGCCAGCGGGATAGCGATGCGCCTTGCTCGGGAATACATGGAGCTCCTCTCAAGTTCTCGGCGGCCCAGAGCGGGGGACTGTGCCCCGGTGGGCCAGGAAAACGTTCGAAACGTTAATGAATGGCGCAAGCGGGTGGCCAGGAAGCGGCGTCAAAAAGCATGGGACGGTTCCATTCCGTTATCTGAACGGCAAATCCGCATGCCTTACCGACTGGCATCTGCGCAGGTCGAAGCCCTGTTGAATGGTCTGGAGTAACATCGGTAACGGTAATTATCAAAAGTCTCTGCTTACTAGCCGAATTATGTTCTGGTTAGATGTATTCATGGACCCTCGCACCCCCTGTCTCATCGGCATCGCGCAGCGCACCGTTCGCGAGCAGCCGGGCCCGGAGCCGCTGGACCTGTGGGAGCAGGTGGCGCGGGCCGCCGCCGACGACGCCCGGCTCCCGATGGAGCGGCTCGACTCGATCCAGCTCGTCTACAGCGACTCCTGGCAGTACGACTCGCCGGTGTGCCGGCTGGCCGATCGGCTCGGGGCCACGCCGCGCCACCACGCCTACTCCAAGGTCAGCGGTACGGCTCCGCACCTGCTCATCGGCGCGGCGGCGACCAGGATCGCGGCAGGCGAGCTGGACTCCGCCCTGGTCGCGGGGGCCGAGGCACTGGCGACGCGCAGGGCGTACCGGCTGGCGGGGGAGCGCGTGCCCTGGAGTCACCCCGCCGACCCCAAGCCCCCGTACGGGTGGGAGCGCCCGCCGCATCCCGCCGAGCTGGCCCACGGGCTGTTCCTGCCGGTGCACACCTACGCGATCATGGAGACCGCGCGGCGGGCGGCGCTCGGGCTCACGGTCGAGGAGGAGATGCGCGACCGCGGCCGGCTGCTGGCGCCGATGACCGAGGTGGCCGCCGCGAACCCGTACGCCTGGCGCAGGACCGCCCGCACCCCCGAGGAGCTCGCCGCGGGCGGCCGGTTCGTCGGCTGGCCGTACACGCGCGGCACGGTGGCGGTGATGGAGGTGGACCAGGCCGCGGCCGTCGTCCTGGCCAGCACGCGGCTGGCCGACCAGCTCGGCGTGCCCGCTGAGCAGCGGGTGTACCTGCGGGGATGGGCGTACGCGGAGGACACCTGGGAGGTGGCGGGGCGGCCCGCGCTCGGCTCGTCGGAGGCCATCGCGCGCGCTGCCGAGGCGGCCTTCCGCCGGGCGGGGCTGGGTCTGGACGACCTGCACGCGCTGGACCTCTACAGCTGTTTCGCGATCGCGCTGCGGCAGGCGTGCGACGCGATCGGGCTCGACCCGCTGGACCGGCGCGGGCTCACGGTCACCGGCGGGCTGCCGTACGCGGGCGGGCCGGCCAGTGACTACGTGCTGCACTCGACGGCGACGATGGCGGGGCTGCTGCGGGCGCAGTCGGGGCACGGGCTGGTGACCGGGGTGGGGATGCACCTGACCAAGCACGCGTACGCGGTGTGGTCCAGCGAGCCTGGGGGGCGGCTGGGGAGCGCGGCGCCGGTGTTCGTGGCCGAGGGGGTGCCGATCGTGTCCTCGTACGAGGGGGACGGGGTGGTGGCGGGGTACACGGTGGCGTACACGCGGGACGGGGTGGCGGAGCGCGCGGTCCTGGTGGTGGACGTGCCGGGCGGCGGGCGGGCGTACGCGGTGACGGAGGAGCCGGCGCTGCTGGCGGACGCGGTCGGGCGGGAGCTGGTGGGGCAGGCGGTGCGGCTCACGTCCGACGGGAAGGTCAATGTGGCCTCTTGGTAAGGCCAAAGCGCGGTCAAAATTGTGTTCGAGCGACTACTCTCTGGTGTTGACATTTTGATGTCACAGGCGGACGCTGGAGTCATGCGGAGGACAACGGTGCGCATCGACGAGACGCTCCTCAACGAGGCGAAGGCGTACGCGGCACGTAACGGTCGCAGTCTCAACTCAGTGATGGAGGATGCCTTGAGGCAACTCATGAATCGCTCCGCCGAAGTGGCGGATCGTCCCCGTATCAACCTGCCCGTCTCCGGAGCAGCCACCGGCCCCATGCTGACCTGGGCCGAGATCAAGGAGATCCTCGACCAGGAAGACGCCGAGCGTGTGCTGGGAGCCGGCCATGCGGATGCTTGACACGAACATCCTCTTCAACGCGCAGCGGCGCGACGCCGAGCATCACAAGCCCTGTCATGCCGTGCTCATGGAGCTCATCGAGGGCGACGAGGCCTATGCCGTGAGTGACTTCGCGCTCCAAGGGTTCATGCGAGTGGTGACCAACCGCCGCATCCCGGGCGCGACGCCCTTCGAGGTCGCCCGGGAGTTCGCCGACGGCGTCCGCCACCAGCCGCATGCGGTCGTGGTGAATGCGGGGTCCAGGCACTGGGACATCTTCGTCAAGCTGTGCCGGCAGGCTGGGGCGACGGGCAATCTCGTGCCTGACGCCTACCTGGCCGCACTGGCCATCGAGCACGGTTGTGAATTCGTGACCTGCGACCGCGATTTCGCCAGGTTCGAGGGCTTGCGCTGGCGGTCACCGCTCAACTGAACTGAGAGCAAGGGCGCAAGCCGGCACTACTCGGCTAGGAACGTCGTGGCTGACCAGTTCGACGTCATCGAGTCAGGCGAGCGCGGCCGTCGCCGGTGGATCGGGCTGGCGGTGGTTCTCGCGCTCCTGCTGATCCCCATTGTCGGCGTGC
This sequence comes from Nonomuraea rosea, assembly GCF_039539705.1. NCBI lineage: Bacteria > Bacillati > Actinomycetota > Actinomycetes > Streptosporangiales > Streptosporangiaceae > Nonomuraea > Nonomuraea rosea. The sequence goes on along the minus strand of NZ_BAABDQ010000011.1, from coordinate 275,261 downwards.
TCAGCAGCAGCGATCCCGGGCCGCCGCCCGTCACGCCGGCTCCGGAGCCCATCCAGTCCCTGACCAGGGTCGAGAGCGCGCCCAACATCCTGAACGTCCCCGTCAAGACCAAGGGGCGCGACGAGGTCTTCGAGGCGGTGTTCCCCGACGGGCAGCGGGCCGAGGTGCGCTATCCCGCGGAGCTCGATCTCGACGCGATGGGGTCGCGGCCCTTCGTGGGCGTGTGGGTGGACGGGCTGTACCGCCAGCTCCAGGCCCCGTACAACGGGGAGATCGAGGTCACCCGCGGTGGCCGGCCGATCAGGAACTACACCCGCAACGTCACCCTCTGGCCGCGCCAGGCGGGCAGTGGCTCCTACGGGCAGGTGCTGCTGTTCGCGTTCGGGCAGTGGCGGCTGGCCATGTACGACCGGGGGCAGGGGCTGACCTTCGACCAGCGGCTGGCCCTCGCGCGGGAGCTCAAGGGCCGGGTGACCAAGAACGGCTATCTCGTCCTGTCGGCACGCGGCCTGGTGCGGCTCGCCGAGCCGGGGGAGAGCGCGGAGGGTTACCCGGTCGGGCCGCAGCTCTGGTTCGGCGGCGGGGCCGGGCCGATGGTCGCGTTCGTGCCGACCCCCGGCTGCCGGGGCACGAACGCGGTGCCGTCCGTGATCGACGGGCGGGGGCGGCGGGCCGAGTCGGTGTGCAAGGGCGGGGTGCGGATCGCCGTCACGGGGCCGCAGTCGTTCCGCGAGAGGGCGCTCAAAGAGATCCAGATCACGCTGAAGTAGGGTGCGGCCATGTTCGCCGTAACCGCCACACAGACCGACCCCGACAACCCACTCGCCGGGCTGACGCTCGGCGAGCGTCCGGAGCCGAAGGCGCCGGACGGATGGACGACCGTCTCCGTGCGGGCGGCCGCGCTCAACCACCACGACCTGTGGACGCTCAAAGGCGTCGGCATCAGGCAGGACCGCCTGCCCATCGTGCTCGGCTGCGACGCCGCGGGCGTGGACGAGGACGGTAACGAGGTCATCGTGCACTCCGTGATCGGCACGGGCGCCGACGAGACCCTCGATCCCAAGCGCACGCTGCTGTCGGAGACCTACGACGGCACGTTCGCCGAACGGGTGGCCGTGCCGCGCCGCAACCTCGTGCCCAAGCCGGCCTCGCTCAGCTTCGAGCACGCCGCCTGCCTGCCGACGGCCTGGCTGACCGCGTACCGGATGCTGTTCGACAAGGCCGGGCTCCAGCCCGGCTCGACCGTGCTGGTGCAGGGCGCGGGCGGCGGCGTCGCCACCGCGCTGATCGCGCTCGGGCGGGCCGGTGGCTACCGGGTCTGGGCGACCAGCCGCACGGAGGAGAAGCGCGAACGCGCCCGCGAGCTCGGCGCCGACCAGGTCTTCGAGCCGGGCGCACGGCTGCCCGAGCGGGTGGACGCGGTCATGGAGACCGTCGGGCAGGCCACCTGGGATCACTCGCTCAAGTCGCTCAAGCCGGGCGGGCGCATCGTCGTCTGCGGCGCCACCAGCGGCGCGGTCCCGCCCGCCGACCTCAACCGGGTCTTCTTCCTGCAGCTGTCCGTGGTCGGCTCCACGATGGGGACGCGTGACCAGCTCCAGCGGCTGGCGGTGTTCCTGGAGCAGACCGGACTGCGACCGGTCATCGACCGGACACTTCCGCTGGCCGGGGCCCGGGACGGGTTCGCCGCCATGGCGGAAGGGGAGATTTTCGGAAAGATCGTATTTGCGGGCTGAATAAGTGAAGGGTTACTTATGCGCCTCCTGGGTGATACAAGAGGAGTGAGGTTGTATCACCCGGGAGGCCGTCATCATGGACGTTGAGCCCTTCGGCCCAGGTTCGATGCACTGGGACACCGCGGGCGAATACCGCAACCTGCTCGTGGCCGGCAGCGCGCTGGTCATCCAGACGATGCACCCCGCGGTCGGCGCGGCCGTCGCGGAGCACTCCACGTACAAGGCCGACCCGTGGGGGCGGCTCACCCGCACGCTCGCCTCCGTCCAGAAATGGGTGTACGGCGGAGCCGGCGGCCCGGCGGAGGGCGAGCGGCTGCGGGAGCTGCACAAGCCGATCAGCGGGGTGGACGAGCGGGGACGGCACTATCACGCGCTCAACGGCGAGGCGTGGGCGTGGGTGCACCTGTCGCTGTTCGAGCGGTTCATCGCGCTCAACCGCTATTTCGGGACGCCGTTCACCGTCGAGCAGCAGCGGCGCTTCTATGCCGAGTCGCGGCAGCTCGGCGCGATCCTGCGGGTGCCGGAGCGGGAGATGCCGGACGACCTCGACGGGTTCTGGCGCTATTTCGACGCGATGGTGGCCGACCGGCTGGAGGCGCATCCGACCGCGCTCGACGTGCTGGCGGTCATGCGTGGCACGCCGGCGCCGCCGGGGCTGCCCCGGCCGTTGCGCCGCCTGTGGACGCCCGTGGGTGTGGGCTCCGGGGAGTTCAACCACTTCGTGACCGTCGGCACGTTGCCGCCGGCGGTCCGGGCGAAGCTGGGGCTGCGGTGGACGGCCAGGGAGGAGCGGCGGCTGCGGCATCTCGGGCACGCGGTGGCGATGCTGACGCCGCGCCTGCCCGAGCGGGTGCGGTACATGCCGCTCGCCTACCACGCGCGGAAGGCGGCGCGGAGCTCGCGCCGGCTCCAGCGACAGCTCCGCTCCGCCTGACCGCCCCAACCCCGTGCGGGCCGGATCGGTTTCGGGGTGGTGGTCAGGATTCGAGGATGTCGCGGACGCGGCGGCCGGCGTCACCGAGCGCCGTACGGAGCTCGGCCAGCTTCTCCGGGGTCAGCCCGGACGCCGAGGCGTCCTCGCGGGCCTGGGCCACGAAGTCGGCCAGCAGCTCGCCCAGCTCGGCGTCGAGCGCGGCGCGGTTGGGCGGCGCGCCCCCCAGCGTGGCCCAGACCTCCGACCAGATCCTGCGCCACTCCGTGCTGAGCCGCTCGCCCTCCCCCTGCCACTGGTAGGCGTGCTCCATCCACTGCCGCTTCTGCTGCTCCTTGAGCCGCTTGAAGTCCTCCTTCTGCTGCTCCTTGAAGCGCTTGGCGTCCTCGCGCGGCCCCGTGCGGACGTCCTTGGCCATCCGGGTCAGCTCGTCGCGCAGCGACTTGACGGTGTCGCGGACGTCCTCCTTGACCTCGCGGGCGATGTCGCGCACCGAGGCGGAGATCTCCTGCTCCAGGTCGTCGAGCTCGTCGAGGCGGTCGTTCAGCTCCTCGCGGCCCTTGTCGGTGATCGAGAACACCTTCTTGCCCTCGACCACCTCGTGCGTCACGAGGCCCTCCTCCTCCAGGCGGGCCAGACGCGGGTAGATCGTGCCGGGGGAGGGCGAGTAGACGCCGAGGAAGCGGTCCTGGAGCAGCCGGATGACCTCGTAACCGTGCCGCGGGCTCTCTTCCAGCAGCTTGAGCAGGTACAGCCGGAGCCGGCCGTGACCGAAGACAGGGCTCATTCCTTCTCTCCCTTGAGCAGCGCGACCTCGCCGGAGACCGTGATCGCCGACAGTGAGGCCATGCCGCCACCCAGCCGCCCCGACATCGACTTGGAGCCGGGACCACTCGTGTTGGACAGTTTCTCGAACGTGCTGACCAGCCTGCCCGAGGTGGATCTGACGTTGACGTCCGCCTCCACGTTCTCAGGCAGCCTGACCAGGATGTCACCGGACACGCTGTTGAGCGTGACATGCCCCGTCGGCCGCAGCGCCAGGTCCGCGGTGATCCGGCCGGAGACGGTGTTCGCCTTCAGCCGGCGCGGGGTGCCGTCGGCCACGGTCAGGTCGCCGGAGATGCTCTTGAACGACAGGTCGCCGTCCATCGTCCGGCTCTCGACGGCGCCCGACACGGTGTTGGCCACGACGGCGCCGCTCACGGCGTCGAGGACGATCTCCGCCGACACGCTCTTGACGTGCGTCTGCTTCTCGAACCCGGCCACCACGGAGGGCGCGGACACCACCCCGGCGTTGACCCGGCAGGACTTGGGCACGGCGATCGAGAGCACGGTCCTGCGCCGGTCGCGCCGCAGCCAGCCGAGCATGCCGTCCCAGGTGAGGTCCTTGTAGGCGATGACGAGCGACCTGGTGTCCTCGTCGTAGGTCACGATGAGCGGCGAGGCCGACTCGATCTCGGACACCTCCAGCGTGGGCGGGCCCTCGCTGGCGAGCACGGCCAGCCGGCCGGCGACGATGCGCACGTCGAGCGACTCCACCTCGCCGAACGTCAGCTGTTCGGGCTCTTCGATCGTCCACTGCTGCATGATCCGGACCCTCCTGGCGATACGTTCTCTCCCTAGACACGATATGTCGCGTCTGTCCAAAACTCAAGATGTATCGCGTATGGCCTGTCGGGGTCAGACCTCCATCTTGTACGTTTCTACGCTGTAGAGTCGTTCTACACCGTAGAAACGGAGATCGCATGACCATCGTCCAGGCGGGACACGCCCGCCTCTACACCGAGCGCACCGGGGACGGCCCGGCACTCGTGCTGGTGCCCGGCGGCGGCGGGGACACGTCCGCGTTCGACCGCGTCGTCCCGGTGCTGGCCGAGCGGTACACGGTGCTCACCCTCGACCGGCGCGGCAACTCGCGCAGCCCGATCGAGGGGCCGCAAAGGCCGGTCGACGTGGGGGAGCAGGCCGATGACGTGGTGGCCGTGCTGGATCACTACGGGCTGTCGCGGGCGTACGTGTTCGGCACCAGCGCGAGCGGGATCATCGCCCTGGAGCTGCTCATCCGGCATCCTGACCGGCTGCTGGGGGCCGTCGTGCACGAGCCGCCCATCGTCCGGGTGCTGCCGGACGCGGCCGAGCGGCTGGCCTTCTTCGACGAGGTGCGGGCGGTCGGGGAGCGGGAGGGGGCGCTCAGGGCGTACCTGCTGTTCGCTTCGGCGATCATGGCCAGGCCGCTCGGGCTGTTCCGTTCGCGGGCGGGCCGGGCGGTGGTGGCCGCCGGGCTGCGGGCCTCGATGGCGGTGCGGAAGGGGGAACCCGGCGGGATGCAACGCCTGTTCGGCAACGCCGAGGTCGTCGTGCGGTCCGAGATTCCGGCGTTCCTCGCGTACGAGCCGAACCTGTCGGCGCTGGGCCGCGTACCGGCCCCTTGGTGTTTCGCCGTGGGCGCGGCGAGCGAGGGCCGCTTCTACGCCAGGCCCGCCCGGCTGCTCGGGGAGCGGCTCGGCGCGGAGGTCGCGGAGCTGCCCGGCGGGCACCTCGGCTACCAGGAGTTCCCCAGGGAGTTCGGCGACCGGCTGGCGGCTACCCTGGACGGGTTCCGCGCACGGAGGTAAAGGGGGAGGCGTGCGGCCCACCAAGCCGACGCTCAATCACGAGTACATCGCCACCGTCGCGCTCGCGCTCGTCGACTCGGTGGGGCTCGGCAAGTTCTCCATGCGCAAGCTGGGGGCGGAGCTCGGGGTGGATCCGATGGCGGTCTATTACTACTACCGCGATCAGGAGGCGCTGTTCGACGGCATCGCGGAGCTGCTCTTCGACGAGCTGCGGGTGGACACGCTGCCGTGGGAGTCGTCCTGGCGCGTGCTGTGCGAGCGGCTCTACACGCGCCTGCGCGACACGCTGCTGGACCATCCGCACGCCGTCTCGATCTTCGCCACCCGCCCGGTGCGCTCCCCGGCCGCCATCGAGCACGGCGAGCGGGCGATCGCGATCCTGCGGGACGCGGGGTTCGGTCCCGCGCTCGCGCTGCAGCTCACGAGGTGCCTGCGGGAGTTCACGCTCGGGCACGCGCAGTCGATCGCCGCCGTCCGCCTGGGCGCCGGCCTGCGCAGCAAGAAGCCCGCGCCGCAGGATCCGGGCTACAACCTGATCGCGGAGAGCGCCGACGCCGCCGAGATCGACGCCCATTTCGGGATCGGGCTCACGGCCATGCTCGACGGCTTCGAGCGGCTCCTGCCCAGCACCTAGAGGTCGTCCTCGTCGTCGTCCAGGCGCGCCAGCCACGTGGCCAGCCGCTCGACCGGGGTCTCGAACTCGGGGTTGAGGTCCACGAACTCGCGCAGCCGCGCGCCCAGCCACAGCAGGCTGACCTCTTCCTCGCCCCGCCGCTCGACCAGCTCCTCGATCCCCCGATCGGTGAAGTACATCGTTCTCCGTCCATCTGTCGGAACAAAGCCGGCGGCGCGGTCGCCGCCGACGAAAATGGCAGGCGCCGACTTCGGCACCTGCCATTTCAGCACGCGGGCCCCCGGCCGGAGCCGGAGGCCCGAATGTCAGCCGAACAGCTCGTGCTGGATCTGCTCGAGCTCGGTGTCGTGCGAGTTGTGCGACCCCGTGGCCGGCGAGCTGTTGGGCGTGCGCGAGACGCGGCGCAGCCGCCGCCCGCTCAACGTCTCCGGGTCCTCGGCCAGCTTGAGTGTCAGGTAGGGCCACGGCCCCATGTTGACCGGCTCGTCCTGCGCCCAGACCAGCTCCGCCTGCGAGCCGTAGCGGGCCAGCTCGGCGCCCAGCTCCTCGGCCGGGAACGGGTAGAGGCGCTCCAGCCGGACGATCGCGACATCGTCGCGGCCCGACTTGTCACGCGCCGCGGCCAGCTCGTAGTAGATCTTGCCGGAGCACATGACCACCTTGGTGACCTTGGCCGGATCGACCTTCTTGTCGCCCAGGACCGGCTGGAAGGTGCCGGTGGTGAAGTCGGCCGCCTTGGAGGTGGCCGCCTTGTGCCGCAGCAGCCACTTCGGCGTGAAGACCACCAGCGGCTTGTGCCGCTCCGACTCCACCTGCCAGCGCAGCAGGTGGAAGTAGTTGGCGGGCGTCGTGGGCTGCGCGATCGTCATGTTGTCGAGCGCGCAGACCTGCAGGAACCGCTCGATGCGGGCCGAGGAGTGGTCGGGACCCTGACCCTCGAAACCGTGCGGCAGCAGCATCACGACCGAGGACTTCTGGCCCCACTTCTGCTCGCCCGACGAGATGAACTCGTCGATGATCGTCTGGGCGCCGTTGACGAAGTCGCCGAACTGCGCCTCCCAGGCGACCAGGGCGTCCGGGCGGACCACGCTGTAGCCGTACTCGAAGCCGAGCGCCGCGAACTCACTGAGCAGCGAGTCGTAGACGTAGAACTTCGTGGTGCCCTCGTTGAAGGACTTGAGCGGCGTGTGGTCCGCGCCGGTCATCCGGTCCACCAGGACGGCGTGGCGCTGCGTGAACGTGCCGCGCCTGGAGTCCTGGCCGACCAGCCGCACCGGGTGGCCGTCCATGAGCAGTGAGCCGAACGCCAGCGTCTCGCCCATCGCCCAGTCGATCGCGTCCTGCTCGACCATCTGGCCGCGGCGCTGCAGCACCGGCGCCAGGCGCGGGTGCGGCGTGAAGCCGTCGGGGAGGTTGAGCTGGGTGTCGACGATGCGCTTGAGCGTCTCGTCGGTGATCGCGGTCGGCGTGTCGTCGTGGGACCACTTGATGATCTCCGCAGGGGGCACCCGCATCGCGGCGGCCTCCTGCGGCTTCTTGGCCGCCTCGCGGGTCTCGGTGAACGCCTGCTCCAGCTTGGCCTGGTAGTCGCGGAGGGCCTGCTCGGCCTCCTCGACCGTGATGTCGCCCCGGCCGATCAGCGCCTCGGTGTAGAGCTTGCGGGTCGAGCGCTTGGCGTCGATCAGGTCGTACATCAGCGGCTGGGTGAAGGCGGGGTTGTCGCCCTCGTTGTGGCCGCGGCGGCGGTAGCAGATGAGGTCGATGACCACGTCCTTGCGGAACGCCTGGCGGTATTCGTAGGCCAGCTGGCCCACGCGGACCACTTGCTCGGGGTCGTCGCCGTTGACGTGGAAGATCGGCGCCTGGATCATCCGGGCCACGTCGGTGGCGTACACCGAGGACCTGGACGAGGCCGGCGAGGTGGTGAAGCCCACCTGGTTGTTGACCACCACGTGCACGGTGCCGCCGGTGCGGTAGCCGCGCAGCTGCGACAGGTTGAGCGTCTCGGCCACGACGCCCTGGCCGGCGAAGGCCGCGTCACCGTGGAGGAGGACCGGCAGGACCGTGAAGCCCTCCTCGCCGCGCTCCAGGAGGTCCTGCTTGGCGCGTACGACGCCTTCGAGGACCGGGTCGACCGCCTCCAGGTGGGAGGGGTTGGCCACCACGGACGCCGTGATCGTCTTGCCGCTCGGCGCGGTGAAGACGCCGGACGCGCCGAGGTGGTATTTCACGTCACCGGACCCGTGCGCGGTGCGCGGGTCGATGTTGCCCTCGAACTCGCCGAAGATCTGCGCGTAGGACTTGCCCACGATGTTGGCCAGCACGTTGAGCCGGCCGCGGTGCGCCATGCCGATGACGACCTCGTCGAGGTCCTCGTCGGCGGCGTCGCTGAGCACCGAGTCCAGCAGCGGGATCAGGGACTCGCCGCCCTCCAGCGAGAAGCGCTTCTGGCCGACGAACTTCGTCTGCAGGAACGTCTCGAACGCCTCGGCGGTGTTGAGCCGCGACAGGATGTTGAGCTGCTCGTCGCGCTCGGGCGACTTGTGCGGCTTCTCGATCCTTGCCTGGATCCAGGCCCGCTCCTCGGGGTTCTGGATGTGCATGTACTCGATGCCGACGGTGCGGCAGTAGGAGTCGCGCAGCACGCCCAGGATCTCGCGGAGCTTCATCAGCGCCCGGCCGCCGAAACCGCCGGTGGCGAACTCGCGCTCCAGGTCCCACAGCGTCAGCCCGTGCGACTGGATGTCGAGGTCGGGGTGCTTGCGCTGCTTGTATTCAAGCGGGTCGGTCTCGGCCATCAGGTGGCCACGGACCCGGTAGGCGTGGATCAGCTCGATGACGCGCGCGGACTTGGCCACGTCGTCGTCATGGGAGGCCGAGATGTCCTGGACCCAGCGGACCGGCTCGTAGGGGATCCGCAGCGCCTCGAAGATCTCGTCGTAGAAGCCGTCCTCGCCGAGCAGCAACCGGTGGATCGTGCGCAGGAAGTCGCCCGACTGGGCGCCCTGGATGATCCGGTGGTCGTAGGTGCTGGTCAGCGTCATGACCTTGGAGACGGCCAGGCGCGAGAGCGTGTCGGGGGACGCGCCCTGGTATTCGGCCGGGTATTCCATCGCGCCCACGCCGATGATCGTGCCCTGGCCGGGCATCAGGCGCGGAACGGAGTGGACCGTGCCGATCGTGCCGGGGTTGGTCAGCGAGATCGTGGTGCTGGAGAAGTCGTCGACGCCCAGCTTGCCCGCGCGGGCCTTGCGAACGACCTCTTCGTAGGCGATCCAGAACTGACGGAAGTCCATCTCTTCCGCGCCCTTGATGGAGGGCACGAGGAGCTGGCGCTCGCCGTTGCTCTTCTGCACGTCGATCGCCAGACCCAAGCCCACGTGCTCGGGCTTGACCAGCGTCGGCTTGCCGTCGACCTCGGTGTAGGAGTAATTCATCGCCGGCATGGCCTGCAACGCCTTGACGATCGCGAAACCGATCAGGTGCGTGAAGGAGATCTTGCCGCCACGACCCCGCTTGAGGTGATTGTTGATCACGATGCGGTTGTCGATGAGCAGCTTGGCCGGGATCGCTCGTACGCTCGTCGCGGTCGGGACCGTCAGCGACAGGTCCATGTTGGCCGCGGTGCGAGCCGCCGCGCCGCGCAGCTTGACCTCTTCGGCGCCCTTGGGCACCGGAGTGGCGGGCTGCTTCGGCTTTTCGGCTGCCGGAGGCGCCTTGGGCGGCGCCTGTGGAGGTGCGGGGGCGGTCGCAGTGCCGTTCGCCGCCTCCCTGACCGGGGCTCTGCCCGGTCCGTAATCAGGGTTGTAGTCAGCGAAGAAGTTCCACCAGGCCTTGTCGACAGACTCTGGATCTTGGAGGTACTTCTGGTACAGCTCGTCGACAAGCCATTCGTTCTGACCAAAGCTTGCCAGCGGGTTTGTCCGCGACGACTCAGACGACACGGCGGAAATCGCCCTCTTCCGCAGATCGGCGTTGATGTTAGAGAACCTGTCCAAGGCTACTCGCCCGGACCGGCAGCGCGAGCCGAAGAGCCCGTGCCGCCTCGAACGATCCTCTCAGGACTGCGCAAAGAGGTCACGTCTGCCTAGTCAATCCGGGTGGTGCAGCAATTATTACTCTTTGGTATCAACAGCTCCACAAGAGGTTTATTTCCCACTGGACAGCAACCTGCTTGCGATCCGCACCTCAGGGGACAACTCGGACAGCAGGTTCGCCAGCTCCTCGCCGGCCTCCTTCAGCTCCTCCAGCGACATCGGCTCCAGCCGCTCGAGAAGGAAGATCGCGTTCGTCGTCTCCTCGGTGAGCCGCGTGCGGACCACCTGACGCCAGTTCCATCTGCGGCACGTGACGCCGGTGTCGTCGCGCCAGATCACCTCGCCGGGCTCGGGCTGCCCGAGCGCCTCCTCCGACGCCTCGTCCCCGGCCGCCCTGATCAGGCGCGCGGTGCCGGCGTAGTGGTCGAGGTCCTCGCCGCCGATCGGCAGCGCGTGCTTCACGCTGATCGAGTTGTACGCGTCCACGACCTGGTTGATCTCCGGCAGCGGCATCCTGCGGGTGAGTGCGTCGACCGAGGGCCTGGTCCGCTGCGGCTTGGCCCCGAACGCCCGGTAGGCCTCCTTCCAGGCGTCGATCTTGCCGGCCTGCACCTCCAGGTCGGAGGCCGCCGCCAGCCACGCGCGGGAGCGGTCGTCGGTGGGCCCGTTGCGCAGGCCGTGCGCGGTCATGATCAGCACCGCGAAGTCGGGGCGCAGCGCGAAGACGGAGTCGTCCACCCAGATGTCGTCAAGCATCCGCCCAGTGTATGAGCGGAGCAATCACAAAATTCCCTTTGCAAAATTGTCTTTGCGGTCTATCGTCGGCTGTGTGGAGTACAGCTACAAGATCAGTGACCCGCAGGTGCTCAAAGTGGTCGCCCACCCGCTGCGGGTCCGGCTGCTCGGCCTGCTGCGGACCGACGGCCCGGCCACGGCCAGCGAGCTGGGCCGCAGAGTGGGCGAGAGCTCCGGCTCGACCAGCTATCACCTGCGCGAGCTGTTCAAGTACGGGTTCATCGAGGAGGACGACGAGCGGCGCGACGGCCGCGAGCGCCGCTGGCGGGCCCGCCACCGCTACACCTCGTGGAACAGCCGCGAGCTGTCGGACACGCCCGAGGGCCGCGAGGCGGTCAAGATCATGCGGCTGCGGCAGGCCGAGGTGGTCCGGCGGGTGGTCGAGGAGTTCGACGAGTCCGCGTGGTCCCCGGAGTGGGTGGAGGTGGCGGGCGTGAGCGACCACTTCCTCCAGCTGCCGCCGGCCGCGGTGGGCGAGTTCATGACGCGTACCGAGGAGATCCTGCGCGAGCTCGCCGAGCGCTACGCGGGGGCTCCCGACGCCCCGCATGTCCAGATATTCGTGGGGGGCTTCCCCCGGGCACGGACGGAGGAGCCGTGACCGCGCGTTCCGCATTACGGCGCTACATGCTCGTCAATTTCCTGACCTGGCTGCCCATCGGGCTGATGATGGCCGGGATGGTCCTGCTGATGACCGAGCGGGGGCTGAGCCTGGCCCAGGTGGGGCTGACGGTGACCGTGTTCTCGGTCGTGACCGTGAGCCTGGAGCTGCCCACGGGCGGGCTGGCCGACGTCGTGGGGCGGCGCGTGGTGCTGGCCGCCTCGGCCGCGTTCACGGTGGCGGGGCTGACGCTGATGAGCGTGTCCACCACGTTCTGGATGTTCCTGGCGAGCGGGGTGCTGAAGGGTGTGGCCAGGGCGCTGTCCAGCGGCCCCGCCACCTCCTGGTACGTCGACACGCTGCACGGGATCGAAGGCCACGAGGCGGACCTCAGGCCGGGCCTGGCCAGGGGCGGCGCGATGGAGTCCGTGGCCCTGTGCGTCGGCGTGCTGGCGGGCGGCGGCGTGCCGCTCCTGGTGCCGCCCGCGCTGATGCTCCCGCTGGCCGCGCCGCCCCTGCTGGGCGCGGTGGCGGCGGCCGTGCTGCTGGTCGTGGTGGTGTTCGCGCTGCCCGAGCCGGCGCACGCGCGCCGCTCGCTGGCGAGTGTGCTGCGCGAGGTGCCCGCCACGGTGGCCGCCGGCGTCCGGGTGGCCGCGGGCGGCGCGTTGCTGCGCAGGCTCATGCTCGCCGCCGCCGCGTCGGGCGTGGTGCTGATGATCATCGAGCTCCTCACGCCGGGCCGCCTCGCCGAGCTGGCGGGCACGCCCGAGCGCGGGAGTCTCGCCTACGCCGTGGTCGCGGCGCTCGGGTTCGCGGGCAGCGCGACCGGCAGCGCGCTCGCGCCCCGCGCGGCGCGGCTGGCGGGCGGCTCGGCCAGGGGCGCGATCGCGGGCACCGCGCTGGCCGCGCTCTCCGTCGGGGCCCTGGCCGTGACGGCCGGTCTGGGCGGCCTGCCCGGGCTGGTGAGCGCCGGGCTGGCCTACATCGTGCTCTTCGTCGGCATCGCGGTGATGGCCGTGCTGTGCCTGGAGATGACCCACAATGCGGTCACCGCCGCCGAGCGCACCACCGTCACCTCGACGAGCTCGCTGTCCCAGCAGTCCGGCGGGATCGCGGCGAACCTGACGATCGCCACCCTGGCCGCCCAGGCGGGCCTCGCCGCCGCCTGGGGCGCCACCGCCGTGGTGCTGCTGTCGTCGGCCCTGCTGTTTCTGCGGATGCCCGCGTCTACACGCTCCAGTCCAGCTCAGGCCCGACCGGCACGAGCCGGCTCGGGTTGATGTTGGTCTGGGTGATGTAGTAATGACGCTTGATCTGGTCGAAGTCGGTGGTTTCGCGGAAGGCCGGGATGGCGTACAACCTGCGTGCGTACGCCCACAGGGCCGGATAGTCGCTCAGCCGCCTGATCGAGCACTTGAAGTGCGCGTAGTAGACGGCGTCGAACCTGGCCAGGGTCGTGTAGAGGCGCACGTCGCTGTCGGTGAGCGTGTCGAAGAGGAAGCCGGACTCCGCCAGGCGCACCTCCAGGAAGTCGAGGGTGGAGAAGACGCGCGCCACCGCCTCCTCGTACGCCTGCTGGTCGTGGGCGAAGCCCGCCTCGTAGACCGCGTTGTTGAGGCCGTGGTAGAGGCGGTCGTTCATGATGTCGATGTCGGGGCGCAGCCGCTCGGGATAGAGGTTCGGCGAGCTGCCCCATGACGTTTCGAGGTCGAGGGTGATCTGGGGGAAGTCGTTGGTGACGATCCGCTTGTCCTTGGTGTCCCAGATGCACGGGACGGTGTAGCGGCCCACATAGCCAGGATCGGTCGCGTGGTAGAGCTCGGACAGGTACTCCGGTTCGCCGCCCGGGACCCGCCAGCCCTTCTCGTCGCGGATGGGATCGACGATCGTGACGTCCAGCAGGTCTTCCAGGCGGAGCAGCGCACGGACGATCAGCACGCGCTGCGCCCACGGGCAGGCGTAGGAGGCGTAGAGCCGGTAGCGACCGGGCTCGGGAGGACCGAGCCGGTCCGTGAAGCGGTTGGGCTGCCGGACGAAGCGGCCATCGTCGGTGATCTCGCGGCTCAGCTTCATGCCCCTAGTAGAACATGATTCGGATCAGAATTTAATTCTGGCACAATCTGGGGCATGGCGAAGTTCGTGGTGACCCCGGCAAACGAGACACAGCGGGAGGCGTGGATCGGTAAGACGATCCCCGAAGTCGAGCGGGTACGCCCGGGGCTATGGTCCATCCCGGTGCCGATCCCGATCAACCCCCTCCGATACGTGCTGGTCTACGCACTCGAACTCCCCGACGGCGTCGCGATCATCGACGCCGGCTGGAACACCGACGAGGCCTACGACGCGCTCGCCGCCGGGCTCGGCGTGGCCGGCTACGCGATCACCGACGTCAAGGGCATATTGGTCACGCACATCCACCCCGACCACTACGGGCTGGCCGGCCGCATCAGGGAGGCCTCCGGCGCCTGGATCGCGCTGCACCCGGCCGACGCCCGCCTGGTCCGCGACCGCTACGACGACGCCGCCATCGACTCCCTGGTCGAACGCGAGCGCGCGCTGCTCGTCCGCTGCGGCGTGCCGGCGATGACGCTGGACGAGCTGGCCGGCGCGTCGATGATGATCAGGCACATGGTCTCGATGGCCAAGCCCGACCGGCTGGTCGAGGACGGCGACGACCTCGGGCTGCCCGGCTGGGACCTGCGGGCGCTCTGGACCCCCGGCCACTCGCCCGGCCACCTCTGCTTCGTCTCGCCCGGCCGCCGCCTGCTGTTCTCCGGCGACCACGTGCTGGCGAAGATCACGCCCATCGTGGCCGTGCATCCCCAGTCGGGGCCGAACCCGCTGGCCGACTACCTCGACTCGCTGGCCGCCGTGCGCAAGCTGGACGTCGAGGAGGTGCTGCCCGCGCACGAATACCGGTTCCTGGAGCTGGCCGAGCGGGTGGACTACGTGCTGGCGCACCATGACGAGCGCCTGGCCGAGATCGAGCAGGTCGTCGGCGCGCGCGACGGCGTGGCCTGCTGGGACGTGGCGACCCGGCTGACGTGGTCGCGGCCGTGGGAGACGATCCCGCCGTACATGCGGCGCTCGGCCAACAACGAGACACTGGCCCATCTGGCGTGGCTGGAGGCCAAGGGGCGGGTACGCCGGGTGGCGGGGGAGCCGGACCTGTGGTTCCCGGCCGCCGGGTGACCCGGCGGGTTATCGTACTCGTACTAGAATGTTGTTCTCCTGCGTGGGAGGTTCGATGCTTCGGTTCGATGACAGGGTCGCGATCATCACGGGGGCCGGGCACGGCCTCGGCAGATCGCACGCGCTCCTGCTGGCTGAGCGGGGAGCCAAGGTCGTCGTCAACGACCTCGGCGGCGCGCTCGACGGCACCGGCGCCTCCGCGGGGCCCGCCGCCGAGGTGGCCGACCTCATCGTGAAGAACGGCGGCCAGGCCGTCGCCAGCACCGACAACGTCGCCACGCCCGAGGGCGCCAGGGCCATCGTGCAGGCGGCGGCCGACGCGTTCGGCAGGGTCGACATCGTCGTCAACAACGCGGGCATCCTGCGCGACAAGTCGCTCGGGAAGATGACGGCCGAGGACTTCGACGGGGTGCTGGCCGTGCACGTGCGCGGCTCGTACCTGGTCAGCCAGGCCGCCTACCCGCTGATGAAGGAGGCGGGCTACGGCCGCATCGTCAACACCTCCAGCCCTGCGGGCCTGTTCGGCAACTTCGGCCAGGCGAACTACTCCACCGCCAAGATGGGCCTGGTCGGCCTGACCAAGACGCTCGGCATCGAGGGCGCGCGCAACGGCATCAAGGCCAACGCCATCGCGCCCATCGCCTGGACCCGGATGACGGAGGCGCTGCTGCCGGCCGAGTTCGAGGCCAAGTTCACGCCCGAGCGGGTCAGCGCGCTGGTGGCCTACCTCGTGCACGAGTCGTGCGAGTCGAGCGGCGAGGTGTTCACCGTCGGCGGCGGGCGGGTCGCGCGCGTGTTCGTGGCCGAGGGGCCAGGCTGGAAGGACGACGACCTCACGCCGGAGTCCATCGCCGGCAACTGGGAGTCGATCATGGCCGAGCAGCCCTACGTCCTCACGGCCGCCGACTCGATGAAGGCGATGCTCTAGCGCTTGCCGGTCCCCGCCGCCCGGCACTTCACGTCGGCGGTGGGGACCTCCCCGTCGAGCAGGTACGCCTCCACCGCCTCGTTGACGCAGAGCACGCCGGTCCGGTACGCGGTGTGCCCGTCACCGTGCAGCGTCACCAGCACCGAGCCGGAGAGCGTGGACCTGACCTCTTTCACGACCTCATAGGGGACGACGGGATCGCCGTCGGTCCCGACCACCATGATCGGCGAGAGCTGCCGGGGCGGATCGGTCAGCCAGGCCGTCCCCTTGACCGTGTCCCAGCCCTGGCACATCAGTGCGCTCCAGGCCGACCACGCGCCGGAGATCGGCGCACGTTCTCGCGCGATCTTCGCCTGCTCCTCGATGAACCCCGGCCGCGGCCGCGTCGAGGTGTCGGCGCAGCTGATCGCGGTGAAGGCGTCCCTGGAGAAGCCCTGGGACTCCTGGAAGTCCATGGCCGCGTCGTAGAGCGGCCGGCCGTCGCCCTCGAACGCCGCGGCCAGCGCGCGGCGGAGCCGCGGCCAGTCATCCGTCGTGCGCAGCAACTCGTTCAGGCCTTCGACCGCGAGGGCGTCGGTGAGCTTGTGCCCGGAGACGGGCAGCGGGCGCCGGTCGAGTCTCTCCACGAACGTCTGGATCTTCGTGAGCCCCGTACGCACCTTGCGGCCGAGGGGGCAGCCGCGGCGCTTGACGCAGTCGGCGGCGAACACCCGGATGGGCTCGTCGGAGACGATGGCGGGATGCTCGATGAGCGGGCCGCCGCCGGGGTCCGCGGACGGGGCGTCCAGGACCATGCGCCGGACCTTGCCGGGGTGGAGCTTGGCGTAGGCGGCGCCGAGACCGCCGCCGTAGGAGTAGCCGAAGAAGGTGAGCTCCGGCTCTTCGAGTGCTGACCGGAGGATGTCCAGGTCGCGGGCGGTCGCATCGGTGGTGAGGTGCGGCAGGAGCCACCCGGCCTGTCGCTTGCACGCCGCCGCGTAGTCGTCACTGGCCTTGACCAGGATCTCCAGCTCGCGCGCCGTGTCCGGCGTCTGGTCTATGGCGAGATAGGGCAGGGGCTCCCCACCGGGGCGGCAGTTGAGGGGAGAGCTCTTGCCGACGCCGCGCGGGTCGAAGGCGACGATGTCGTAGCGTGCGCGCAGCGCGATGAAGAGCTCGGGGTCGGCGAGGAGGCTGTCGATGCCGGAGACGCCAGGACCGCCGTAGTTCACCACGAGTGAGCCGATCCGCTGGTCCGGGTGGCGGGCGGGGAGCCGGGCCAGCGCCAGCTCGATCGGACGATCCTCCGGCGCGGCGTGGTCGAGCGGGACCTTGATGGCGGCGCACTCGGCGTCGTGGTCGCCGGGGCATCGCTCCCTGACGGGACGCTGGGCGCGCAGGGCTTCGTCGGTCTGGGTGGTGAGCACGGTGCCGCCCCACCAATAGACGAGCACGGCGCCGATCGCGGCCAGAAGGGCCAGGCCGGAGAAACGACGAAACACGCCTGGCTCCAAGGGGTCCCGATAAGCGCCGAAATGTCGGGAAATTCAAGCACAAACCCGGCTTTGTTCGATCTTCGGCGGAAGTTGGGGGAGTTTGGTCGATTCTCACTCTTGATTTGCCGCATCGGTGATCTTATTGTCTCGGCATGACCCCCCAGCCGGGCTCCGCCGGTGATGTGCTGACTTTGATCAGTGCAGGCTCGGCGACGACCCGTTCCGATCTCGCGAGGCTCACGGGCCTGGCCAGGTCCACGATCTCCCAGCGCGTGGACGCGCTGATCGAGCGCGGCCTGGTCGAGGAGACCGAGAGCGGCGAGTCCACCGGCGGCCGGCCGCCGCGCCAGCTGCGCCTGCACACCGAGGACCACGCCTTCGCGGGCGTCGATCTGGGCGCCACGCACTGCCGTGTCGCGCTGATGGACATCTCGGGCAACGTGCTGGCCGAGTGCGAGGACTCGCTGCTCATCGGCGAGGGCCCGGAAAAGGTGCTGGCCCACGTCGACCAGCGGCTCGACCGGCTGCTCGGCCAGGTGGGACGGCCCAGGACGGCGCTGCGCGCGATGGGGATCGGGGTGCCGGGGCCGGTCGAGTTCGCCACGGGCCGGCCGAACAACCCGCCGATCATGCCCGGCTGGAACGACTACCCGATCCCCGAATACTTCGGCGGCGTGGCCGTGCTCGTCGACAACGACGTCAACGTGATGGCGCTCGGCGAGCACCGCAACTCCTTCCCCGGCATCAACCACCTGCTGTTCGTCAAGGTCGGCACCGGGATCGGCTGCGGGATCATGGCCGAGGGCAAGCTGCACAGGGGCGCGCAGGGCTCGGCGGGCGACATCGGGCACATCCGGGTCAGCGGCCACGAGGACGCCGGCTGCCGGTGCGGCAACAGCGCCTGCCTGGAGGCCGTGGCCGGCGGGGCCGCGATCGCGCGCAGGCTGACCGAGCTGGGTCTCGCGGCCGAGTCGGGAGCCGACGTCGTGGCGCTCGTACAGGCGGGCAACACGCAGGCGCTGCGGCTGGTCAGGGAGGCGGGCCGGCTGATCGGCGAGGTGCTGGCCAGCCTGGTCAACTTCTTCAACCCCGAGGTCATCGTCATCGGCGGCGCCCTGTCGCGGGTGCACGAGCACCTGCTCGCCGGCATCAGGGAGACCGTCTACCGCAGGTCGCTCCCGCTGGCCACGCATCACCTGTCGATCACGCCGAGCCGTACGGGCATCAACGCCGCCGCGCTCGGCTCGGGCAACCTCGCCATCGAGCACTACCTGTCACCGGACAACATCAACCGCATCGTCAACGCCTGAAGAACGCCTGGAAGGAAGCCCGATGCTGGTCATGAAGGGCATCGTCAAGCAGTTCCCCGGCGTGCGCGCGCTGGACGGGGTGGACCTGGACGTACGGGCCGGCGAGGTGCACTGCCTGCTCGGCCAGAACGGCGCGGGGAAGTCCACCCTGATCAAAGTGCTGGCCGGGGTGCACCAGCCGGACGAGGGCACGATCCTGTTCAACGAGGCGGAGGTGCGCCCAAGCAGCCCGATCGACGCCATCAAGCTCGGCTTCGCCACCATCTACCAGGAGCTGGACCTGGTGGAGGGGCTCAGCGTGGCCGAGAACATCTTCCTCGGCCACGAGCACGCCCGCTTCGGCTTCGTGAACAGGGTCGCCGCCAGGCGCGCCGCCCGCGAGGTGCTCGAACGGCTCGGCCATCCGGAGATCCGCCCGTCCACCGAGGTCGGACGGCTGTCACCGGCGGCCAAGCAGGTGGTCTCGATGGCACGCGCGCTCTCGCACGACGCCCGCCTGATCATCATGGACGAGCCGTCGGCCGCGCTCGCCCACGACGAGGTCGCGAACCTCTTCCGCATCATCAGGGAGCTGACCGCCCAGGGCGTGGCCGTCGTCTACATCTCGCACCGCCTGGAGGAGATCCGCGAGATCGGCGACCGGGTCACCGTGCTCAAGGACGGCCGCACGGTCGCCGTCGGACTGTCCGCGCGCGACACGCCCACCACGCAGATCGTCTCGCTCATGACCGGCAGGAACGTCGAGTACGTCTTCCCGCCCAGAGCCGAGCGCGCGCCGGGCGAGACCGTACTCGAAGTCGAGGGCCTGAGCTCGCCCGGCGTCTTCGCCGACGTGTCGTTCTCCGTGCGGGCGGGCGAGATCGTCGGGCTGGCCGGGCTCGTCGGCTCGGGGCGTTCGGAGATCCTGGAGGCGGTGTACGGCGCACGTCCCGCCTCGGGCCGCGTCCTGCTCGCCGGCCGGCCCGTACGCCGGGGCGTCGTCGGCACGGTCCGGCACGGCATGGGCCTGGCCCCGGAGGAACGCAAGGCCCAGGCCCTGCTCCTCGACCAGAGCGTCACGGCGAACATCACCCTGGGCACCCTGCCGGGGTTCTCCAGGTTCGGCTGGATCGACCGTAAGCGGGAGCGGAGCGAGGCGAGCCGGCTGTCGCAAATGCTGGACATCCGGCCACCCGACACCGAACGCCCGATCCGCACGCTTTCGGGGGGCAACCAGCAGAAGGCCGTGCTCGCCCGCTGGCTGCTCGGCGGACGCAAGCTGCTCCTGCTCGACGAGCCCACCAGGGGCGTCGACGTGGGGGCCAGGGCCGAGCTCTACGCGGTGATCCGCGACCTGGCCGAACAGGGCATCGGCGTGCTGCTTGTCTCCAGCGAGGTGCCGGAGGTGCTCGGCCTGGCCGATCGCGTGCTGGTGCTGCGCGAAGGGACCGTCATCCACCAGGGCGGCGCGGCGGAGCTGGACGAGCACCGCGTACTCGACATGATCATGAATGGGAGGGCGGCGTAATGACCGAGCCCACAAGACACGCGGATCCGCCCGCGAAAGCGGCCGCCACCGGGCTGGCGTCGATGCGCAACCTCGGCTCCGGCTTCGGTGAGATGCGGCACCTCGGGCTGCTGGGAGCGCTCGCGTTGCTGATCGTCGTCGGCCTGGTCACCAGGCCGGAGAACTTCGCGACCGCCTCCAACCTGGTCAGCATCCTGTCCCTGGCCGCCACGATCGGCGTGATCACGGTCGGGGCCACGTTCGTGATCATCGGCGGCGGCATCGACCTGTCGGTGGGCGCGGTCATGGCGCTGGCCTCGGTCTGGGCGACGACGCTGGCCACGCAGTCGTACGGGCCGGTGGTGATGGCGGTCTGCGCCGTCCTCGTCGGCACAGGGGCCGGGCTGGTCAACGGGCTGCTGATCGCCTACGGGCGGCTGGTGCCGTTCATCGCCACGCTGGCCATGCTGGTCGCCGCCCGAGGGCTGGCGCAGCGCATGTCCGACCGCAAGACACAGATCATCCATCCCGAGAACGCCTCACTCGTGGACCTGTCGACCACACGTCTGCTCGGCATTCCGCTGCTGGTCTACATCTTCGCCCTGGTCGTGGTGCTGGGGTGGATCGTGCTCAATCGCACGACGTTCGGGCGGCGGACGTACGCGGTCGGGGGCAACCCCGAGGCGGCCAGGCTCGCCGGGATCGACGTGCGCAGGCACACCATGCTGCTCTACGCCCTGTCGGGGCTCTGCTGCGGCATCGCCGCCATCCTCATCATGGCCCGTACGACGACAGGCTCGTCCACCCATGGCGACCTGTACGAGCTCGACGCCATCGCCGCCGTGATCATCGGCGGCACGCTGCTCACCGGGGGCCGGGGCACGATCGTGGGCTCGATCCTGGGTCTGCTGATCTTCACGCTCATCACGAATCTGTTCATCCTCAACGGGCTCAACACCAGCGACCAGCTGATCGCCAAGGGCCTGATCATCGTCGTCGCCGTTCTTCTCCAGCGGCGGAACCTAAAGGAGAGAGCACCATGAGTGACAACGTCGCGCGCAGGGGATTCCTGGTCGGCGGTCTGGGTGGAGCGGCGCTCTTAGTGTCGGGCTGCACCAGCAACGAGCCGGCGGCGGCACCGAGCAGCGCAGCTCCCGCGCCCGCTCCGGCGGCCAGTGGCAACGACCAGCCGGGTACGAAGGTCGTGATCGGCTTCTCGGCGCCGGCCGCCGACCACGGCTGGATCGCGGCCATCGCCAAGAACGCGGAGGCTGCCGCGAAGCAGTACTCCGACGTCGAGTTCAAGCCCGTCGAGCCCACGAACGACATCAACCAGCAGATCTCCGCGGTCGAGTCGCTCATCGCGGCCAAGGTGAACGCGCTGGTGATCCTGCCGAACGATGGCCAGCAGCTCAACCAGGTCGCGCTGCAGGCGACCGCGGCGGGCATCCCGGTCATCAACCTTGACCGCGTTTTCCCCGACAAATTGGCCTATCGGACGTGGATCGGCGGCGACAACTACGGCATGGGCGTCGCGGCCGGGCACTTCATCGGCAAGCAGCTCAAGGACAAGGGCGTGACGAACCCCGTCATCGTCGAGATCCAGGGCATCGCCACGCTGCCGCTGACCCAGGACCGCAGCAAGGGGTTCGCGGACGCGCTGAAGACCTACAACTTCAGCGTCACGGCCAAGCAGGACGCCAAGTTCACCGTCGAGACGGGCAACCAGGTGGCCACGTCGCTCCTCCAGGCGCACAAGAAGATCGACGCGCTCTGGAACCACGACGACGACCAGGGCGTCGGCGTGCTGGCCGCGATCAAGGAGGCCAACCGCAACGAGTTCATCATGGTCGGCGGCGCCGGCTCGCTCAACGCGATGAAGGAGATCCAGTCGGGCACGTCGGTGCTGAAGGCCACGGTCACCTACAGCCCGACGATGGCCTCCTCGGCGATCAAGCTCGCTCGTCTGATAGCACAGGAGAAGCGCATGAGTGATCTGGTGGAGAACTCCGTTCCCCAGTCGATCACACTGGCGTCCGAGACCATTACCAAGGAGAACGTCGAGAAGTATCTGGCGCTCGGCTTCGAATCCTGATCGGGGGTTGCATGTCAGACAGAACGAGCATCGGCGTGGGCATGATCGGCTATGCCTTCATGGGCCGTGTCCACTCTCAGGCCTGGCGCAGCGTGGGGGCCTTCTTCGACCTCCCGCTGGCACCACGCATGGCGGTGCTGGCGGGCAGGTCGAAGGAGCGCACTGAGACGGCCGCCGCGCAGCTCGGCTGGGCCGACATAGAGACGGACTGGAGAGAGCTGGTCAAGCGCGACGACGTGCAGATCGTGGACATCTGCACGCCTGGCGACTCCCACGCCGAGATCGCCATCGCCGCGCTGCAGGCAGGCAAGCACGTGCTCTGCGAGAAACCGCTGGCCAACACCGTCGCCGAAGCCGAGGCGATGGTGGCGGCCGCGGCCGCGGCGCCGGGCAAGAGCATGGTGGCCTTCAACTACCGGCGGGTGCCCGCGGTCGCGCTCGCCCGCCGCTACGTCGAGGAGGGCCGGCTCGGCGAGATCAGGCACGTGCGGGCTCAATACCTGCAGGACTGGATCGTCGACCCGGAGTTCCCGCTCGTCTGGCGGCTGCAGAAGGACAAGGCGGGCGCGGGCGCGCTGGGCGACATCGGCTCGCACATCGTGGACGCGGCCGAGTTCATCACCGGGCAGCGGGTGGTGGGCGTCTCCGCGCTGACGGAGACGTTCATCAAGGAACGCCCGCTCGCGTCCGAGTCGGCCGGCCTGGGCGCGACCGGCACGTCCGAGAAGGGGCCGGTGACGGTGGACGACGCCGCGCTGTTCATCGGCCGGCTGTCCGGCGGCGCGGTGGCCTCGTTCGAGGCGACCAGGTTCGCCAGCGGGCGCAAGAACGCGATGCGCATCGAGATCAACGGCTCGCTCGGCAGCCTGTCGTTCGACTTCGAGTCCATGAACGAGCTGTGGCTCAGCCAGGGCGGCGGCGGTTTCGAGCGCATCCTGGTCACCGAGCCGGACCACCCGTACGTGGGCGCCTGGTGGCCGCCGGGACACGGGCTCGGCTACGAGCACACCTTCACCCACGAGGTGAAGGACTTCCTGGAGGCGATCGCCACCGGAGCGGACCCGACGCCGTCGTTCGCGGACGGCCTGCGGGTCCAGAAGGTGCTGGCGGCGGTCGAGCGGAGCGCGGCTGACGGCAGCCGCTACACGAGCGTGGAGGACTGACTGATGCGACCAGTCACGCTGTTCACCGGACAGTGGGCCGACCTGCCGTTCGAGGAGGTGTGCAGGCTGGCCGCCGAGTGGGGCTACGACGGCCTGGAGATCGCCTGCTCGGGCGACCACTTCGATGTGGCCCAGGCCGTGTCGGACCCCTCGTACGTGGAGCAGAAGCGCGCTCAGCTCGACAAGCACGGCCTGAAGGTCTGGACGATCTCCAACCATCTCGTGGGCCAGGCCGTCTGCGACCACCCGATCGACGAGCGCCACAAGGCCATCCTGCCCGCGCGCATCTGGGGCAACGGCGACCCGGAGTCGGTGCGCCAGGCCGCCGCCGAGGACCTGAAGAACACCGCCAGGGCGGCCAGGCTGCTGGGCGTCGACACGGTCGTGGGCTTCACCGGGTCGTCGATCTGGCACACGGTGGCCATGTTCCCGCCGGTGCCCGCCTCGATGGTGGAGGCCGGCTACCAGGACTTCGCGGACCGCTGGAACCCCATCCTCGACGTCTTCGACGAGGTCGGGGTCCGCTTCGCCCACGAGATCCACCCGAGCGAGATCGCCTACGACTACTACACGACCCAGCGGACGCTGGAGGCCATCGGCCACCGCGCGGCGTTCGGCCTGAACTGGGACCCCTCGCACATGGTCTGGCAGGACCTGGACCCGGTCGCGTTCATCCTGGACTTCAAGGACCGGATCTACCACGTGGACTGCAAGGACACGCGGATGCGCGTGGGGGACGGCCGCAAGGGCCGCATGTCCTCCCACCTGCCGTGGGCGGACATGCGCAGGGGCTGGGACTTCGTCTCGACCGGCCGCGGCGACGTGCCCTGGGAAGACTGCTTCAGGGCGCTCAACTCGATCGGGTACGACGGGCCCATCTCCATCGAGTGGGAGGACGCGGGCATGGACCGGCTGGACGGGGCGAGGGAGGCGCTGGCCTACATCCGCACACTCAACTCCATCACCCCGCCCACGACGGCCTTCGACGCCGCCTTCTCCACGACGTAGGGCGCCGTCACGTGGCGGTGCTCTCTAGCTCGATCGGGCGGGTGAGCCTGACTCCCTCCTCCCGATAGCCCAGGGCGGCGTAGAACCGTCTGGCGGTGATGTTGGCGGCGCCCGTCTCCAGGGTCAGGTGGCGCAGACCCTGGCGGCGGGCCCAGCCTTCGGCCGCGGCCATCAGCATCCGGCCGACACCACCGCGGACGACGCGCGGGTCGACGGCCAGCTCGCCGACGTAGGCGTCGGTCACGCCGGTGAAGTGCTGCTGCCGGTTGACCGAGACCACGCCGACGACGCGCGGGCCGCCGTCGGCGGCCCTCCCGTCGGCAGCGCTGTCTCCGGTGTTCGCGACGGCGACGAACACCGCTCCGTGCGGGTCCTGCGCGGCGGCGATGGAGTCGGTGAGCCAGCGGCGCGCCGCGTCCGTGGCCGCTCTGGCGTCGCGCCACGCCGCCACGCCTTCGGCGAGCCGGGGGGCCAGCGCCAGGACGGCCTGGCGGTCCTCATCGCGAACGGGCCGGATCCGGACAGGGGTCTGGTCCATGCTCATGAGGAGCAGCATGCCAAACCGGACCCCTCGGAAAAAACCCCTGGCGGGCCGCCCGTCCGGTGCCGGTGCGGCGGAGGTCAGGCGCGGGCCAGCGGGGTGTCAGCGGGTCAGGTACGGCGGCGCGAGCCAGTGGGGTGTCGGCGGGGTCAGAGGCGGGCGGCGCGGGCCAGTGGGGTGTCGGCGGCCGGGTCGAACGGGCTGGTCAGGAACAGCGGCATCTGGGCCATGAAACGCGGCTCCGTCCCGAGGTGCTCCTGCGCCGCGTGCACCAGGAAGGGATGCACGACGTAGACGTCCCCCGGCCGGCCCGTCACCAGCGCCTCCGGGCGGTCGGCGCCGATCCGCTCGAACCGGGTGCCGATGGCCATCGGGTCGAGCACCTGCCCATCCGGCACGGCGCCGCCCGCCGCCTGCGTGTCCCCGCCAGGGGGCTGGCTCTCGCCGGTCAGGGTCTGCGGGTCGGCCAGGGCGGCGGCCATGTCACGTTGCGAGCCGGCCCGGACCCGGGTCGGCGCGTCGTCCGGCCCGACGTCCGACAGCAGCACCAGCAGCAGCAGCGCGTGCGGCCGGGCGCTGACGCCCCACGTGCCGTCCGAGCGCGGCGTGGAGGCGTCGATGTGCCAGCCACGGTCGTCGGCCGGCGGGACGCGCGGGAAGCGCACCGGGATGTTGCCCAGGCTGTTGCGCGGCACCCACCCGCCGGGACCGGCCACGAGGTCGAGCGCCTCGCGCAGCCGGTCGCCGGCCATGATCTGCCCGAACGGGCCCTCACCGGTCAGGTCGGCCGTCCACACGACCGGCTGCGTCCATGACGACGGGTCCTGCGGGGACGGCGCGATGCGCCGCCACAGCAGCTCCCTGGCCGCGTCGCCCACCTCACGCGGCACCACCGCCTCGACCTTGGCGAATCCGTCGGCGATGAACTGGTCGACGTCGATCACATGCATATCTGGGACGCTAACAGCGCTGTCCAGCGGTTTTCAGCGGCAGCCGGGCCTCGCGGGACTACAGCCCGGGGAACATGTAGTCCCGCTCGATCCGGCCGTCGTCGCCGAGGATGAGCAGGTCGAGGCCACCGCCCTGGACCTCGTACCCTTCCACCGTCACCACCTCCCAGATCAGCTTGACGACGTTGTCCAGGCGGACGGCCGCGTCGGTGCGGGCCCTGAAGGTGATCGTGCCCGGCGCGACGAAGTCCTCGTACGACTTCGTCACCCGCGACTCGATGGCGTCGTGCCCCCGTGCCTCCAGCGTGCTGGAGGCGAAGCCCAGGCCGGCGGCGGCCTCGCGGATCTCCTGGGGCGGGTGCAGGATGTGGGCCGCGTCGTCCGCCCACAGGCTCTCGATGCTCTTGCGGCGCAGCTCAGGGTCCGGCTCGTTCCACATGGCGACGAAACGGGTGGCGAGGTCGTGGGCGTCGATGTTCGGCATGTGCGCTCCAAAGTCGGTTGAGGGTACGACTCTGGCCGCGGCCGGGGAACCGGACAATTCCCCGCAGGGAATGACAGGCGATCCTCCGCCGTGGTTCCGGAGGAGGATCGCCGCGCACTCGGATGGTCAGTCCATGAGGACGATCTGGCGGAGGACCTCGCCGCCGCGCAGAGCCGCCACCGCGTCGTTCAGGTCGCCGAGGCGGATGCGGGAGCTGATCATCGATTCGAGGTCCAGGTTGCCGGACTTGTGGAGCTTGGCGAAGTAGGGGAAGTCGTGGCGGACGTCGGCTTCGCCGTACAGGCTGGAGAGCAGGTTCTTGCCCTCGAACAGCAGGCTGAACGCCGAGATCGACACCATGTCGTCCATCGCGCCCGCGCCGACCACGATGACGTCGCCGCCCGCCCTGGTGAGCTGCCACGCGCTCTGGATCGTGGCCGACTTGCCGACCACCTCGAAGCCGTAGTCGAAGCCGCCGCCGCCGGTGAGCTCGGCCAGGGCCCCGGGGACGTCCTCGGGCGTGACCGCGTGGGTCGCGCCGACCTTCTTGGCCAGCTCGTGCTTGGACTCCAGCGGGTCGACCGCGAGGATCGTCCTGGCGCCGGAGACGCGGGCGCCCTGGATGACCGACAGGCCGACGCCGCCGCAGCCGATCACCACGACCGTCGAGCCAGGACGCACCTTCGCGGTGTTGATCGCGGCGCCCACGCCGGTCGTGATGCCGCAGCCGATCAGGGCCGCCGCCTCCCACGACACGTCATCGTCGATCTTGATCGCACCCTGCCACGGGACGATGATCTCCTCGGCCCAGGTGCCGCAGCCCGCCATCCCGAACGCCGTCGCCCCGTCGCCGCCGAACCGGAAGTTGCCCTTGGTGAAGGACTCGATCACGTACTTCATGCACAGGTACGGCTGCCCGCCGACACACAGGTCGCAGTTCTGGCAGGCCGGCCGCCAGCTGATCACCACGTGGTCGCCCGGTTTGACGGACGTGACATGCGCGCCCACCTCGACCACCTCGCCCGCCCCCTCGTGGCCGGGGACGAGGGGCACGGGTTGCGGCAGCACGCCGGACATGGCCGACAGGTCCGAATGGCAGACTCCTGTCGCTCTGATCCGTACGCGTACGTCCGTCTCCCCAACGGGGGTCAGTGTGACGTCGTCGCGGATGTCGAGCTTGTCGTTGCCTACGGCGTGCAAGATCGCGGCGCGCATGTGGGGTTCCTCCTCCAGCTCGTGCCTTTGAGGCTATTCCTCGAAGGAAAGGGCGGCTTTGGGACAGGACCGGACCGCGTGGCGGACGCGGTCCTGCATCTCGGGGGGCGGTTCGGGGAGCAGGATGTGGAGCTGGTCGTCGTCATCCAGCTCGAACACCTCGGGGGCGAGCCCCATGCACACGGCGTTGGCCTCGCAGACCAGCTCGTCTACCTTGACCTTCATGTCAGCCTCCGGTGATCCCATGAGACCACTTTGCTGCGCTCCACGACGTACGCAATGCGTTTGAGCCCGGTTTTTTCGACGTAGGGGAGCAGCAGCTCGTCCGGTACGCCCGGGGTCATCCGGCGCGCGACGGCCATGCCGATGGCCATGACCTGGTCGCGTTCGTCCACCCGCTGGGCCTTGCCGTACAGCAGGACGCCGCGCAGCTCGCCGTAGTCCTCACCGGCCTCGACCAGGCAGCTCACCCTGGGGTCGCGCTCCAGGTTGCGGGCCTTCTGCGCCTTGGCGTAGGTCCAGAAGGCGATCCGCCCCGCGTCCAGGCCGTAGAACATGGTCACCAGGTGCGGCGTGCCGTCCGCGTTGATCGTCGCCAGCTGCAGCTTGCGTGCGGCCTCCAGAAACGCCGTGACGTCCTCGTCCGACATCGCGATGCGAGCGCGCTGATTCACGTTGCCAAGTAGAACAGGTTACAGAAGACGGCTGCAAGGGCTCGCTGGAATGTTATTCGGTTCGGCTAGGGTGCATCCCTATGACGATGCCGTCCGAGCTGCGTTACGCAGCGAAGCACGCCAAGGGATTCATGCCGGCCGAGGAGGGCTTCGCCCTGTTCGAGACCGCCTGCCAGTACGGCAAGCTCGGGCCCATCTGCGAGATCGGCACCTACTGCGGGAAGTCCGCCGTCTACCTCGGCGCGGCCGCCAGGCAGGCGGGGTCCGTGGTGGTCACGGTGGATCACCACCGGGGCTCGGAGGAGATCCAGCCGGGGTGGGCGCATCACGATCCGTCGCTGGTGGACCCCAGGTTCGGGAAGATGGACTCGCTGCCGACGTTCAGGGCCACGATCGCGGCGGCGGGCCTGGAGGACGAGGTGATCGCGATCGTCGGGCGTTCCGAGCGGGTGGCCAGGCTCTGGAACACGCCGCTGGGGATGCTGTTCATCGACGGCGGCCACTCGGAGGAGCCGGTGACCCGCGACTACGAGGGCTGGGCGCCGCACGTCATGGACGGCGGCGCGCTGGTCTTCCACGACATCTATCCCGACCCCGCCCAGGGCGGGCAGGCGCCCTACCGGGTCTATCTGCGGGCGCTGGAGTCGGGGGCGTTCACGGAGGTGGCCGTGCACGGCTCGCTCCGCGTGCTGGAGCGGACCGCGCCCGGCATCTGAGATCGGGCTAGTGGCGGTCCCGGCGGGTCCAGGAGCGGCGGGTCTGTGACTGCCAGCTCTGGAAGTCCTCATGGGTGTGTGCCTCGTGCCCGAGCGCGATGAGCGCCCGGTCCGTCCACGAGGCCGCCTCTTCAGGCTCGGCCCCCGCCAGGATCGGCACGGCCTGCGCCGCGTGGTCGGGCAGCGCGCCGGAACGCAGCCTGGCGGCCACGGCGAACGCGCATCCCTGTGCCAGGTGGGCACGGAACCCGTCGGCCCCCGCGTGCTCGGTGAGCCACCACAGCTCCTCGATCTCGGCGCCGCCCGTGTAGGTGGCCGCGAACCCGACCCCGCTCCACAGGTCGGCCCGCCGCGCCGCCGGATATCCGCCGATCCGTGCGGAGACGTCGTCGGGGGAGGCGCAGTCGTGATACCAGAGCAGCCGTCCCAGCCCCTGGTCGAACACCGCGCAGTGGGCCCGCGTGAGCAGGTCGGGCATCGTGCGCTCGCCCACCATCCGGTCGGTCCTGGTCAGGCTCCACTGGAACCCGAACCCGTCCACCGCCAGCCACCGCAGCAGCGGATGCGCGCGCCGCGCGCCCCATACCGGGCG
Organism: Nonomuraea rosea; assembly: GCF_039539705.1. Classification (NCBI taxonomy): domain Bacteria; kingdom Bacillati; phylum Actinomycetota; class Actinomycetes; order Streptosporangiales; family Streptosporangiaceae; genus Nonomuraea; species Nonomuraea rosea. Next base: position 246,083 of record NZ_BAABDQ010000011.1, on the reverse strand, counting down.
CAGCCGCAGCAGCGCGTACGCACGGCCCGCGCCGAGATAGGCGGCGTGCCGATGATGCTGGGCGGGGCCGGCCAGTAGCTCATGAAGGCGCCGGCCCCGTGTCAGCGTGAGCAGGTCGAGTACGGTGCAGGCAGCCGCCGCGCCCTCGTAACCGAAGGGGCGCTGCTCTTCCGAAATCTCCTCGACCTTCTCTACTTCCCTGGACATCACCGCGTTGAAGCCGAAGACATACGACTTTTCGGCATCGGTGAAAACTGTCCGAGAAGCTCCTTCTCTGAGCCGGAACCTCCGCCGGCTCAGATCGGACTCCTGCGGATCCTTGGCCAGGAACCTCCGCAGCCCCCTGGCCGGGGACAGTGTCGGCTCGGTCCTGACCTGATCCAAGAACGATGTTGTGCCCGTGTCGCCCACGCTTCCCCCGAAGACGCCTCGTACGGCCACTCACGAAACTAGTAACCCCATTGCGCCTTTCATCGGCGGCGCACCGGATTTCCCCGGCAAAGAACCCGCAAAAGCCCTTGTGCGGGCCCAAGTCGGGTCAGAGGCCCTCGGGCAGGCGCGATCCCGTACCGGCTGCGCATCCGCAGACCTCGGGATCGAACACGGACGTTCCCGCGATGTCGCGGAACAGCCCGGACCCGGGGGAGAGCTGCAGCAGCGCGTCGGCCGCCAGGATCACGGCGGCGGCGGTGTAGCCGGAGCGCTCGTGCGGGAAGTGCTTGCGGTTGGCGAACTGCCAGCCGGTCCAGTACGAGCCGTCCGCGTGCCGCAGCTGCTGCATGTCGGCGAACAGCGTCCGCGCCCGCTCCCTGTCGCCCAGCGCGTCGAGCGCCAGCACCAGCTCGCAGGTCTCCGCCCCGGTCACCCACGGTTGGTCGGAGACGCACCTGATGCCCAGCCCCGGCACCACGAACGTGGCCCACTCGCGTTCGAGCAGCTCGAACCCCTGCCGCCCGCGCACGGCGCCGCCGAGCACCGGGTAGTACCAGTCCATGGAGTAGCGGCTCTTGTCGGCGAACGCCTCGGGATGGGCGGCCAGCGCGTGCGCCAGCCGGTCGGCGGCCAGCTCCCAGTGCGGCTGCGGGTCACCGAGGTGGTCGGCGAGCAGCACGCCGCAGCGCAGCCCCTGGTGGATGGAGGAGCAGCCGGTCAGCAGTGCGTACGCCGAGGCCCTGCCCTGCGCGTCGCGTTCCCAGACGATCTCGCCCCGCTCGGTCTGGAGCCCCGCCACGTAGTCGAGCGCGGCCTTGACCATGGGCCAGCTCTGCTCGGTCCAGGCCCGGTCGCCGGTGACGAGGTGGTGGTGCCAGACGCCGGCCGCGATGTAGGCGGCGTGGTTGGTCTCGCCGCCGTGCTCGGCGGGGACGCCGTCCACCAGCTTCATCGGCCAGGAGCCGTCGGCGCGCTGGTGGCGGGCCAGCCATGCGTAGCCGCGCCGCACGGGCTCGGTCAGCCCCGCGACGGACATGGCCATCAGGCACTCGATGTGGTTCCAGGCGTCGACGTGTCCCTCCGGCCAGGGCACCCCGCCGTCGTCCTGCTGTATCGCCGCGATGCTCCCGGCCGTCCTGACGACCTCCTCGCGGGAGATCATGGCTTCCTGACGTAGAGGACCACGCTCTTGCCGATGATCGGGTTGAGCAGGGCTTCGGCGATCCTGGTCGCCGCGGGACGCTTCATGATGTCCCAGACCAGCAGCTCGTGATACGCCTTCGTGAGCGGGTGGTCGTCGTTGTTGACGCCGACCGCGCACTTGATCCACCAATAGGGCGCGTGCAGCCCGTGGGCGTGGTGGTGCGGGCCGATCTCGAAGCCGGTGGACTTCAGCTTGGCCGACAGCTCGGCCAGCGTGTAGATCCGCACGTGCCCGCCGGGAGCCGTGTGGTAGTCCTCGTCCAGCGCCCAGCAGACCCGCTCGGGCAGGAAGCTCGGCACGGTGATCGCGGCGGTGCCGCCCGGCTTGAGCACGCGGAAGAGCTCGCGCATGGCCGCCATGTCGTCGGGGATGTGCTCAAGCACCTCGGCCGCGATCACCCGGTCGAAGCTGCCGTCCTCGAACGGCATGTCCAGCGCCGTGCCCTGGACGGTCTCGCCGGTGGCGCCCGGAGGCACCTCGCCCGCCTTGTCCATCGCCACGAACATGGCCGCCACGCTGTCCAGCTCGGCCTGGTCCATGTCGAACGCGATCACGTCCGCCCCACGGCGCAGCGCCTCGAAGGCGTGCCTGCCGCCCCCGCAGCCCAGGTCGAGCAGGCGCACGCCGGGGCCGATGGGCAGCCGGGCGAAGTCCACGGTCAGCACTCGGTTCTCCTCCTGTTAGGTCAGGTGGTGCGGTGGGCCGCGATGGCCTCGTGGTAGGCCTCGACGGTCTTCCTGGCCACGACGTGCCAGGTGTAGCGCTCCATGACGCGGTCGTATCCGGCCTGTCCCACGCGCTCGCGCTCCTCGGGCGAGTCGTGCAGGCGGCGCAGCACCGCGGCCAGCTCCTCGGCGTCGCCCGGCGGCACCTGGACGGCCGCGTCCCCCACGACCTCGGGCAACGCGCCCGTACGGCTGGCCACCAGGGGCGTGGCGCAGGCCATGTGCTCGACGGCGGGGAGCGAGAAGCCCTCATAGAGCGAGGGCACGACGGAGATCTCCGAGGTGGCGATCAGCTCGCCGAGCTCGTCGTCGGAGATGCCGTGCACGAAGCGCACCCGCTCCTGGAGGGACAGCTCCTGGACGAGCTGCTCGGTCGGGCCCCCCGGTGTGGGCTTGCTGACGACGGTGAGGTGCACGTCGCGCTCGGTGGCCAGCTTGGCCACGGCGCGCAGCAGCGTCGAGACGCCCTTCATGGGCGAGTCGGCGCTGGCGACCGCCACGATCGAGCCCTTGCGCCGGGGTTTGTCCGGGCGCGGGTGGAAGTAGCGGGTGTCGACGCCGAGCGGGATCAGCCGCATGTTCGCCTGAGGAACGTTGAAGTCGCGGTGGATGTCGGCCAGCGAGGACTCGCTGACGGTCAGGATGGGGCTCAGCCGGGGCGCGACGCGCGCCTGCATCTTCACGAACCCGTACCACCTGCGCATGCTCAGCCGCTTGGTGCCCTTGGCGGCCTCCAGCTCGATGCGCCGGTCCACGCTGATCGGGTGGTGGATGGTGCCCACCACGGGGAACAGCTTCTGGATGCCGAGCAGGCCGTAGCCGAGGGTCTGGTTGTCCTGCACGACGTCGAAGTCGCCGAGCCGCTTCTTCAGCTCGCGGTGGGCCCGCAACGTGAACGTCAGCGGCTCGGGGAACCCGGCGGTCCACATGGTGCCGACTTCGAGCCAGTCGATCCAGTCGCGGTATTCGTGCAGCTTGGGCGTTCTGAAGGGGTCCTCGTCGCGGTAGAGGTCGAGGCTGGGCACCTCCCGGAGGATGACGCCCTCGTCCAGCTCCGGGTAGGGCTGGCCGGAGAACACCTCGACGTGGTGCCCGAGCGCGACCAGCTCGCGGCTCAGATGGCGGAGATAGACGCCCTGGCCACCGCAGGTGGGTTTGCTGCGGTAGGACAGCAGCGCGATCCGCAGCGTTCGCTCCCGCACGGACACCCCTTTCTTGCCGGTATGGCCCAGAGACGGGCGTGTACCGTGAAAGATGACCTTAGTCCGAGAAGGCTACCATTCGGTAGGTCACTGAGAATTGTTCACAACGGCCGTCTTAGGCCGTGCGAACTGCGACGTTGCTGTAACCGAGCGTGGTTCGGTGGAACGTGTTCTAGGTGGCCTGATGCTCTATGAGGCGCTTAGCTGTACATTCCCGTCCCAAAGGGACACGGCACGGTCGGGCCGCGTCCGGTGGGCCACCGCAGGTAGCGATAGTTGGAGGACCCCTTGGCCAGGCGCGCTCTGATCACCGGCATCACGGGCCAGGACGGTTCTTATCTGGCGGAGCATCTGCTGGCGCAGGGGTACGAGGTGTGGGGCCTGGCCAGGGGCCAGGCGAACCCGCGCGTGTCCCGGATGCGCAAGCTCCTCACGGACGTCCAGGTGGTGCGGGGCGACCTGCTCGACCAGGGGTCGCTGATCTCGGCGGTGGAGCGGGTGCAGCCGGACGAGGTCTACAACCTGGGCGCGATCTCGTTCGTGCCGATGTCGTGGGAGCAGGCGGAGCTCACGGCCGAGGTGACCGGGATGGGCGTCCTGCGGATGCTCGAAGCCATCCGGGTGTGCTCGGGCGTGTCGCGAGGGGTCCCGGTGGGTTCCGCCGGCCAGATCCGCTTTTATCAGGCTTCGTCGTCTGAGATGTTCGGGCAGGTCAGCGAGACGCCCCAGAACGAGCGCACCGCCTTCCACCCGCGCTCGCCGTACGGGGTGGCGAAGGCTTATGGGCACTTCCTGACGCAGAACTACCGGGAGTCGTACGGGATGTTCGCCGTGTCGGGGATCCTGTTCAACCACGAGTCGCCGCGGCGGGGGGCGGAGTTCGTCACCAGGAAGGTGTCGCTCGGGGTGGCGCGGATCAAGCTCGGGCAGGCCACGGAGCTGCGGCTGGGCAACCTGGAGGCCAGGCGGGACTGGGGCTTCGCTGGGGACTACGTCAAGGCGATGCAGCTGATGCTGCAGGCCGCCAATCCCGAGGACTACGTGATCGGGACCGGGCGGATGAAGTCGGTCAGGGAGCTGGTGGAGGCGGCGTTCGCGGCGGCGGGGCTGGACTGGGAGCGGTACGTGGTGACCGACCAGGCGTTGCACCGGCCGGCTGAGGTGGATCTGCTGTGTGCGGATCCTAAGAAGGCGCGGGTGCAACTGGGGTGGGAGCCGAAGGTGTCGTTCGACGAACTCGTCGCCCAGATGGTCGAATCCGACCTCCGGCTCCTGGCCAACGGCGGCGACCCGGACCAGGACAGCTCCTGGCCGTGATGGGTCTTGGCCGTTACGGGCCTTGGGCGACTGGTCTTGGGTCGCCGAAACCTCAACCCCCCATCCTGTACGCGCTGCCGTGGCTCGCCACCCGCCGCCGCTGGCGCGCGTCTGTCCAGGAAACGGCCGCTGACCGGTCAGTGGCGCGCCACCGTTACGGCGCGCAAGTTCACCAACTCCACGGAAACCGGCCCACCCCAAATGTTCAGCGGATCGCCCGGGTGCAGTGAATCGCGCGGCGGAACGACCCCGGGGTCGTTCCGAAGTAGCGGCTGAACCGGCGGATCAGATGGCTCTGGTCGGCGAAGCCCGTCGCGTCCGCGTCCGCGGCCGCGATCAGCGTGCACGCGGTCCTCAGGCGTAGCTGTCGCTCGGCGCCATGCCGCCCACTGTGGCGGTGAGCAGTTCCTCGCGCCGCAGGGCCGTTGCGTCGCCCAGGAGCGCCGTGTGCAGGCGTACATGGCCTCGATACGGCCGGTCGGGCGACCGCCCGTATCGGGACCAGTCATGCGTCATCCCTCCATCCCCTCGGATCGTATTGACAAAAGGGATTTTTACGTAAAAGATTGTTTTTGCGATGAGAGATGTCCTGTACCTGGAAGAGATCGAGCAGGCCGAGGCGCTGCTCAAGCCGCAGCGCGTGGAAGTGCTGCGGCAGCTGGCCGAGCCGCGTACGTGCTCCGAGGTCGCCGAGCGGCTCGGGCAGACGCCGCAGCGGGTCTACTACCACGTCAAGCGGCTCGTGGACGCCGGTCTGGTCGACCTGGTGTCGGAGCGGAAGGTGCGCGGGATCCACGAGGGCATCTACCAGGCGGGCGCGCGGTCGTACTGGCTGTCGCCCCGGCTGGTGGGCCGGATCGGGCTGCGCAAGGCCCGTGACGAGCTGAGCCTGGGCTACCTGCTCGACCTCATGGAGGAGGTTCAGGCCGACATCGCGGTGCTCGACCGGAATGCGCCCGAACTGCCGTCCATCGGCCTGTCCGGGGAGATCCGCGTGCGTCCTGAGGACCGTCAGGAGTTCTTGAACGAGCTGCAGAGCATGCTGCAGGGCCTGTTCACCCGGTATGGCGGGGCGGAGGGCGACGGCTTCAAGCTCGCCGTCGCCTGCTATCCCCAGGCCCCGGCCGAGCCCGATCCTGCGGCCCCCGCCGTTGCACCGCCGGCCCCCGAGGCGGCGGACGATCCCAGAGGAGAAGGAAATGACTGAGCCTACGATCATCAAGGTCCGCGTGCCGGCGCCGCTCAAGGAGGTGCGCCACGCGCTGACCGACCCCGCCCTGCTGCGGATCTGGCTGGCCGAGCACGCTGAGGTGGAGCTGCCGGACCGGTTCGGGTTCTGGGGGCGCACGACGCCTGAGGGGGACGCGCCGCACCAGCGGCTGCTGCACGCCGACGAGCGCACGGTCCGGTTCTCGTGGCTGCTCGACGGTGTGGAGACGACCACCGGGTTCGTGCTGGAGGAGGACGGGGACGCGACCGCGCTGACGCTGTCGCAGACGCACTTCGACTTCCAGGACGTGATCACGGGCAAGAGCATCCGGGGCGTGCTGGAGACGTACTGGTATCTGGCGCTGGCCAACCTGGTCGAGCACTTCGAGGGGCGGGAGCTCACGCCGAAGGTCGACTACACCTCCACCGACATGCGGGCGCAGGTGTCGATCGCGGCGTCGCCGGCGGCGGTGTTCGAGTCGCTGACCGACTCGGAGGCGGTGACCAAGTGGTTCGGGTACAAGATCGAGATCGAGCCGTACGTGGGCGGGCGCTTCGCGATGGGCGGGTTCGACAACGACCCGAACGCGGCCAAGGTGCTCGAACTGGTGCCCGACAGCAAGCTCTCCGTGGACTGGGGCGGGCCCGGGGTCGGCACGTGGGAGCTGGAGGGGTCGGGCGGTAAGACGCGGCTGACGTTGGTGCAGAGCGGGTTCGACGCGGGACAGCCTCCCTACGCGGCGTGGGGCGGGTTCCTGTCGGGGATCGCGGAGCTGCGGCGCTACCACGAGATCCCGGACTGGCAGCCGATCTCGGCGGCCGGCTAGACGCTTTCCTGCGCACGAGCGTCCAAGAGGTGGCGGGGCGGGGCGTGGAGACTGGGGCCATGCGTTTCGATACCAAGATCGGCATTGTGGTTCGCGCGGATCTGGCCGCGTGGCAGCGGCTCAACGTCACCGCCTTCCTCGCCTCGGCGGTGGCGGGCGGGGTGCCGGAGACCATCGGGGAGCCGTATGAGGACGGGTCGGGGAACGGGTATCTGCCGATGTTCCGGCAGCCTGTGCTGGTTTATGCGGGGGGCTTGGAGGAGCTGAGGGGCGTGCGGGAGAAGGCGTCGGGGCGGGGGATGGAGGTGGCCGTCTACATCGAGGAGATGTTCAAGACGGGGAACGACGTGGACAACCGGGCGGCTGTGCGGGCTGTGGGGGCCGATGAGCTGGCGCTGGTGGGGGTGGCGATCCATGGGCCTAAGAACGGCGTGGACAAGGTGCTGAAGGGGCTCACGCTGCATCCCTGACTGGTCGGTCGCCGGGCAGTGGCCGACCGACGGTCGGCGGTCGGCTGGCCGGGTGGCGCGTGGTGGGCAGCGGGCCGCTTGCGGTGGGCAGCGGGCAGTGGATGGCGGGCGGCGGGCCCGTTCTGCGGCGGGGCGGCGGGACCGTCCTGCGGCCTCCCCAGCGGGGGGTCAGGCGTCTCTCGCAGCCGATCAGGCCGGGGCGCCGGTCCCTCGTGGGCGGGCTGATCAGACGTCTTCCGTGATCGGTCCCTCCTGAGCCTGCTGAGCGTCGTCGACGCCTGTCAGATGGGCCAGGACCGTCTCCGCAACCGTGCCCAGCACCTCGATCTGCTCCGCCGACAGCAGGTCGATGAAGTGGCGGCGGACGGACGCGACATGATCGGGAGCCGCCTCCCGAATGGCCCGCAGCCCGCCTTCCGTCAGCACGATCATGGCGCCACGGCCGTCACCTTCGAACCCCTCCCTGGTGACCAATCCCCGCTGCTCCATCCGGCTGATGTGCCGCGAAAGCCTGCTCTTCGACCAGAGCATCCGGTCGGCCAGCTTGGTCAGCCGCCACCGATGATCCTCGGTCGAGGTCAGCGCGGACAGGACGTCGTAGTCGGGGGCGGACAGGCCGGAGTCGCGCTGGAGGTCCCGGCTGACCTGCGCGTCGAGGAGCAACCGCATCCTGCGATAGCCGATCCAGGCCCGGAACTCGGCGTCGTCCAACCAGCGTGGGTCCATGCCGGGGAAGTTTAGTTGACGTGTAACCAATTGCGGATCTAGGTTACATGTAAACCAAGCTTTGGGGAGAGCGACATGTTCGGACTGGGCCTATCGACCTCGGCCGCTCCCGGCGCCGATCCTGTGGGGGACGCGAGGGTGGCTGAGGAGCTCGGGTTCGACTTCGTATCGGCTTCGGACCATCCGTCCGGGAACGAGCCGACGTACGAGGTGTGGACCATGCTGACCTGGGTCGCCGCCGCGACTTCGCGGATCAGGGTCGCCACGCGGGTGCTCGGGGTGCCGTACCGTTCGCCCGCGATGGTGGCCAAGATGGCCGAGACGCTGCACCGGCTGTCGGGCGGCCGGCTGATCCTCGGGCTCGGGGGCGGGTACTCGGATGAGGAATTCCGGGCGTTCGGGCTGGGGGTGCCGACGCCGAAGGAGAAGGTGGACGGCATGGTGGAGGCGATCCACATCATCCGCGGGCTCTGGACGGAGCCGGACCTGACTTACGAAGGCACCCGCTACCACACGTACCAGGCCGCCATGGAGCCCAAGCCGATCAGCCCGATCCCGATCTGGCTGGGGACGTACGGGAAGCGCGCCCTGGAGGCGACCGGCCGCCTGGCGGACGGCTGGATCCCTTCGCTCAGCTTCGCCCCGCCGGAGCAGGCGGCCGCGATGCGGGAGCGGGTCCTGTCGGCTGGGCGGGCCGTGAGATGCGTATACAACGTGCCGTTCCACATCGGCCGGGCTGGGGACGATGGAGCGGTCGTGGCCGGTTCAGCGCAGCAGGTGACCGATGTACTCGCGGGGTTCGCCGAGCTGGGTTTCACCTCGATGAACTTCATTCCCACGGGCCCCGCGCCACGTGAGCAGGCGGAACTCTTGGCCGCAGAGGTCCTCCCGGCCTTGCGCGCCCTCACACCCCAGCCATAACGCGGACCGTGGGGCGGTGCGCGGCGCACCTGTTCTGCGTTCCCTGTGGATAGCCGAAACTTATCCACAGAATCCAGTTCGGCCCCCACAAGCACCACCCCGCCGAGGCACCCTTGGCCGCATGGATCACCCGCCGCTCGCACCCCTCCCATCCGCGTGCCCACCCACCCCCACCGGACCTGCACCTTCTCCCAGCCCACCCACCGCACCCCCCGCCGAGCTCGCGCCCTCCACCGGTCTCGGGTCCTCGGCCGGTCTCGGGCCCTCCACCGGGCCCGCGTCCCCTGCTGGTCTCGGGTCTTCTGCCTGGCTTGGTTCCTCCACTGGGCTCTCATCCCTTGCCGGGCTCGCATTCCTCGGCGGGCTTGCACCCCCGGTTGGATTTGCAGCTCCAATCGGGCCCGTGATCCCGACTGGGCTTGCGACCCGTGCCGGGCCCGTGACCCCAGCCAGGTCCGCGACGCCTACTGAAGCTGCGATGCGCACCAGTCCGGCGACGTCGGCTGGCTCCGCGACGTCCGCCAGATCAGCGAGGCTCGCTGGGTTGGCGGCGCTCGCTGGGTCGGCGGCACCTGCTGGGTCGGCGAGGTCCACCAGATCAGCGATGCGCACCAGCCCGGGGAGTCCGGCTGGCTCCGCGACGTCCGCCAGGTCAGCGAGGCCCGCTGGGGTCGCGACGTCCACTGGATCGGCGACGGCGGCCGAGTCAACGACGTCCATCAGCCCTATCGACCATCCCACCACGGGACTGATGGCCGACTTCAGCGGTGACCCTAGAGAAGGACCCTTGGCCGCTTCCGTCGCTGGGTTTGGGGCACCGGCGGCACCACCTCGCGAGACCGCACCCAAGATCGTGTCCGAGGCATGGCCCCACGCCGCGTCCGAGGCATGGCCCCACACCGCGTCCGAGACCGCGTCCGAGGCCGGACCCAAGGCCGAACCTCAGGCCGGACCCAAGGCCGGACCCAAGGCCGGATCCGAGACCTGGTCCGCGGGTGCTCCGCCTCACCAACCGGAGACCGAGCTCCCACCTCACCGGACGCGTTACACACTTCTTGGGCGTCCACCCTGCAAGACGCCCCCGCTGACCGAGCGCGCCGCCCGGGTTACGCGATCGGTCCCGCAAGCCGTCGTATGCCGCCAGACGGCCGCGCACATCTGGGGCATAAGCCTCACAGGAGGCACAGAGGAAGACTGGCCAGTCGAGCTGATCGCCCCCAGCTACCTGGCGCTCCCCGGCTGCGTCTCGTACGTGGTGCCGCTCTCCGCCGAAGACATCACCGAGCACCAGGGCGTCCGCCTCACCACCATGGAACGCACAGCCCTCGACTGCGCCCGCTGGCTGCCCCGCATGGAAGCGGTGGTGCTACTCGACCAGTTCGCCCGCATGGGCGTGGACCTCGAAGCCCTGTGGCATCGCCCGCTCAACTCCTGGCACTTGCGCGACACCCTGAGCCTGGCCGACCGGGGTGCCGCCTCACCCAGGGAGAGCATGCTCAGGGTCGTCCTCGTGGAGGGCGGCCTCCCGAGGCCCGTCACCCAGATCAAGGTCGACCTGACCAACGACCGATCCGCGTACCTCGACCTGGGCTGGGAGGAGTTCAAACTCGCAGTCGAGTACGACGGTCAGGAGCACCACACCTCAGACGCCGACCGGCAACACGACGCCGACCGCAGGGAAGAGCTCCGACAGCGCGGCTGGCGGGTGATCGCCGTCCGCAGAGACGTCATACCCGGCCAGATCGCAGACCTCCTCCACAACGTCGCCGACGCCCTGATCGAACGCGGCTGGCGACCCGGTCCAGACGAGACCATTCGCATCCTCCGCCGCATCCGTGCGGCCCGACGCAAATCCCGATTCAGGTCAGCGGCACCCAGGCGAGCCTGATCGATCCCCCACACGTCCACATCACCGCACCCAAACCCCACCACCCGTCCCGCGAAGGGAAGGCCATGTCAGCCGCTACATGGCCACGTCAGTTACGTCGCTACCGTCCGCCACGTCACCGTTGTCAGCCGATGGTTACCGGCAGTTCCTTGATGCCGTTGATGAAATTCGAGCGCAGGCGCCGGGCCGGCCCGGTTTGGCGGAGGCGGGGGCGGCGGCGGGCGAGCTGTTCGAAGAGGATGCGCAACTCCATCTTGGCGAGGTGGTTGCCGAGGCAGAAGTGCGCTCCGCCGCCGCCGTAGCCGATGTGGGGGTTGGGGTCGCGGGCGATGTCGAAGACCTCGGCGTCAGGGAAGACCGTGGTGTCTCGGTTGGCGGAGGAGTAGAAGACCACGACCTTGTCCTCGGCCTTGATCTGCTGCCCGCCGAGGACCTGGTCGGCGGTGGAGGTGCGACGGAACAGGTTGACGGGGGAGACCCAGCGGACGATCTCGTCGGCGGCCGTCTTGGCCAGGGTGGGATCGGCGACCAGGCGGTCCCACTGGTCGGGGTGCTCGAAGAAGGCGAGCATGCCGCCGGAGGCCGCGTTGCGGGTGGTCTCGTTCCCCGCGACCACCAGCAGGAGGACGAAGAGGTCGAACTCGTTCTCGTCGAGCGTCTCGCCGTGTTCGTTGGGCTGGATCAGCCTGGTGACGATGTCGTTCTTCGGGTTGGCTCTGCGCTGCGCCGCGAGCTGGTTGGCGTAGGCGTAGACCTCCATCGCGGCGTCGGAGCCCTCTTCGGGAGAGTCGGAGTAGTCGGGGTCCTGGCTGCCGATCATGCGGTTCGACCAGGAGAACAGCTTGTCGCGGTCGGCCACGGGCGCGCCGAGCAGCTCGCAGATCACGTAGAGAGGCAGGGGTGCGGAGACTTCGGTGACGAAGTCGGCCTCGCCGGAGCACTTGTCCAGGAGGTCGTCGCAGATGTCGCGGATGTGTTGTTCGAGGGCGCCGATCGTTCGCGGGGTGAAGCCACGGTTGACCAGCGAGCGCCGTCTCGTGTGCTCCGGTGGGTCCTGGTTGAGCATCATGAGGCGCTGGAGCGCGATCTGCTCCTCCGGCATCTCGTCGAACAGGGCGAGCTTTCTGGAGGAGGAGAACAGGTCGGAGTGCCGCGATACGTGCACGACGTCCTCGTATCTGGTGACGGCCCAGAAGCCCGGCTCGCCCTCGTGCCAGTGGACGGGGGAATTGGCACGGAGCCAGGCCAGCTGATCATGTGGTGGTCCAGCAGTCGCGTAGAGGTCCCTGTCGATGAGGTTGATCTGCACTGGACTCACCCTCTTGATCAAGCGCTTGGTTTCTCCTACTGAAACGTGTTCTATTACGTCCCTGTACGGTCGTCAAGGAGCCGCGCGCCGGGCGCGAGGTCAATAGGCCTAGCCGGGGAGGGCGGGGTGCTCCTTCGGCTCGCGATGTGTGGGCCGGAGCGGTGGGTAGCCGGTACGACGAAGGTGTCGGGCGTAGGTGGTGGTGGCGTAGGTGGTCGTGCGTTCGGATGGCGCATTGGGGCTGGCATGGCGGTTTCGGGTGGCCGTTGGGGTGGTGCGTTTGGGTGGCGGGTTTCGGCGGTGCCTTCGGGGTGGCGGGTTGAGGTGGCCCGATTCGGGTGACGGTTTGGGTGGTGCGTTCGGGGGTGGTCGGTTGAGGCGGAGGCGGTGTGTTCCGGGTGGTGGGTTCGGGTGGCGGGGATGCGGCTGTGGGTGGGGTGCTGGGGCTGGTGGCTTTACCTCCGATGTTTTGGTGGGCGAAATTTCGAGGGCGTAAACGCAGTCGTCGGAGCGGTTAAATCGGTTCACAGTAGCCCGAGATCCCCCGAGGGCCCTCCGCAATCCCGCGAAGGTGTCTTTCGAGGTCACGGATCGGATGTATACACGCCCGCACCCTTGACACGCTCCACCCGTCCGCACCAGCATCGGAAGGCAAGACATCCGATGTATAGATGAAGGATGCGGTGTGAAGCTGCTGCGAGTAGGACCTGTCGGCCAGGAGCGGGCGGTGGTGCTGGATGCCGCCGGTGACCTGCGCGACATCGGAGAGCCCGAGATCGATGGGGCTTTCCTCGCTTCCGGGGGAGTAGCGCGCGTCCGTGACGCGCTGGAGCGCGGTGATCTGCCCGTGGTCGACGCCGAAGGGCTGCGGATCGGGGCCCCGATCGCGCGTCCGGGGAAGATCGTCTGCATCGGCCTCAACTACAGCGATCATGCCGCCGAGTCCGGCGCGGATGTGCCGGCCGAGCCGGTCGTGTTCATGAAGGCCGCCAACACCATGATCGGCCCGTACGACGAGGTGCTCGTCCCGCGGGACAGCGTGAAGACCGACTGGGAGGTGGAGCTGGCCATCGTCATCGGGCAGGAGGCCCGCTACCTGAGCAGCCGGGAGGAGGCGCTGGGGGTGATCGCCGGTTACGCGATCTCCAACGACGTCTCCGAGCGCGAGTTCCAGCTCGAACGCGGCGGGCAGTGGGACAAGGGCAAGTCCTGCGAGACGTTCAATCCGCTCGGCCCCTGGCTGGTGACGGCGGATGAGGTGGGCGACCCGCAGAGCCTGTCGCTGCGCCTCTGGGTGAACGGCGAGCTGCGCCAGGACGGCGGCACGAAAAACATGATCTTCGACGTGGCCGAGATCGTGCGCTACCTGAGCCAGTTCATGGTGCTGGAGCCCGGTGACGTGATCAACACCGGTACGCCGGCCGGTGTCGCGATGGGCATGCCAGGGCAGCCGTACCTGCGTGCGGGAGACGTGATGGAGCTGGAGATCGAGCGGCTGGGCCGGCAGCGCCAGACGGTGGGCCAGGCATGACGGCAGCGCCAGGCAGTGGGGCGGGCGTGACGGCAGCGCCGGACGGTGGGACGGGCGTGACGGCAGCGCGGGCGTACCGGATCGTGGGGTTGGAGACGCACGACGTGCGGTTCCCGACTTCGCGGGAGCTCGACGGCTCCGACGCGATGAATCCCGATCCCGACTACTCCGCGGCTTACGTCGTGCTCAGGACGGACGACGGGTTCGAGGGGCACGGGTTCGCGTTCACGATCGGGCGTGGCAACGACATCCAGACCACGGCCATCAGCGCGCTGGAATCGTACGTGATCGGCAAGGACGTCGAGGACCTCGGCGCCCTGTACAAGGACATGGTCAACGACTCGCAGCTGCGGTGGCTGGGGCCGGAGAAGGGCGTCATGCACATGGCGATCTCCGCCGTGGTCAACGCCCTGTGGGACCTGAAGGCCAAGCGGGCGGGCAAGCCGTTGTGGCGGTTGCTGTCCGAGATGTCCCCTGAAGAGATCGTCGATCTCATCGACTTCCGCTACCTGAGCGACGCGCTGACGCCGGAGCAGGCCCTCCATATCCTGAAAAATGCGGAACAGGGCAAGGAAGAGCGGATCAACCGGCTGATCGAGAGCGGCTACCCCGCCTACACGACCTCCCCCGGGTGGCTCGGCTACGACGACGACAAGCTGCGGCGGCTCTGCAAAGAGGCGCTCGACCAGGGGTTCGGCCAGATCAAGCTCAAGGTCGGCGCCGATCTCGAGGACGACAGGCGCCGCTTCAGGGTGGCCCGCGAGGTGTGCGGGCCCGACTACCCGATCGCGATCGACGCCAACCAGCGCTGGGACGTCGGCTCGGGGATCGAGTGGATCAACGCGCTGCGCGAGTTCAGGCCGCACTGGGTGGAGGAGCCGACCAGCCCCGACGACGTGCTCGGCCACGCCGCCATCGCCAGGGGCATCGACCCGATCCCGGTGGCCACCGGTGAGCACGTCCAGAACCGCATCGTGTTCAAGCAGCTCCTGCAGGCCGAGGCCATCTCGTATGTGCAGATCGACTCGGCCCGCGTCGGCGGGGTCAACGAGAACCTCGCGATCCTGCTGCTCGCGGCCAAGTTCGGTGTCCCGGTGTGCCCCCACGCGGGCGGCGTCGGGCTGTGCGAGCTGGTGCAGCACCTGTCGATGTTCGATTATGTGGCCGTCACCGGATCCATGGACGGCCGCGTGATCGAGTACGTCGACCACCTCCACGAGCACTTCGTGGACCCGGTCGTCATCAGGAACGGCCGTTATGTTGCCCCGTCCGCGCCGGGTTTCAGCGCGGAGATGCACGCGGAGTCGATCGCCGCCCACACGTTCCCCGGCGGCGAGGTCTGGAGGGACGAGTGAGCCTCAAAGCGATCGTGACCGGCGGCGGGGCCGGCATCGGCCTGGCCACCGCCACTCTGCTCGCCGAACGCGGCATGAAGGTCGCCTGCCTCGACCTCAACCCGCCCGGCGAGCCGTTCATCGGGATCAAGGCGGACGTCACCGACGACGCCGGGGTACGCGCGGCGGTCGCCGAGGCCGCCGAGCGCCTGGGCGGCATCGACGTGCTCGTCAACAACGCGGGCATCGGGGCACAGGGCAGCATCGAGGACAACCCGGACAGCGAGTGGCACAAGGTGTTCGACGTCAACGTGCTCGGCATGGTCCGGGTCGCGCGGGCGGCGCTGCCGTACCTGAGGAGGTCCGAGCACGCCGCGATCGTGAACACCTGCTCGATCGCGGCGACCGCCGGGCTGCCGCAGCGGGCGCTCTACAGCGCGACCAAGGGCGCGGTGCTGTCGCTGACGCTCGCCATGGCCGCGGACCACATTCGCGAGGGAATCCGGGTCAACTGCGTCAACCCGGGCACTGCCGACACCCCGTGGGTCGGCAGGCTGCTCGACTCGGCTCCGGATCCTGCGGCGGAGCGGGCGGCACTCAACGCCAGGCAGCCGATGGGCCGCCTGGTCAGCGCGGAGGAGGTCGCCGCGGCGATCGCCTATCTCGCGAGTCCGGAAGCCGGTGCGACCACCGGGACCGCGCTGGCGGTCGACGGCGGCATGCAGGGCCTCCGGCTCCGGCCAACCAACTGAGGCCGGCACCCCGGCCTGCAGCAAGGCACTAAGGAAGGTACCCCCCCAATGAAGCTCGGACCGGCGGTCGCGGTCGCGGCCCTGTTGGCGGTCGTGACCGCGTGTGGCTCAGGCACCTCCACGGAAGGAGGAGGCGGCGGCGGGAAGGTCGGCATCGACCACCCCCGCGCCGACTCCGACTTCTGGAACTCCTACATCAAGTACGTCCCGCAGATGGCCGGCGAGCTCAAGGTGGACCTCATGCCCGCCACGAACTCGCAGAACGACGTGGCCAAGCTGGTCAACAACGTGCAGGCGCTGATCGGCCAGGGCGCCAAGGTGATCGTCATGGCGCCGCAGGACACGGGCGCGGTCGCGAACACGCTGCAGCAGCTCGAGAACAAGAAGATCCCCGTCGTGACCGTCGACACCCGGCCGGACAAGGGCAAGGTCTACATGGTCGTACGCGCCGACAACCGCGCGTACGGGACCAAGGCCTGCGAGTTCCTCGGCGAGAAGCTCGGCGGCAAGGGCAAGGTCGTCCAGCTCCAGGGCGCGCTCAGCTCGATCAACGGCCGCGACAGGTCCGAGGCGTTCTCGGAGTGCATGAAGGCGAAGTTCCCCGGGATCACGGTGTTCAGCGAGCCGACGGAGTGGGAGGGCAGCAAGGCCGCGTCCATGCTGCAGACCCGCCTGGAGCAGAACCCGGACATCAAGGGGATCTACATGCATGCCGGCGGCGTCCACCTGGCGCCGACGCTGCAGGTGCTCAAGCAGAAGGGCCTGCTCGTCCCGCCGACCGACGACAAGCACATCTTCGTGATCTCGAACGACGGGATCCCGCAGGAGTTCGAGGCGATTCGCAAGGGCGACATCGACGCCACGGTGTCGCAGCCGGCCGACCTTTACGCCAAGTACGCCCTCTTCTACGCCAAGGCGGCGGCGGACGGCAAGTCGTTCAAGCCGGGCCCGACGGACCACGGCAGCACGATCATCCAGCTTCCCAACGGCCTGGAGGACCAGCTCCCCGCGCCACTGGTGACGAAGGAGAACGTGGACGACAAGAGCCTTTGGGGTAACCAGGTCAAGTGATGAAAAATCACGTTGAAGCCCGAAATGTCGTGAAGCGCTTCGGCCCGACCACCGCACTCAACGGCGCGAAGATCGAGATCACCGAGGGCGAGACCCACGCGCTCGTCGGCAGGAACGGCGCGGGGAAGTCCACCCTGGTGTCGATCCTCACCGGGCTCCAGCGGCCTGACGAGGGCGAGGTGCTGTTCTCGGGTGAGGCGGCGCCCGCCCTCGCCGACCGCGACGCCTGGCGGCAGCGCGTCGCCTGCGTCTACCAGAAGTCCACGATCATCCCGGCGCTGACGGTCGCGGAGAACCTCTTCCTCAACCGCCAGTCCGCCACCGGTGACGTGATCAACTGGCGCGCGCTGCGGGCCAGGGCACGCGAGCTGCTGGACACGTACGAGGTGGACGTCGACGCGCAGGCGCTCGCCGGAGACCTCAGCGTCGAGCAGCGCCAGCTCGTGGAGATCGCCCGCGCGCTGTCCTTCGGCGCCAGGTTCATCATCCTCGACGAGCCCACCGCCAGGCTCGACGGGCCGGCCATCGAGCGGCTGTTCACCCGCATGCGCTCGCTGCGCGAGCAGGGCGTCACGATGATGTACATCTCCCACCACCTCGACGAGGTCTACGAGATCTGCCAGAGCGTGACGGTCTTCCGCGACGCCCGGCACATCGTCACGCGGCCGGTCGCCCACCTCCCGCACGACGAGCTGGTCGCCGCCATGACGGGGGAGGCCACCGAGGCGTACGAGTCCCGCACCCGCACGCCCGCCGAGACGGTGGTGCTGACGGGCGAGGGCCTCTCGCTGGGCGGTCGCTACCAGGACGTCCACATCTCGGTACGCTCCGGCGAAGTCGTCGGCCTGGCCGGATCCGCGAGCAGCGGCAAGGTCGGCCTGGCCGAGACCCTGGTCGGGCTGCGCAGGGCGGACGCGGGCACGGTCACGGTCAACGGCACCCGCGTGCGGCCGGGTGACGTGCCCGCCGCCATGGAGGCGGGTCTCGGGTTCGTGCCCGAGGACCGTCACCACGAGGGGTTCGTGCCGCTGCTGTCCGTGGGGGAGAACTCCACGTTCCCCATCGCCCGCAAGCTGGGCCGGTACGGCATGGTGTCGCCGGCCAAACGGCGGGTCAAGGCCGTACAGATGATCAAAGATCTGGACATCAAGACGGAAGGACCAGATCAGCCCGTCGGAGACCTTTCCGGAGGGAACGCGCAGAAGGTGGTCTTCGCGCGGGCGCTCGTGGACGACCCGAGGGTGCTGGTGGTGATCAACCCGACCGCCGGCGTCGACGTCAAGGCCAAGCAGGCCCTGCTCGGCGCCGTGGAGGACGCGGTCGAACGGGGAGCGGGGGCCGTGGTGGTCTCCGACGAGCTGGATGATCTGCGCATCTGCGACAGGGTGCTGGTGATGTTCCACGGCAGGGTCGTGAAGGACGTGCCGCGTGGGTGGACCGACCACGAGCTCGTGGCCGTGATGGAAGGCATAGAAGATTGACCACTTTGACTGCGCCGGCCCCCCGGGTGCGGCTGGCCAGGTTCCGTGACCTGACGCTGGTGCCGGTGATCCTGCTCCTGATCGTCGTGGGCGCGTTCCTGGATCCGACCTTCCTGACGGCGGGCAACCTGACCAACGTCCTCCAGCAGCAGGCGGCGATCTCGCTCCTCGTGCTGGCGGAGGCGATGATCCTGATCGCCGGCAAGTTCGACCTCTCGCTGGAGTCGACCGTCGGCACGGCCCCGGCCATCGCGGTGATGCTGGTCATCCCGGTGTCGGCCGGCGGGTTCGGGATCGGGCTGCCGGGCGTGCTGGTGATCCCGTTCGCGCTGCTGATCGGTGCGGCCATCGGGGCGTTCAACGGGTTCCTGATCATCCGGTTCCAGCTGTCGGCGTTCATCGTCACGCTGGCCATGCTGATCATCGTGCACGGCTTCCTGCAGGGTCCGACCGAGGGCAAGACGCTGTTCGAGCTCCCCGAGTCGATCCTCTACCTGGGCAGCGCCATGTGGCTCGGCCTGCCGGCGGCCATCTGGATCGCCGCGGTGCTGTTCGCCGCGGGCATCTTCGCGCTCGGCTACCTCAGGCTCGGCCGCTCGCTCTACGCGATCGGCGGCAACTCCGACGCCGCCCGCGCCGCGGGCATCCGGGTGGATCGGGTCCTGTGGGGCGTGTTCATCCTGGGCGGAACGCTGGCCGCGCTGGCCGGCATCCTGGAGACCGGCCGGCTCGGCGCGATCGGCAACAACCAGGGGGTCGGGTGGATCTTCATGGTGTTCGCCGCGGCGGTGATCGGCGGCGTGAGCATGGACGGCGGCAAGGGCACGATCCTCGGCGCGCTGACCGGCGTGCTGGTGATCGGCCTGGTCCAGAACATCCTGACGCTCATCGGCGTCTCCGGCTTCTGGCAGCCGGTCATTTACGGCGCCATCATCCTGATCGCGCTGATGATCAGCCGGATCGCGGGCGGAAAGGCACAAGATTGATGACACATCATACGACCGGCGCGTTTCGCCCCACCAGCGCGGGGGCTAGCGCCAGCGTGAGGGCCAGCGCGAGCATCAGTGCCAGCGGGTGCGGGTCCAGGACCGAGCGCGGGGGTGCGGCGTGATCGCGTTGCCGCGCCACGGCTTCGGCGGCGCGCCGCTCGGGAACCTCTTCCAGCCGATCTCCGACGAGCAGGCCCTGGCCACGGTGGAAGCCGCCTGGGAGAGCGGGGTGCGCCTGTTCGACACCGCGCCCCACTACGGGCTCGGCCTGTCGGAGCGGCGGCTCGGCGCGGCGCTCGCCGATCGCTCGGGCTACGTCCTGTCCACGAAGGTCGGGCGCCTGCTGGTGCCCGCGCCCTCTGGAGACGGCCGCGACGACGAGGGCTTCGACGTCCCCGCCGACCTCGTCCGTCAGTGGGACTTCACCGGTGACGGCGTACGCAGGTCGCTGGCGGAGTCCCTGACCCGGCTCGCGCTGCCCGCCGTCGACCTCGCCCTCATCCACGACCCGGACGCGCACGTGGACCAAGCGATCATGGAGGCGTATCCGGCGCTGGCCGAGCTGCGCTCCCAGGGCGTGGTCAAGGCGATCGGCGTCGGGATGAACCAGTGGCAGGCGCCGCTGCGCTTCATCCAGGAGACGGACATCGACGTCGTCATGCTCGCGGGCCGCTACACCCTGCTCGACCAGTCGGGCCTGCCCCTGCTGGAGGCGTGCGTGGAGCGCGGGGTCAGGGTGCTGGCGGCGGGCGTCTTCAACAGCGGCCTCCTCGCCACCCACGAGCCGTCGGGCACGTACGACTACCAGCCGGCCCCGGCGCCGCTGGTGGAGAAGGCCAGGCGGATCGCGCGGGTGTGCGAACGCCACGGCGTCACGCTGCCCCAGGCGGCCATGGCCTTCCCCCTGCGTCACCCGGCGATCGCCACGATCGTCCTGGGCGCCCGCGCGCCCGAGGAGGTCACCGCGAACGCCGCCCTGTGGTCCAGCCCGGTCCCGGACGCGTTGTGGGAGGAACTGGCGGCGGAGGGTCTGCTGCCGCAATAGCGCGCTGTCGCAAAACGCTGCGTAACCGGCCGGACAGCGGTGATCGTGGTGGATCTCGTCAGCCGGCCTCCCACAACGCGCTGACGGGCATGGCGCGCATCCGGTCGCCGAAGGGCAGCGTCTGAGTGCCGGTATGCAGGACGATTCCGGCGACCAGATCATCACCAAGTCGATCAGCGAGGTGCCGCAAGCCCTTGAAGTCGTCGGCCCGGACGGTGGAGGAAGCCTTGACTTCGATGCCCACCACCTGTCCCCGCCGATTCTCCAGCACGGCGTCCACTTCGACGCCGTCCTTGGTTCTGTAGTGGTACAGGTCGGCCTGCGCCTCCGACCAGGTCAGCTGGCGTGCCAGCTCCATGAGGACGAAGCCTTCGAGCAAGGGCCCGAACAACCCGCCCGGGCGAATGAGCCCTCGTGCGTCGATGCTGAGGAGGTTCGCAGCGACTCCGGAGTCCACGAAGGCGACCTTGGACGTGCTGACGGCACGGCTGCTCAGGTTCCGGGACCAGGCGGGTACGCGTTTGATCAGATATACCTCTTCGAGCAGGCTGAGGTATCTGGTTGCGGTGCTCGCGGGCAGCCCCAGATCGTTGCCGATGGACTGACGTACGAGCAACTGCCCGGACCGGGCGGCGAGCAGGCGTGTCAGAGCATGAAGATCCGGCAGCCGTTCGATCTTCGAGAGCTCGTTCACGTCGCGGGCGATCAGGTCGCCGACGTAGGAGTCGAAGAAGCGCCGCCGCCTTCGGCCATTCGTACGGCTGACGGCTTCGGGGAACCCTCCTCGAACGATGCGCTCCGCATAGTCGGCACGGGAGACCTCGGACGAGTGACGCAGATCGGCCCCTTGATCGAAGATCGCGTCGATGAAGCGGTCAGGAGTGTCGTCGATCTCGCCTTGGGAGAAAGGCCAGAGCTCAATGGTCTCCATCCGCCCCACGAGGGTGTCCGGCAACGCATGCAGCCCGAGTATGCGGGCGGAGCCCGTCAGCAGGTAGTGGCCGGGCCTGGGGTCGGCGTCGACCTGCGCCTTGATGGCCAGCAGGAGCTCCGGCACACGTTGGATCTCGTCGATGACCATCATGCCGGGGAAGTCGATGAATCCTTCGGGGTCGCTGATGGCCGCTTGGCGCATGAATTCTCGGTCGAGGTCGCGGCACTCGGCCGTCCTTCCCTTGGCGAGGTGCTTCACCAGAGTGCTCTTACCGGACTGCCGCGCGCCGTTGATCAGGACGACGCGCGTGTCCGAGAGGGCTTCTACGACGGTTTTCTCGGCATGACGGGGCACGATCCGGCCGAGAGTAGTGCTGACCATGGATCTAGCATGGCACGTTTCAAGGCTCAACCGTGGTGGTTTGGTCGCTGGTCCTGTGGTGGTTTGGTCGCTACTCTCATGGTGGTTTGGTCGCTACCTTCGTGGTGGAATGGTCGCCGCTCTCGTGGTGGATCGGCCGCCCTCAGGACGGGACGAACAGCCACGACTTCGACGGCCCCGCCTCGTACGCCGAGTCCATCCGTTTGGCGACCACCCCTGGCAGCCCCTGCTCCCGCGCCGCCCGCCGCACCGCCTCCGCCTCCCCCGGCCACGACGGCGCGGTCTGCCAGTGGCCGCCCGTCAGCTCCAGCGCCTCCAGGGCCGCCCTCCGGACGGTGTAGGGCTCGCCGGTCAGGGAGCGGCCGTCGTCGTACAGGAGGTCGTAGAAGAGGAGGATCTCCGCGCCCCCGAGCGTGGCCAGCTCCCCGTCCAGCACCGCCGTGCGGCTGCCGAAGGACTCCGCCAGGTCCCGCAGCCACGGATGTTCGCGGGCGGCGGTCGTGCGGCCCCCGTCGATGGGCACCAGGAGGCGGCGTCCGCCCCACGCGAACTCGAAGGCGTAGGGAGAGGCGTCGCGCGGCGGCTTCGCGCGGGAGGTCGGCAGCATGGGGTCGAGGGGCGGGAACGGGTCCCGGGCCGGGGCGTCCATGCGGTGGATCATCCAGTTCTTGCCCCTCGTCTGGAACAGCACGAACCGGCCGGAGGCCCGTCCGCCGTGCAGGACGAACTTGACCTCCCGATCCGACCACTTCTCCGTCTCGTACGTGCCGGTGTCCCAGACGGTCATGCTGCCGCCGCCGTACTCGCCCTTGGGGATCTCGCCGTGGAAGGTGAGGTACTCCATCGGATGGTCCTCGGTGTGCACGGCGAGGTGGTTGGTGCCGGGGTCGGCGGGCAGGCCCTTGGGGACGGCCCAGGACACCAGGACGCCGTCGCGCTCCAGCCGCAGGTCCCAGTGCAGCGACCGCGCGTGGTGCTCCTGGATCACGAACGCGTTGCCCTCGGACGAGGGGGGAGACACGTCGGGAACGGGCTCAGGAGTGCGTTGGGCGTCGCGCTTGCTCCGGTATCGCTCCAGTTTGTCGGGCACGCCACCGGTTCTACCCATCGGACGGTCAAACTCCCTGACCGCCGGCCGGTACGGTCAGCGCTGAACCGCCGTGCGGAAGTCTTCGAGGGCTGCCGCGACGGCGCCGGGGGCTTCCGCGGGGAGCAGGTGGCCGACGTAGGGGACGGTCGTCAGGGTCGCGTGCGGGGTATGGGGCAAAAGGTGGTCGCGCAACACGCGTGGCGGCTCCACCACGTCGTTCTCCCCGGCCGGCACCGTCACCGGGATCTCGATGTCCCGCGCCGCGCGTGTGATGTCCTGCGCAATGCCGTGCAGGGGCCATTCGTGCCGGGCCTCGGCGCTGGCGGAGAGGCTGTCACGTATCGCGGTGTCCCGCACGGCCTTGGGCAGCGGGGCGGCGGTCAGGACATGGTCGAGCGCGTGCCCGCACCGTCTCGGGCGAGTCGTACGCGTGGGACAGGCCCTTCCGGTACTCCTCGGTGACCGTGGCGGGCGGCTGCGCCCGGCCGCATGTACTCGTGCGCGCCCCGCGCGGTGTCGCCCCGCCTGGGTCGCCCCGCCTGGATCGCGCCGGTCGTCGGCACGTGATCACCCGATCCGGCCCGCGCCGGTCCGAACGCCGGTCAGTCCAGCTCCAGCGCCGTGCGCAGCCACGACTCCACGCCCGCCACGTGCACGGTCGCCCACGAGCGGGCCACGTCGGCCTGGCGGGCGGCGATGGCCTCGTAGATCGCGGTGTGCTGCTCCCGCGTCTTCTCCATCGCGCCCTCCTGCGTGAGCCCCCGCCAGATCCTGGCCCGGGTGGTCGGGCCGGAAAGGCTCTCGATGAACGAGCACAGCACGCTGTTGCCCGACCCCTGCGCGATCCGCTGATGGAACTCCAGGTCGTTGGCCACCAGCTCCTCGACCGTGGGACGGTCGGGCAGCGACTCCAGGATCACGCGCAGCTCCTCGATGTCGGCCTCGGTCATCAGCTCGGTCGCCAGCGCGGTGGCCGCGGGCTCCAGGATGCGCCTGACCTCGAAGAACTGGATCACCGTGTCGTCGCGGTGCAGGTCGAGCACGAACGACATGGTGTCGAGCAGCAGGTGCGGCTCCAGGCTGGTGACGTACGTGCCGTCGCCCTGCCGCACGTCCAGGACATTGATCAAGGACAGCGCGCGTACGGCTTCGCGCAGCGAATTGCGTGACAGGCCGAGCCGCTCGGCGAGGTCGGCCTCCTTCGGCAGCCGATCGCCAGGAGCCAGCTCGCCCGAGACGATCATTTGTTTGATCTTGTCAATGGCCGCGTCGGTGACCGCCACGCTTCTCTCCCTAGACATCGGATGTCTAGGAGTCTAGGGCCTGGAAACGGACCGCATCGACACTGGAGACGCGCCGAATCTGGCCCCGGGCCTCCAGCGTGCGCAAGTGAGCCGCTGCCTCTCCGGCCGCCATGCCTCTCAGCACGGGCGCCAGGTCGTCCCATGGCCTGTTCCACGTCATCATCGCGGCGACCTCCCAGATGGTCAGCGGTGCCGGCCGCTGAGCCAGGAGAGCGCGCAGCCGGTCGAGTTTCTCCTCGTGATGGTGGCGGATCTCGGCGGCGCGCGCGGCCACATCGGGAAATATCCATTCGTGCGCCGGCAACGCCTCGATGGCGTCGAGCTCCAGGGGCACCAGCTCGCCGACCCGGTCCAGCGACTCCAGGAAGTCGCCCAGCGGGTCCACGTCCTCCCGGTCGAAGGGATAGATACCGATGTGCGGGGTGATGTCGGGCAGGACGTGGTCGCCGGTGAACAGCCGGTCGGCGTCCTCCAGATGCAGGCAGATGTGCCCGGGAGTGTGGCCAGGAGTGTGCACGGCCCTGAGCTTGCGGCCCGGCAGGTCGACCAGGTCGCCGTCGCGCAGCTCGCGGTCGGGTTGCGCGGGCGGCGCGGGCCTGGTGCCCATCACGTCCTGGACCTCGTCGGGATCGGCGCCCGCCCGCATGAGCATGTCGGACTGGAAGCTGTTGTGCTCAGTGGCCGCGTACTGGATCATGAGCCTGACCAGCGCCGCGTCGCTCTCATGCATGGCGATCCAGGCCCCTGAGGCGTCCCTGACCTGGCCGGCCAGCCCGGCGTGGTCGGGGTGGAAATGGGTGACGACCACCCCGTGCACCTCGGCCACGTCGAACCCGAGCGTCGCGAGCCCGCCGCTGAGCGCCTCCCAGGCGTCCGGATGGTTCCAGCCAGCGTCGACCAGCACAGGTCCTCTGGGCGACTCGACGGCGTAGACGAGCGTGTAGCCGAGCGGGTTGCCGGGAATCGGCACCGGCACGCTCCACACCCCGCCGCCGAGCTCCTGCGGCCGTTGCTCCACGTACGGCCTGCGCCTGGTCTTCTTCTTCATCCGCCCCCCGATCGAAAACATGCCTTGTCTGTACGAACGCCGCGTCCATGAACGCGACCTCCACGAGTGCCGCCCGTTCGAGCCCGGCGCCCGATGAGCGCGGTGTCTGTGAGTGCCGCAGGTATGAGTGCCGCGCGTGTGCACCGGATACGTGGTCAGCCGATCCGCTCGATGATCGTCGCGGTGGCCAGTGCTCCGCCCGCGCACATCGTGACCAGCGCGGTCGCCGAATCGGAGCGTTCGAGCTCGTGCAGCGCCGTGGTGAGCAGCCGCGCGCCCGTCGCGCCCACCGGATGCCCGATCGCGATCGCGCCGCCGTTGACGTTGACGCGGTCGAGGTCCGGCTCGTGCACGCTCGCCCACGACAGCACGACCGACGCGAACGCCTCGTTCACCTCGAACAGGTCCAGGTCGCCGATCCTCATGCCGGCCGCCGCCAGCACCTTGGCCGTGGCGTCCACCGGGCCGTCCAGGTGGTAGTACGGCTCCGCCCCGACCAGGGCCTGCGCCAGGATCCGCGCCCTGGGCCGCAGCCCGTGCCGCCGCGCCGCCTGCTCGCTCATCACCAGCACGGCGGCGGCGCCGTCGGAGATCTGCGAGGAGGTGCCGGCGGTGTGCAGGGCGCCGTCCATCACCGGCCTGAGCTTGGCCAGCCCTTCCACGGTCGTCTCACGTAATCCCTGATCCCTGCGGACCTCGCCGACCGGCACGATCTCCCGCTCGAACCGCCCGTCGGCCCACGCCTTGGCCGCCAGCCGCTGTGAGCGCGCCCCGAACCAGTCGAGCCGCTCGCGCGTCAGCCCGCGCCGCCGCGCGATCCGCTCGGCGGCGGTGAACTGGTCGGGCAGGTCGATGCTCCAGTCGTCCGGCTTGGCCTTGGCGGGCAGCACGTTGCTGCCCAGCGGCGCCCGGCTCATCACCTCGACGCCGCACCCGACGCCCACCTCCAGCACGCCCGCGCTGATCATCGCCGCCGCCAGGTGCACGGCCTGCTGCGACGACCCGCACTGCGCGTCGACGGTGGTGACGCCGGTCTGGTAGGGCAGCCCGGCATACAGCCACGAGTGCCGCCCGACGTGCCCGCCCTGCTCGCCCGCCTGGGTCACGCACCCGGCGAACACCTGCTCGACCAGCGCCGGGTCGATGCCCGATCGCTGGACGAGCCCGTTGAGCGCGCCGGCCAGAACCTGTTGCGGTTTGAGCTCGGACAGCCAGCCCGCCCGCTTGCCGATGGGGGTGCGAACGGCCTCGACGATCACAGGTGTGCCCACAGTCGCCTCCAGAACGATGCTCTGGCGTGACTGTAACGCGTTCTACTTTGGCGCGGAAGCCTCGCTCTCCAAAGTCGCAGGCAGCTCGAAGGTCTCGAACAGCTTCTCCTCGAAGAACATGCCGACGTGGCTGACGCGCTCCCCGGCGAACGTCAGCACCATGATCGCGAACTGGTGGTAGACACCGTCCTGGCGGAAGTAGACCGCGAAGGCGGGCTGCCCGTTGGCCGCGATCGGGAAGAGCTTGAGGTCGCCCGCCCGCTCGGCCGGGCACTGCACCCTGGTGAGCTCCGCGATCGTCTCCGGCCCTTGGTACCAGCCCACGAACGGCGGCATCTCCCAGACCGCGTCCTTGGTGAACAGGTCGACCAGGCTGTCGACGTCATAGTTCTCGAACGCCGCGACGTAGCGGTCGAGCAGGGCGCGCTGCTCGTGCGACAGCGGCTCGACCGGGTCGTCGAGGCTCGGCGCCACCTCGCCGAGCTGGGCCCTGGCCCGCTGCAGGATGCTGTTGACGGCGGCCGTGGAGGTGCCGACCGCCTCGGCCACCTCGGCGGCCTTCCACCTGAGCACGTCGCGCAGGATCAGGACCGCCCGCTGCCTGGGCGGCAGGTGCTGCAGCGCGGCGATGAGCGCGAGCCTGATGCTCTCGCGCGCGGTCACGATGGAGGCGGGGTCGGCGGCGCCGGCGCCGGCCAGCGCGTCGGGCATCGGCTCCAGCCACGGCACCTCGGTGTCCTGCACCAGGGGCGCGCTCGCCTCGGTGCTCGGGGCGCCCAGCCCCGTCGGGAGCGGGCGCCTGGTGCGGCTGTCGAGCGCGGTCAGGCACGCGGTGGTGGCGATGCGATAGAGCCACGTACGCAGTGAGGAACGCCCCTCGAACCCGTCGTAGGCCCGCCACGCGCGCAGGTAGGTCTCCTGCACGAGGTCCTCGGCGTCGTGCACCGACCCCATCATGCGGTAGCAGTGCGCCAGCAGCTCGCGCCGCATCGGGTCAGCCAGCCGGAGGAAGTCCTCGTTCGTCGGCTTGTCGGTCATACCCCTTGTATAGATGCCGCCACCGACAAACCGGGGAGGTTTTTGCCTTCCGCCCGTCGATTAGGGCAACGATCTACCAAGCAAGAGGCTTCACGATGAACACCGGCCGCCGCGCGGTCGTCCCCAACGGGCACCCGCGGCTCAGTGGGGACCTGTGGGGACGCGCCGGCTCGGCGGGGACTCGTCGGGTCACTGCGGCGCCGGTTCAGTGGGGGACGGTGAGGACGATCTTGCCGGTGGTGCGGTTGGTCTCGCCCAGCTCGTGCGCCTTGGCGGCCTCGGCCAGCGGGAGGACGGCGGCGATCTCGGCACGCAGCCGACCGGCCTCGGCCAGCGCCGCGATGGCCCGCATCGCGGCGTAGTCGGGCTCCACCAGCATGCCCACCGAGCGGATGCCCAGCTCCGCGGCCTGCGCGTGCAGGGTCTTGTCGAGCGCCCCGAGCGCGAGCGAGACGATCGTGCCGCCTCGGCGCATCGTCCGCAGCGACCGCTGCCCGTAGTCGCCGCCGATGGTGTCGACCACCACGTCCACGTCGCGTACGACCTCGGCGAAGTCCTCGTTCCGGTAGTCCACGAGCTGGTCGGCCCCCAGAACGCGCAGGAAGTCGTGCTTGGCCGCGCTGGCGGTGCCGATCACGTGCGCCCCGCGCGCCTTGGCGATCTGCACCGCCAGGTGTCCCACCCCGCCCGCGGCGGCGTGGACGAGCACCCGGCGGCCGCCCGTCAGCCCGGCGACGTCCACGAGCGCCTGCCAGGCCGTCAGCGCGGCGAGCGGGAGCCCGGCCGCCTGGACGTGGTCGATGCCCGCGGGCTTGCGCACGAAGTGCCGGGAGGGCGCGGTGACGTACTCGGCGAACGCGCCGTGCCCCTCCGGATACTTCAGCATGCCGAACACCTCGTCGCCCGGCGCGTAGAGCGCCTGCCCCACGCCGGAGCCCTCGACCACGCCGGAGACGTCGTAGCCCAGCACGAACGGCGGCTCCAGCCGCAGCAGGCCGCCCAGCTCGCGGGTCTTCCAGTCGGTCGGGTTCAGGCCCGCCGCCTCCACCCGCACCAGCACCTCGGTCGGCCCGGGGGCGGGCTTGCCGACCTGCACCGGCTTGAGCACGTCAGGGCCGCCGAGTACGTCCTGACTGATCGCGTTCATCGTCATGGGGTCCAGCCTGCTCTGCCTGGACCCGGTCCGCGAGTGGCCCGGAGGTCATGATGTGTAAAGATCGGGCCATGCATCGCGTGGCCGTCCTCGCCGTCGACGGGGTCATCCCGTTCGAGCTCAGCGTGCCGTCCCGGATCTTCTGCACCGCGCGGGGGCCCAATGACGAGCGCCTGTACGAGGTGCTCACCTGCACGCTCGACGGCGAGCCCGTCGCCACCGCCGCCGACTACTCGGTCGCGGTCGAGCACGACGCGAGCGTGCTGGCCACCGCCGACACGGTCGTGGTGCCGGCCGCCGAGTGGTTCGCCCGGCTCGACGGCAGGCGGTCGCTGCCCGCCGGGCTGGCCGGGGCCCTGGAGAGTCTGCGGCCCGGTACCCGGCTCGTGTCCATCTGCCTCGGTACGTACGTGCTGGCCGCCGCGGGCCTGCTCGACGACCGTCCGGCGACGACGCACTGGAGGCACGCCAAGCGGCTCGCGGCGGCGTTCCCGAAGGTGCGGATGGACGCGGACGTGCTGTTCGTGGACGACGGCGACGTGCTCACCTCGGCGGGCGCGGCGGCGGGCGTGGACCTCTGCCTGCACCTCGTACGCCGCGACCACGGCAGCGACGTCGCCAACCGGGTCGCCAGGCTGTGCGTGGTGCCGCCGTGGCGCGACGGCGGCCAGGCCCAGTACGTCGAGCAGCCCGTGCCCGAGCCGTCCACCATCGGCACGGCGCCCACCAGGGCCTGGGCCATGGAACGGCTGGGCGCCCCGCTCCGGCTCGACGACCTGGCCGGGCACGCGGGGATGAGCAGGCGCACGTTCACCAGGCACTTCCGGCAGGAGGTGGGGATGAGCCCGGGGCAGTGGCTGACCCAACAGCGCATCGCCCTGGCCAGGCACCTGCTGGAGGCCAGCGACCTGCCGGTGGACCGGATCGCGGACCGGGCGGGCTTCGGCACGGCGGCGTCGCTCAGGCAGCATCTTCAGGCCGCGATGGGCATCTCACCCCACACCTACCGCCGCACCTTCCAGGTCACCACCACCTGACCCCCGAACGGCCCCGTCCCACCAACGGCTCAGAGCCGGCCATCGCAGGACGCTGGGTCGGCCCACCGCCGCCTTCTGGGCGGGCCCACTGGGCGCGTCGTTGCGGTGGCGCGCCACTGACGGGTCAGCGGCCGTGTCCCTGGAAGGCCGGAGCCGAAGTGCGGCGACTGGCGGCCCACCGCGCGAAGCCGTAACAGCTGGCCTGAATGTCAGATGTCGGTGAGCAGTCTGGCGGAGGCGGTTTCGATGCGGCGCTGGATCTGGTCATAGGTGCGGCGGCCGCGCAGCATCTCCAGCAGCTCCTGCACCCACACGCTGGCCAGCGACCCCGCCAGGTCCAGCTGCTCCTCGCTGGCCTGCTCCAGCGTCAGGCCGTCGGCCGAGACGCGCAGCAGCAGCCCCGTCATACGGTCGCCGAACGGCGTCTGCACCTCCGCCATGATCAGCGATCGGATGAGCGCGTCGGCCAGCTCGGGCTCGCGCATCAGCCCCCTGGTCGCGCGCATCAGCACGTCCACCGCGCGGCTCGACGGCGTCGAGGCGCCGGGCGGACGGCGCTCGATGCTGCTCTCCAGCAGGTCGATCTCCTCGCCGACCACCGCCACGACCAGGTCCATCTTGGAGGGGAAGTAGCGGTAGAGGGTGCCGAGCGCCACACCCGCGCGCTCGGCCACCGTGCGCATCTGCATGGCCTCCACCCCGCCGCGCGAGGCCAGCGCGGCAGCGGCCTGGACGATGCGCTTGCGGCGCTGGTGCTGGCTGCGCGTACGGACGCTGTGCCCGCCCGGCGGCGTGGCGTGGGTCTCCATGGTCCCCTCGGTGTCGCTGGAGGGCGCGGCGATTGCCGCGTGCGAGGTACGCATAAGAACACGTTATCTGATTTCTCGATAACGCGGCTTGTTACTCGCGAGTCACAAAGAAGCCGTATAGGCCCATGTCTACGGCGTTACGCGCATATGTCGCGACTTATCGTCATGGACGGCCACTGGACAGATATTAGAATCTGTTCTAGTTTGCGATTCGGCGTACCTAGCGCTTGCTGGAGGAGCGATGACCGCGGACACCCTCGCTTCCCTGCTCCTCGCACGGGCCGAGGACGATCGACCTGGGCTGATGTTCGAGGACGCGGTGTGGTCGTGGCGCGCGCACGTCGCCGCCTGCCGGGCCGCGGGGAAGTGGCTGTCCGGACGCGGCACGGGGCTGCACGTCGGCGTGCTCAGCGAGAACGTCCCGGGCCTGGTCTTCCTCGTGGGCGGCGCGGCGCTGAGCGGGCACGTGGTCGTCGCCCTGAACCCCACCCGCTCGGTGGACGAGCTGATCCGCGACGCCCGCGCCACCGGCGTGGACCTCCTGCTGGCGGACGGCCCCTACGCCGGGATCGCCCGCCCGGTGGCGGAGGCCCTGGGGATCGAGACCCTCGACCTGGAGGAGCCGCAGGCGGACGAGCCGGGGACACAAGGCGTGCCGGTCACGGCGAGTGCGCCGCCCGGCCCCGGCGAGCTGGTGATGCTGATCTTCACCTCCGGCACCTCGGGCCGGCCCCGCGCGGTGCGGATCTCGCAGCGGAAGATCGCCGTGCCGGGCACGAGCCTCGCGGCCCTGCTCTCACCCGCCGACGTCGTCTACTGCTCGATGCCGCTGTTCCACTCCGGCGCCCTGATGGCCGCCTACGCCCCGGCCGTGGCCTCGGGGGCGGCGCTGGCGTTGCGGCGCAGGTTCTCGGCCTCGGGGCTGCTGCCCGACATCAGACGGTACGGCGGGACATACCTGCACTACGTGGGCAAGGCGCTCTCCTACGTCCTGGCCACCCCGGAACACCCGGACGACGCCGACAACCCGCTCAAGATCGCGTTCGGCAACGAGGGCAGCGCGGTGGCGACCAGGAGGTTCGGGGAGCGGTTCGGCTGCCACGTGATCGACGCCTTCGGGTCCACGGAGACCGCCGTCTCGCTCACCCCCGACCCGGCGGGACCGCCCGGTTGCCTCGGAAGGCTGCCCGAGGGCGTGCGGATCCTCGACCCCTTCACCGGCCGGCCGTGCCCGCCGGGCCGCGTGACGGAAGGCCGGCTGCTCAACCCGGACGAGGCCGTCGGCGAGCTGGTCAACACGGCCGGGCTCGGGCTGTTCGAGGGCTACTACAACGACCCCGAGGCGGACGCCGAGCGGATCAGGGACGGCGCGTTCTGGTCCGGCGACCTGGCCTACGCGGACGCGGACGGCTACGTGTTCTTCGCCGGCCGGGGCACCGAGCGCCTGCGCGTGGACGGCGAGAACCTGGCGGTCGCGCCCATCGAGGCCGCGCTGCGGGAGTTCGGCGGGGTGATCGAGGCGGCCGTCTACCCGGTGCCCGACGCGGCGGCCGGCGACCAGGTCATGGCGGCGCTCGTCCTGGAGGGCGCCTTCGACCCGGCCGCGTTCGCCGCCTTCCTGGCGTCCCGCCGCGATCTGGGCGCCAAGTCGATACCCCGATATATCCGCCTCTGTGATCGTCTGCCGCAGACGCCGTCGCACAAGGTGATCAAGCGGCTCCTCGCGGGGGAGTCGTGGCGCACCGCCGACCCGGTCTGGTGGCGTACGCCCGCCGGGCTCAGGCCGCTGACCGACGCGGACGTGAAGGCGATCGAGGAGGAGTTCGACCGGCACGGCAGGCACCACCTCTTGGAGAGTTGATGGATTTCAACCTGGACGAAACCCAGCAGGAGCTGAAGAAGCTGGCGGCCGAGGTCCTCGCCAGGGACGGGGGCGAGGACGGCCTGTGGCAGGCCGGGCTCATGAGCGTGTGCGCCTCGGAGGAGGCGGGCGGCGCCGGGCTCGGGCCGGTGGAGATGGCCGTGGTGCTGCGGGAGGTGGGCGCGCGGGCGGCACCGGTCGCGGCGCTGCCCACGCTGGTGAGCACGCTGGCCCTGGCCCGCTACGGCACCCCGGCCCAGCAGCGGCGGATCAGCAGGGGCACGCTCGCGCTCCGCGAGCCCGGCCGGGCGCTGGCCGACCCGCCGCTGACGACGGCCCGCGAGGAAGGCGGCGGCTGGGCGCTGACCGGCCGCAAGGTCTCGGTGCCCTACCCGGAGGACGCGGTGCTGGTCACCGCCGACGAAGGGCTGTTCCTGGTGGAGTCGCCGCGGACCAGTGCGGAGTACACCGCCACCGGCGAGCCCGCGGTCACGGTCGTGCTCGACGACACTCCCGCCGAGCGGGTGGCGGGGCACGAGGCGGTCGCCGGGATCAGGCGGCTCTACACCGCGGCCGTCGCGGCCCAGGCGAGCGGCGTGCTGGCCGGGGCGCTGGAGCTGACCACCGCCTACATCAGGACGCGCAAGCAGTTCGGCCGGGCGCTGGCCGAGTTCCAGGCCGTGACGATGCAGATCGCCGACGTCTACATCGCGGGACGGGCGCTGGACGTGGCCGTGTGGTCGGCGGCCTGGCGGCTGGGCGAAGGGCTGCCGGCCGAGGACGACCTGGCGCTGGCCGGGTATCACGTGAGCGAGGCGGTCAAGGCCCTCTACACCTGCCAGCACCTGCACGGCGGGCTCGGGCTCGACGTGACCTACCCGCTGCACCGCTACTTCGCCCAGGCCAAGCACCTGTCCCACCTGCTCGGCGGCGCCGACGCCCAGCTCGACCTGATCGGAGCGCTACTCTGATGCTGATCGACCTGACCGCTGACCAGCGCGGGCTGCGCGACGAGCTGCGCGCGTACTTCCGTGGCTGCCTCAGCGACGAGGATCGCAGGAAGATCGCCGAAGACCCGTTCGGCGAGGCGTACATGGAGCACTGCCGCCGCCTCGGCCGCGACGGCAAGCTGGGGCTCGGGTGGCCCAAGGAATACGGCGGAGGCGGCTACGGCCCGCTGGAGCAGCAGATCTTCGCCAACGAGATAGCGCGGGCCGGCGTCCCGTACCCGATCATCACGGTGCAGACGGTCGGGCCCACGCTCATGCAGTACGGGACCCAGGAGCAGAAGGACCTGTTCCTGCCGCGCATCCTGGCGGGGGAGTGCCACTTCGCGATCGGCTACAGCGAGCCGGAGGCGGGCACCGACCTGGCCTCCCTGCGGACCACGGCGGTGCTGGACGGCGAGCACTACGTCGTCAACGGCCAGAAGATCTTCACCAGCGGCGCGCACTACGCCCAGTACATCTGGCTGGCCGCGCGCACGAACCCCGATGCCAAGAAGCACAAGGGCATCACCATGATGATCGCCGCCACGGACGACCCCGGCTACTCCTGGACGCCGATCGTCACCATGGACGGCCGCCACCACACCAACTCCACCTACTACTCCGACGTCCGCGTCCCGGTGAACATGGTGGTCGGCGAGGTGGACAAGGGCTGGGACCTGATCGTCAACCAGCTCAACCACGAACGCGTCACCCTCGGCCCGGCCGGCAACCTGGGCCAGACGTATGACCGCTTCCTCGCCTGGGCCCGCCGCTCGGGGCTGGTGGAGAACCCGGACGTGCGGCGCGCGCTGGCCAGGGTGTGGGCCGCCTACCGCACGAACGAGCTGCTGAACTGGCAGGTGGCCGCGAACATGGACCTCGGCTGGCTGGGCGCGCCCGACGCGTCGGCCACCAAGATCTACGGCTCCGAGCGGATGCAGGAGGTCGGCCGGCTCGTCGGCGACATCCTGGCCAGGTACGCCGACCCGTCCGACCCGGAGACGGCCGAGCTGCTCGAACGCGTGGACCACGGCGTGAAGGGGGCGGTGGTGCTGACGTTCGGCGGCGGGGTGAACGAGGTGCAGCGCGAGCTGATCGCGATGCTCGGCCTGAATCTGCCGAGGCCGCCCCGATGACCGCCGAGATCACCGAGCAGCGCGAGATGACCGACGAGGAGCTGCACGAGCTCGCGGCCAAGCAGGTGGCGCTGGGCGAGCTGCGTGGCGCCCCGGCGGCCGACCCCGTGAACGTCCCCATGATCAGGCACTGGCTGGACGCCATGGGCGACGCCAACCCGGCCTACCTCGACCAGGGCGTGGCCCCGCCCGCGATGGCCCAGGTCTGGAATATGCCGGGCGTGCGGCCCGCGGCCAAGGACCGCTCGCCGGTGGACGACCTGCTGGCCGCGCTGAACGCCAACGGCTACACGGGCGTGGTCGCGACCAACTGCGAGCAGACCTATCACCGGTACGCGCGCCTCGGCGAGGTCCTGACCCCCGGCACCAGGTTCACCGACCTGGCAGGCCCCAAGAGGACGGCCCTCGGCGTCGGCTACTTCGCCACCTGGACCGTCACCTGGTACAGCGAGGACGAGCCGGTCGCCGAGATGCTGTTCAGGGTGCTGAAGTTCAGGCCGGTGACCAGGCCGGTGAAGGAGGAGCGGGCGGCGTACCCGCTGCAGCCCGCGGTCAACCAGGACACCGCCTTCTTCTGGGACGGCGTGCGGGCAGGCGAGCTGCGCATCCAGACCTGCGCCGACTGCGGCGAGCTGCGCCACCCGCCCGGCCCGATGTGCCCCCAGTGCCGATCGGCCAACCGCACCCACGTGGTCGCGAGCGGCGAGGGCACCCTCTACAGCTACGTCGTCCACCACCACCCGCCCGTGCCCGGCCGCGTGACCCCGTTCGTGGTGGCCGTGGTGGAGCTGCCCGAAGGAGTGCGGATGGTGGGCAACGTCGTGGACTGCCCGATCGAGGAAGTAGGTGTCGGCATGCCGCTGCGCGTGACGTATCGCCCGATGGACGACCGGCTCGTCCTCCCGATGTGGACGCCGCGGGAGCCGTGATGACGCTGACCGAGGATCAGGTACGGATCGGCGCCGCGCTGCCGGAGCTGTCGATCGAGCTCACGCCCACCGTGGTCGTCTCGACCGCGCTGGCCACCATGGACTTCACCCCGGTGCACCACGACACCGGGATCGCCAGGGCGCAGGGCTCGAAGGAGATCTTCCTCAACATCCTGACCACCATGGGCCTGGTCGAGCGCTACGTCACCGACTGGACCGGCCCCGGGGCCGTCATCAGGCGCATCGACGTCAAGCTCGGCGTCCCCGCGTACGCGGGGGACCGGCTGAGCTTCGGCGGGACGATCGTGGCGCACGAGGACGGCCGGTTCACCGCCGAGGTGCGCGGCAAGGTGAGCCTGGGGGACCACGCCACCGGCACCGTCACCTTCACCCTCCCGGCCCCCTTTCCGGTTACGTGAGATCACAGAAGGAGAGCAGGCGTTGTTGAGCGCGCGCACGGCCATCGCCGGCATCGGTGCCACCGAGTTCAGCAAGGAGTCGGGGCGTTCTGAGCTGCGGCTGGCCGCCGAGGCGGTGCTGTCGGCGCTGGACGACGCCGGCCTGTCGCCCGGCGACGTGGACGGCATGGTCACCTACAGCCAGGACTCCAACCAGGAGATCGCCGTCGCCAGGGAGACCGGGATCGGCGACCTGACCTTCTTCTCCCGCGTCGAGTACGGCGGCGGCGCGGCCTGCGCGACCGTGGCCCACGCGGCCATGGCCGTGGCGACGGGGATGGCGGAGACGGTCGTCTGCTACCGGGCGTTCAACGAGCGTTCGGGACGCCGCTTCGGCCAGCCGAACTCCCGGCTGTCCGGCGAGCCCTCCTCCCAGGGGCTGGAGATGAGCTGGCACGTCCCGTACGGGCTGATGACCCCGGCGGCGTGGGTGGCGATGTTCGCGCGCCGGTACATGCACACCTACGGCGCGACATCCGAGGACTTCGGCCGGGTGGCGGTGGCGATGCGCAGGCACGCGGCCACCAACCCGGCGGCCTGGTTCCACGGGCGGCCGATCACGCTGGCCGAGCACCAGGCGTCCAGGTGGATCGTGGAGCCGCTGCACCTGCTCGACTGCTGCCAGGAGAGCGACGGCGCGGTGGCCCTGGTCGTGACCTCCGCCGAACGGGCCCGCGACCTGCGCAGATCCCCGGCGATGATCACGGCCGCGGCCCAGGGCTCGGGAGCAGGTCAGATGATGATGACCAGCTACTATCGCGACGACATGAGCGGCCTCCCGGAGATGTCAGTCGTCGGCCGAAAATTGTGGGAAATGTCGGGCTTGTCGCCCAAAGACATCCAAACCGCCATCCTGTACGACCACTTCACCCCGTTCGTCCTGGCCCAGCTGGAGGAGCTGGGCTTCTGCGGGCGCGGCGAGGCGCCGGAGTTCCTCAAGGACGGCGGCATCGAGCTGGACGGCCGCCTCCCCGTCAACCCGCACGGCGGGCAGCTCGGGGAGGCTTACATCCACGGCATGAACGGCATCGCCGAAGCCGTGCGCCAGATCAGGGGCACCGCGGCCAACCAGCTCACCGGCGTCACGAACGTCCTGGTCACCGCCGGGACGGGGGTGCCGACGAGCGGCCTGATCCTGTCGTCCGGCTGATCAGCCGGTCCACGCGCCGGCCACCTGGCGGGTGGAGGCGTTGAGCCGGTTCCACAGGTTCACCACGGCGATGGCCATGATCAGGCCGGCCAGCTCGGTCTCGGAGAAGTGGGCGGCGGCCTCGTTCCACACCGCGTCGGAAACGGGGTCCGTCCGGTCGCCGATCCGGGTGACGGCCTCGGTGAGCGCCAGCGCCGCCCGCTCCGCGTCGGTGAAGTACGGCGCGTCGTGCCACCCCGCCACCGACCAGAGCCGCTCGTCCGTTTCGCCGTTCTTCTTCAGGTCGCGGGCGTGCATGTCGACGCACACGCTGCAGCCGTTGATCTGGCTCGCCCGCAGGTAGACGAGGTTGCGCAGCTGCGTCGGCACGCCCGCGCCGCCGACGGTCCTGCCGAGGGTGAGCAGGGCCTGCATGGCCCCGGGAACGACACCCGCCGGGTTGCCCATCCGTGCTTCCATGTTCCGTGCCTCCGAGTCAGGTCGTTCCGATGTGTTCGGTCAGAGCTATGACTCGGGGCGCGGCGGAAATGTGACATCAGCGGGAGCCCGCGAGCGGGCCGGAGGCGGCCCGCTCGCGAACGCCGGCGTCAGTCGATGAAGATCGGCACGGAGAAGAACACGATCATCGCGATCACCACGCAGACCAGGAACCCGATCAGCTCCCAGGCCCAGTCGTAGTGGCGGTCCCTGCGCCGCCGCTGCTTCTGCGGACGCCTCGTCACGACCGGGCGCCGCTTGGGCATGGGCCTGGCGCGGATCGGACGCGGGTCCAGCATGGACGACGGCCCCTGCCCGGCCGCCCGGAGCGGCCCACCGGCCGACAGCCTGCCGGGCTCACCCGGTGACGGCCTGCCGAGGGACGGCTTCGCGAGGGACGGCCCGCCGAACGGCTCCGCGGCGGGTGGCTCCTCGCGCGGCTCCTCGGTCATCGGCAGCCGGTAGACCGGCTCCTCGGACTGCCCGCCGCGCTTGCCGCCCTGCTTATTGCTGGACTTACCACCGTGCTTGGCGCCGGTCTTACCACCGGACTTGGGTCCCGGCTTGGCGCGCGGCTTGAACAGCGGAGCCGCCTCCTGCAGCGGCTCCTCCGGCCGGGACGACTGCCGGAGCGGCGCCCACGGCGCCGGCCGGACGTCGGCCCGCGACAGCGGCTGAGCGGCGGCCCACCCCGACGGTGGGACGTCGGGGCGCGACACCGACTGGACGCCGACCCATCCCGACGGCGGGACGTCGGGGCGCGACAGCGGCGGGACGCCGGCCCACCCCGACGGCAGGCCCGGCGGCTGCTCGGCGAAGGGCGGCGGCTCCTGGACCGGACGCGCCGGCCCCTTGTGCACCAGCACGTCGCCGAACACGTCACCGGGCACGTACGGCTCCAGCGCGTCCTTGGGCAGGATCACGTCACCGGTCGCGAACGGCTCGGGTGAGTCCTTGGGCAGGATCACATCCCCCGTCGCGAACGGCCCGAGGTCGTCCGGGTCATCGGGAGCGGACAGGAAGAACGGCTGCTCCCACGGCCTGGACGCCCCCAGCGGATCCCTGAGCGACCGGCCGGTGTCCAGCGGGTCCCTGAGCGGCCTGGCCGACCCCAGGGGGTCCCTGAGCGGCCTCGCGGTGTCGAGGGGGTCGTACCGGTCGCGCACCTTGGGCATCGGGGCCGTGGTCGCGTCGTGCACGGGCACCCGCGACGGCGCGGGCGGCGACATCAGCTCGGCGGGGAAGATCACTGTGCTGCTCGCCGGATCGGCCTTCGCCAGCGGCTGCGGCCAGACCGGCGGGGCCGGCCAGCGCGGCTTGACGAACAACGGTCCCGGCGCGGGGGAGCGGGAGCCCGCGAAGTAGACGCGCAGCCCGCCCGGCGGCGCCGGCCACGGCAGCCGCCGCAGCACGTCGTCCAGCGGCGCGATGCCGAGTGCGCCGTAGACGTCGGCCGCCTGGCTGGGCACGCGGGCGCCGAGGTTCAGCAGCGCCGTTCCCAGCGCCTGCCGGAACCGGTGCCCGGCTCCCACCGCCAGCTCACCGGCGGTGTCGGGCGCCACGTCGAGCACCCAGGCCAGCTCGGCCTTGCTCAGCCCGCAGACCGCGCACAGCATCAGCACTTCGCGCTGATGCGGGCGCAGCTCCCGCAGGGTGCGCTCAACGAGCGCGGAAGCCGGATCGACGAGGGCGTCGACCGCGGGGGGAGAGTAGGTGACGTCCCGCCGGTGGATCTCGCGGCGAGCCAGGGCGTAGAGGGCAGCACGTGGAGGCTCGGCGTCGGGGACGCT
Source organism: Nonomuraea rosea (assembly GCF_039539705.1). Lineage (NCBI taxonomy): Bacteria > Bacillati > Actinomycetota > Actinomycetes > Streptosporangiales > Streptosporangiaceae > Nonomuraea > Nonomuraea rosea. The sequence goes on along the minus strand of NZ_BAABDQ010000011.1, from coordinate 206,795 downwards.
GGTGAGCACGGCCACCAGGACGTCGGACGCGGAGCCGAGGTCACCGAGCTGGTCGGCGCAGTACGCGAACAGCCCGGCGGCATAACGGTCGTAGAGCTCTGCGATCACTTCTGCGCGATGGCGCTGACCGGTGAGCGGCTGGGACACGGGCCGGATCCTCTTGCTGTTTGTGCGGAGGCTGAGGGGAGTGAGGGTTGCGGCGTCGGAGGTTTGTGGGGGTAATCATGCCAACACAGTGGGTCTGGCGCACTACCAGATCAGGATTTCGTGTGAATCTCCCTGGTCAGTGAAGCGTTTAAGCACGGTCCAACGGGACAGGAAGGTCCGGATCGCCGTAGTCTGTGGTCCGATAGATCATGCGGCGGTCGTGGCAGGGGGGCCGCGGCCCCTGCCAAAAAGCCCTAAAAGCGAGAGTCGCGCGTGATCACATTCGACGCTGTCACCAAACGCTACCCAGACGGAACGGTCGCCGTGGACAGCCTCAGCCTGGAGGCGCCCACCGGTGAGATCACCGTGTTCGTCGGCCCGTCAGGCTGCGGGAAGACGACCTCTCTGCGGATGATCAACCGCATGATCGACGCCACGGAGGGCCAGATCCTCCTCGACGGCGTGCCCGTGCAGGGCATCGACCCGCCCACGCTGCGGCGCGGCATCGGTTATGTCATCCAGCAGGCCGGGCTTTTCCCGCACAGGAAGATCATCGACAACATCGCCACGGTCCCCTACCTGCTCGGCTGGGACCGTAAGAAGGCTCGGGCCAGGGCCATGGAGCTGCTCGAACGCGTCGGGCTCGACCCGGCCTTCGCCGGGCGCTACCCGTTCCAGCTCTCGGGCGGGCAGCAGCAGCGCGTGGGCGTGGCCAGGGCCCTCGCCGCCGACCCGCCCGTGCTGCTGATGGACGAGCCGTTCAGCGCGGTGGACCCGGTCGTGCGCACGAGCCTCCAGGAGGAGCTGCTCAGGCTCCAGGCGGAGCTGAACAAGACGATCGTCTTCGTCACCCACGACATCGACGAGGCCATCAAGCTCGGCGACCGCGTGGCCGTGCTGCGGGTCGGGGGCAAGCTGGCGCAGCTCGCCGACCCCAAGACGCTGCTGTCGGAGCCGGCCGACGACTTCGTCAGGGAGTTCCTGGGGCACGACAGGGGGATCAGGCGGCTGCAGTTCGTCTCGACGGAGCGCCTGCGCCTGCGCACCGACCTCACCGTGAAGGAAGGCGCCACGGGCCCGTCGGACGAGCCGTGGCTGCTGGTCGTGAACGACGCCGGCCGGCCGCTCGGGTGGATCTCCGGATCGCGGCCCGGCGAGCTGGAGTCGTACGGGACGTACACGCATGGTCGCGACTCCATGCGCTCGGCGCTCGACGCGGCGCTGCTGTCCCCGTCCGGCTGCGCCGTGGCCGTGGACGAGGACGGCAAGGTCGCAGGCGTGGCCACCAGGGAGGCGCTGGACGAGGCGCTGGCGGAGGCCGCAGATGGGTGACGGTCCCCCCACGATCTGGGAGTGGATCGCGCGCAACTGGGACACCGGCCGGGTCGACAGCATCAAGAACCTGCTCACCGACCACCTGACGATGTCTCTGGTGCCGATCCTGGTCGCGCTGGTCGTGGCGCTGCCGCTCGGGCTGGCCTGCGTCCGCTACCGCTGGCTCTACCAGCCCACCTCCGGGCTGATGAACGTCATCTACGCGCTCCCCTCGCTGCCCGTCTTCATGCTGCTGATCTCGGTGACCGGCCTGTCGCAGACCACCGTGATCATCCCGCTCACCTTCTACGGCATGGCGGTGCTGATCCCCGCGGTCGTCGACGGGCTGGGCTCGGTGCCCGACCACGTACGCCAGTCGGCGGTCGCGATGGGCTTCACCCCGGCGCGCCGGCTGCTGACGGTCGAGCTGCCCATCGCGGTGCCGGTCGTGCTGGCCGGGCTGCGGGTGGTCGCGGTCTCCAGCATCAGCTTGGTCAGCGTGGGCGCGCTGATCGGCCAGGGCGGGCTCGGCGGGCTGTTCACGCGGGCCTACCAGAACCCGTTCATGCCGCCGGTCATCGTCGGCATCGTGCTCATCGTGGCGCTCGCGCTGGTCGCCGACGGCCTGCTGGTCCTGGCGCAGCGGCTGCTGACCCCCTGGGTACGCGCGCGGAAGGGAACGGGGTCATGAGCTGGCTGACCGACTTCTTCGCCTGGCTGGCCGAGTTCTTCGGCAACGGCGCGAACTGGGCGGGCCCCGACGGGATCCCCGCGCGCCTGCTGGAGCACCTGGAGTTCTCGGCGCTGGCGCTGCTGCTCGCCGTGCTGATCGCGATGCCGCTGGGGCTGCTGATCGGTCACACCGGCCGCGGCGAGGTGCTGATCGTCGTCTCGGCGAACCTGGCCAGGGCGCTGCCCACGCTGGGGCTGCTGGTGATGTTCGTGCTGCTGCTCGGTACGTCCTCGATCTGGCCGGTGATCATTCCGCTGGTGCTGCTGTCGGTGCCGCCGATCCTGGTCAACACGTTCGAGGGCGTCAAGGGCGTCGATCCCGAGCTGCGCGACGCGGCGTACGGGATGGGGCTGCGCGGCGGGCAGGTGCTCGGGCGGGTGCTGGTGCCGGTCGCGCTGCCGCTGATCCTGCTCGGCTGCCGGCTCTCCGCGATCCAGGTCGTGGCCACCACCACGGTCGCCGCGTACACCGGGCTCGGCGGCCTGGGGCGCTATGTGATCGACGGTTTCGCGACGAAGGATTACGCGAGCGTTGTCGGGGGTTCTGTACTGATTGTGCTGTTCGCCCTCGTCGTGCAGATCCTGTTCGCCCTCGTGCAGAAGGTGACGGTCTCCCCGGGGGTGAGTCAGCGGCTTAAGGTCCGATAGTCTCCGGTATTACCTCCCGCTTAGAAGGGAAAAGCAAGATGAGACGCAAGTACGGCATCGCAGGTGTGTTCGTCACGGCGATGCTCGCGCTGGCCGCCTGTGGTGGCGGCGGTGGTGACACCGCAGGGGGCAACCCGCTCGACACCACGAGCGCGGCTCCCAGCGGGTCGGCCTCGGGCGGGGGCGGCAAGGCCATCGTTGGTTCCTTCGACTTCGACGAGAGCGTGCTGCTCGGGTCGATCTACGCGCAGGCCCTTGAGGCCAAGGGCGTGCAGGTCGAGGAGAAGCCGCGCATCGGCAGCCGTGAGGCCGTCTATGACCAGGTGAAGAGCGGCGGTCTGACGATCGTCCCCGAGTACAACGGCAACCTGCTCGCCTTCATCGACCTCAAGGCCACGGCCGCGACGACCGACGAGGTCAACACGGCCCTGAAGGAGAAGCTGCCGGCCGAGCTCGAAGTGCTCGACTCCTCGCCCGCCGAGGACAAGGACAGCCTGTCCATCAGCAAGGACACCCAGACCAAGCAGTCGCTGAACACGATGGAGGACCTCGCCAAGGTCTCCAAGACGATGATCGTCGGCGGCCCGCCCGAGTTCAAGAAGCGGTGGGAGGCTCGGTTCAAGGAGGTCTACGGGATCGAGTTCAAGCAGTGGAAGCCCACCGGGCCGACCACGGCTGACGCCCTGAAGGACGGCACGATCCAGGTCGGCAACGTGTTCACCACCGACCCCAAGATGGCGGCGAACAACCTGGTGCCCCTTCAGGACACCAAGAACATCTTCCCTGCCCAGAACGTGACGCCGCTGCTCAACAAGGCCGGAGCGAGCGACACGATCAGGACCACGCTGAACGCCGTCTCGGCGAAGCTCTCCACGGAGTCCCTCCTGGAGATGATGCAGAAGATCTCCGTCAACAAGGACGAGCCCGCCACGGTGGCCAAGGAATGGCTGAGCACCAACGGGCTCGGCTGACCCGCGCCGCGAGGGCTCCTCAGGGGCCCTCGCGGTGAGCGAGGTCACGAGCGAGTTCACAGAGGCGATGGCGCAGCTCGCGTCCGGCGTCGGCGTGGTGACCGTCCGCGACGGGCGTGACGACCTGGGCGTCACCGTCTCGGCGGTGATGTCCGTCTCGCTCGCGCCCCCGCTCGTCCTGATCAGCCTGACCAGCAGCGGCTACCTCAACGAGGTCCTGCTCCGCCAGGACCGCTGGGCGGTCTCCCTGTTGTCGTCCGGCCAGGCCGCCGTCGCCAGCCGCTTCGCCACCCCCGGCCGCCCCAGCGCGCGGCTCCTGGTGGCGGGCACGCCGCACCACCGCGGCGCGCACACGGACGCGCTGGTGGTGGAGGGCGGGGTGGCGGCGCTGGAGGCCGAGACCACCAAGGTGGTCCCGGCCGGAGATCACACGCTCTACGTCGCCGCCGTGCTCGCCGTCCCTTACCTCAACCCCGCACTCCAGCCCCTGGTACGCCTCCGCGCCCGCTACCGCGCGATGGGAACCTGATCAGCGGCCGCCGTCAGCGGATCGTGTACCACTCGGGGAGCAGGAGAGGACCTGAGGCGGCGGGCAGGCCGAGCTCGGCGGACAGCCGGGCCAGCGGCCCCCAGGCGTCCAGCCGGATCCTGGCCAGCGCGGCCGACTTGTCCTCGCTGGACTCCGGCCCGCGCAGCCGCTCCAGCGGGTTGAGCCGCGGATAGGTGCGCACAGGGGCGTCGTCGGCCAGCTCGGCCCGCCTCCTGGCCAGGGCCAGCGCGTCCTCCAGGCCGCCCAGCTCGTCCACCAGACCGCTGGCCTTGGCGTCGGCGCCGGTCCACACCCGGCCGCGGGCCAGCTCGTGCGCCCGCTCGCGGGTGAGGTCACGGCTCTGGGCGACCTTGCCCACGAAGTCGTCGTAGATGCGGTCGAGCCAGGCGTTGATCCGCTCCCACTGCTCGGGAGAGAAGCCGCGGGACAGGGAGAACATCCCGGCGTTGGCGCCCGCGGCCACCATCTCGGAGGTGACGCCGAACCTCTCCAGCATCTCCGCCAGCACGGGCTTGCCGCCGTACACGCCGATCGAGCCGGTCAGCGTGCCGGGCTGGGCGACGATCACGTCGGCGGCCATCGCCACGAAGTAGCCGCCGGACGCCGCCAGGTCGCCCATGGAGACGATCACCGGCTTGACCTTGCGGGTCAGCGTCACCTCGCGCCACACCGTGTCGGAGGCCACGTACGAGCCGCCGGGGCTGTCCACCCGGAACACGACGGCCTTGACGTGCTCGTCGCGCCTGGCCGCGCGGAACGCGGAGCTGATCGTGTCGGAGCCCATCGCCCCGCCGCCGCCCAGGGGGCTGCGTCCGCTGCGCCCGCCCTTGATCATGCCGGTGCCGTGGATCAGCGCGACCCCGTCGGCCATCGGGTTGGGCAGCTTCTTGACCGCCGCGCTTCTGGCGTACTTGGAGACGTACAGCAGGTGGGCCTCGCCGCCCGCCGCCCGCTTGGCCTCGTCGTAGACCTCGTCGCGGTAGGCCAGCTCGTCGACCAGCCCGGCCTCCTGCGCCTCCGCGCTCGTGAACGGGCCGCGGTCGATCAGCTCGCGCACCTTGCCCGGGTCGAGCTGCCGGCCCTCGGCGATGCCCGCCACGAGGCTCTCGGTGACCGACTCCACGATCCGGCTCATGGACTCGCGATGAGGCTCGGTCATGTGGTCCTGGGTGAAGGTGTTGACCGCGGTCTTGTACTCGTGCCGCTGGCCGGCTTCGTACCCGACGCCGGCCTTCTCCAGGGCGCCCTTGAAGAAGCGCTGCTCCAGCGCCACCCCGGTCAGCCCGACGTCGCCGCTCGGCTGCAGGCAGATCCGCTCGAAGGCGCTGGCCAGGTAGTAGGGGATCGTGCCGCCGCCGAACTCGCCGAACGTCTCCGCGAACGCGACGGTCAGTTTCCCGGAGGCCCGGAAGTGGACCACGGCCTGACGCAGCTCCTGCACCATGGCCAGGCCCAGCGGGGCACTGCCGATCTTGACGACGAGCGCCTTGACCCTGGAGTCCTGCCCGGCGCGCTTGAGCCCGGACAGAACGTCGGCCAGTCGCGTCTTCCGCATCGACAGCACCGCGGCGAGCGGATCGGCCGGCGGGCCCTCGGTAATGCCTTCAGTGAGATCGAGCTCCAGCACCAGCGGGCCAGTGCGCCGCTGGCGAAGCTTGTCGACGGTTTCGAAGATCGCCCTGCCTGCGTCCATAGAAGCCACCCTAAGCGACACAAATCAAAATGTGCCGACCGGCAGAAACAGGGAATGGGGGATCTCGCCGCTCGTGGGCCGGATGTGCGGATCCGGCCCGTCGAACAGGGTCAGACGCGGGGATCCGCGCCCGCGCCGGAGGCGGCGGTGGCCCGCTCCGCGTCGATCCGCGGCGTGCGCACCTGGGTGCCCGCCACGTCATAGGTGACGGCCGTCCCCGTCGCCTGCAGCCGCTGCAGGCTCTGCGCGACCGTCATGTTCGGGTACGCCTGCTTCATCAGGGCGAACATGCCGGCCACGTGCGGTGCCGACATCGAGGTGCCGCTCTTGACGTCGTACGCGTCGTCGGGCACCGAGGAGTTGATGTCCACGCCCGGCGCGAACAGGTCGAGCAGCGGCCCCCGGTTGGTGAACGTGGCCAGCGCGTCCCTGTCGTCGGTCGCGCCCACCGTGACCGCCGTCGAGATGCAGGCGGGCGAGGAGACGCCGTTCGGGAAGCCGTTGTTGCCCGCCGCCACCACGGGCGCCACGCCGAGGGCGATCAGCGCGTCGAAGTCGGGCTTGACCGCGGCGGCCGTGGCGTTGGTGTCGCAGGCCTCGCTGAACGGGCCGCCGCCGCCGAGGCTCATGTTCACCGAGGCGACGTTCAGGGTCCTGGCGACCCTGGCCACGTATTCGAGCGCCAGCTTCTGATCAGAGGTGTAACTGAGGAAGCACGGCGCCCTGGTGCCGCCGATCGCGCAGACCAGGGGGTTGTCCACGCGGCTGAAGACCTGGATCGGCAGGAGGCCCGCCGCGGGGGCGACGCCGTCGGACGGCGCTCCCGTGGTGCTCCTGCCCGCCGCGATGCCGGCCACGTGCGAGCCGTGCGAGCAGGCGTTCGTGCCGTTGACGACGCACTGCGTGGTCTCGGCGTTGGCCGCGCCGACGCCGATCTGGCTGGGCTGGTTGTTCGGGCAGAGCGAGACGGTGCCGTCGCGGGCGTCGGACGAGGAGAAGCACGCCTCGTCCGCGATCCGGCCGGTGAAGAACGGATGGTCCCGGTCGATCCCCGTGTCCAGCACGGCGACCGTCGCGCCCCGGCCGGTCCAGCCCGCGTCGTTCGCCCGGTTCGAGCGGATCAGGGCGGTGCTGGCGTCCAGCGTGGGCGCGCTCAGCTCGTCCTTGTAGACGCTCTGGACGCGGGCGTCCTTCTTGAGCTTGACCAGCGTCGGCTGGTCCAGCTCCGCGACGAAGAAGTGCGGCGACTGCGCCGCCTCCAGGACTCTGCTGCCCTCGGAGGCCTGTTCGAGGTCGCTGGCGACGGCCTGCACGCTTTCGCCAGGCTTGAGCTGGATGATCGAGCGAACGCTGGCCTTGGACTGGATCTCCGCGATGAGCGCGGGACTGATGATGGGATCGCCGGTGTCGGCGGAGTCGGCGTTGAGCGCCGGGGCCGCGCAGAGCGCGGCTGACGTCACGGCCAGCGTCGTGGCGCAGGCCAGGAGAGACCGTAGCCTCACGTATTCCTCCGAGGTACAACCTTGAGGCTGGAGCCGTGAAGCTGGCACGCCTCCCGGCTTGCGTACAGCCGCATACATCCCCACCTGCGACAACTGTGATGTCAGTGACGTATGTAACCAGAGAAACGATGGAGGCGTTTTTGCCTTATTGAGGGCAAAGAAAAAAGCCGGTCTGAAGTGACCGGCTTTTCCTATTATTTGGTTATTTCACGGTCTTGATGACGTTCTTGGCGGCCTTCTTCAGCGCGGTGGCGGACGACTTGCCGCTCAGCCGGACCTTCTCAGCGGCGGTGACGGTCGTGGTGCCGTTCGTGCCGTGCGCCCAGTTCAGCCAGGCCGTCAGCAGCGCGCTGTCGAGCTTGGCCTTGCTGGTCTTGGTGTTCTTCAGCACCCGGTACGCCTTGCCGAGCGATGACGCCTTCGTCACCTCGGGGAAGACCTTGCTCGACTTGCTGATCAGCTTCAGGTAGCAGGTGAGCGTGGCGTCGGGGATCGCGCCGCTGCTGCGGTGGATCTCCACGGACCACTTCTTCGCCGACAGCTTCTTGGCCGTCGTCCCGCGCGTGCAGACCGCGGCCGTCGTCGCCGGGGTCGGGGTGACGGTCACCGTGACCGTGACGGTCGGCAGCGGGACCGGCGAGGTGGAGGAGGTCGGCGTGGGCTCCGGCTCGGCGTCCGTGGGGTCGGGCTCGGGGCTCGGGCCGCTGCTGTCGGACGGGTCGGGCTCGGGGGCCGGATCCGCGGTCGGGGACTGGGAGATGGGCGGCTGCGGCGTCGCCCCGGCCAGGGCCGCCGCCAGGTCCAGGCGCGGCGTGGTGACCTGTGCGCCGTTGGCCTCGTACACGTACGGCCTGCCGGTGGTCTTCAACGTGTTGATCAGGTCGGCCATCGGCGTCTGCGGCGAGGCCTGCTTCATCAGCGCCAGCGCGCCGGCCACGTGCGGGGTCGCCATCGAGGTGCCGCTGTAGACCGTCGTCGCGTTGTCGGGCACCGAGGACTCGATGTCCACGCCCGGCGCGAACAGGTCGACGATCGCTCCGCGGTTGGAGAAGTCGGCGATGGCGTCACTGCCGTCGTTCGCGCCGACGGCCACCGCCGTGGAGATGCAGGCGGGGTAGGAGGCCCCTTCGAAGAACTCGTTGCCCGCGGCCACCACGGTCGCGATGCCCTTGGCCAGCAGGGCGTCGATCTTCGGCTTGAAGACCGCGCCCTCCTCGCTGGTGTCGCAGTCGGTCTCGGACAGCGAGCCGCCCAGGCTGAGGTTCACCGCGGCGACCGGCTCGGTCAGACCGGCCACCCAGTCCATGGCCTGCCGCAGCGACGACTCGAACGCCAGCAGGCAGGAGGGCTCGCCGCACACGTCCTCGTCGTCGACCCGGCTGAACACCTGCACCGCCACGATGTTCGCGCCCGGCGCGACGCCGCCGGTGCCCGCCGCGATGCCCGCGACATGGGTGCCGTGGTCGCACAGGTTCACGCCGTCGGCGAGGCACCTGGCCGTGGTCGCGTCGGCCGCGCCCGTTCCGGTCTGCGAGGTCGCCCCGTTCGGGCAGAGCGACGTGACGCCGCTCTCCACGGCGGAGAAGCACGCCTCGTTGACCAGCCTGCTCCCGAACCACGGGTGGTCGCGGTCGATGCCGGTGTCGAGCACGGCCACCGCCTGGCCGGTCCCGGTGAAGCCCTTCGCGTGCGCCTGGTCCGCGCCGATCAGCGAGAGATTGGGGCTCACGTCGGCGGGCGTGTACGTCCTGTCGCTGTGGATGGAGGTGACCCGCGGATCCTCGGCCAGCTTGGCCAGCTCCTCGGCGGTGCCTTCGACGACCATGAACGTCTGGCTCTGCGGCTGCAGCACCACGTCCACGCTCTCGGCCGCCGCCTGGCTCGCCACGGGGGCGTTCTGCGCGGGGTCGGCTAACTCGACGATGGCCCGCGCGGTGCCGCCGTCCACGCCTAAGCCGTCCTCGACCTTGTCCTCAGGCGCCGTCGCGGAGTCGGTAGGCGCAGCGGAGTCGGTGGCCCCTGGGGAGGGATCCGCCGATGGCTGCGCCGGCTCCGACACGCTCGGCGCTGGGGTGGGCGTCGGGTCGTCTGCATAGGCCGGGCCTGAAAGCGGCAGCAGAGCCAGCGCGATCGAGGTCACGATCAGGGGGCGAAGTCGCACGCGTCCTCCGAGGGGGATGATCTCGGAGTTTAAGGTGATTTACCGGACAGGCACAGGCCCCCTGCCCGGTTTCTCACCGAACTTTCAGCCGCCGCACCTCAAACGTTCAGGCAGTTTCATCCGTTTTCCCGTCCTGAACTCCCTTGGGCGTCACCTCGTGCGCGAGCCAGACGGCGCCGAGCGGCGGCACCCGTAGCGTGGCTGAGCAGGGCAGCCCGTGCCAGGGCTCCTCGGCCGCCTCGACCGTCCCCATGTTCCCCACGCCGCTGCCCCAGTAGTCGTAGGCGTCGGTGTTGACGACCTCCGACCACTGCCCGGCGTACGGGAGCCCGAGCCGGTAGTTCTCGTGCGGCCCGCCACTGAAGTTGACCACGCACGCCACCGCGGACCCGTCGGCCGCGTAGCGGACGAACGAGAAGGTGTTGCCCGAGGCGTCGTCGGCGTCGATCCACCGGAAGCCCTCAGGGGAGCAGTCCTGCTCCCACAGCGCCCGGGTCTCCTTGTAGATCCGGTTCATGTCGCGCACCAGCCGCTGCACGCCCTGGTGCCCGTCGAACTCCAGCACCCACCAGTCGAGCCCGCGCTCCTCCGACCACTCGGAGCCCTGGCCGAACTCGCCGCCCATGAACAGCAGCTGCTTGCCCGGATGCGCCCACATGAACGCCAGCAACGCCCGGAGCTGCGCGAACCGCTGCCATTCGTCGCCCGGCATCTTGCCGAGCAGGGAGCCCTTGCCGTGCACGACCTCGTCGTGGGACAGCGGCAGCACGTAGTTCTCGGAGTAGGCGTACAGCAGCGAGAACGTCATCTGGTGATGGTGGTATTGACGGAAGACCGGCTCGTGGCGCAGGTATTCGAGCGTGTCGTGCATCCAGCCCATGTTCCACTTGAAGCCGAACCCGAGCCCGCCCAGGTGAACGGGCCGTGACACGCCCGGCCACGCGGTCGACTCCTCGGCCACCGTCGAGATGCCCGGCGCCTCGCGGTAGCAGACGGAGTTCATCTCCTTGAGGAACTCGACCGCGTCGAGGTTCTCCCTGCCGCCGTAGACGTTCGGCGTCCACTCACCCTCGCGCCGCGAGTAGTCCAGGTAGAGCATCGACGCGACCGCGTCCACCCGCAGCCCGTCGATGTGGAACTCCTTGAGCCAGAAGACCGCGTTGGCGACCAGGAAGTTGCGGACCTCCCTGCGCCCGAAGTCGAAGACGTACGTCCCCCAGTCGGGATGCTCGCCCCTGGCCGGGTCGGCGTGCTCGTAGAGCGGGGTGCCGTCGAAGCGCGCCAGCGCCCATTCGTCCATCGGGAAGTGCGCGGGCACCCAGTCCAGCAGCACCCCGATGCCGCGCTGGTGCAGCCGGTCCACGAAAAGGCGGAACTCGTCGGGGGTGCCGAACCTGGCCGTCGGCGCGTAGTAGGACGTCACCTGGTAGCCCCACGACCCGCCGAACGGGTGCTCGGCCACCGGCAGCAGCTCCACGTGCGTGAAGCCCAGGTCGGCCACGTAGTCGGAGAGCTGGTCGGCCAGCTCCGTGTAGGACAGCCCGGGGCGCCACGAGCCCAGGTGGACCTCGTAGACGCTCATCGGCGCGCTCAGCGCCTGCTGCTCGCGCCGTTCGGCCAGCCACGCCTCGTCCTGCCAGGCGTAGTCGGAGCTGTCGACCACGGAGGCCGTCATCGGCGGCACCTCGGTGCGCCTGGCCATCGGGTCGGCCTTGTCGCGCCACACCCCGTCGGCGCCCAGGACCTGGTACTTGTACCGCTCGCCCGCCGCGATGCCGGGCACGAACAGCTCCCACACCCCCGAACGGCCCAGCGAGCGCATCGGGTAGGCGACGCCGTCCCAGTGGTTGAAGTCGCCGACGACCCTGATGCCGCGCGCGTTCGGCGCCCAGACGGCGAAGGCGGTGCCGTCGACGTCCTGGTGTTCCATCACCCGGGCGCCGAGCACCTCCCACAGCCGCTCGTGCCGGCCCTCGCCGATCAGGTGCAGGTCCACCTCGCCGAGCGTGGGCCAGTGCCGGTAGGGATCACGCACCTCGTACGGGGGCGCGCCGGAGTATTGGACGCTCAGCGCATAGTCGGGCGCCTTGTCCAGCCCCGCCACCGTGACCTCGAACACCCCATGGGCCAGGTGCTTCATGTCATGGGCCGTACCGTCCTCGAGCACCACGCGCACCCGCTCCGCCAGCGGGCGCAGCGTGCGGAAGACCACTCCGCCGGACGCGGGGTGCGCGCCGAGCACGGAGTGCGGATCGTGGTGCGCCCCGCCCGCCAGGCGGTCGAGCTCTGTCCTCATCGGCATGCTCCCAACCCTGCCCTATGATGACCGTCCATCCCAGGCACTGCCCGCTTTCACGGAGACAATCACCGAATGTGCAAAATCCCGGGCTGATCACAAGGGGATGCCCGTTCGGACAAGTGATCCTTTTCTGCTTCTTGGCCCGACATACTGGGGGGCTTTCCCATCAGCCCCAGCAGAAAGGCCGCGCCCTCATGTACCCCCCGCCTCCCGGCCCGCCACCCCAGGGGTATCCGCCCCCGCCGCCGCCTCCCTTACGCCCGGTGCGCGGCGTCGCACTCTTCGCCGTGGTGGCGCTCATCTGCGACTCCGCCGTCGGCGTCATGGCGGCGGTGATCGACCTCTGGTACGCGGCCCTCGTCGACCGCATGATCGTGGACGTGGAGTCCGTGCCGGAATCGGAGATCAACACCGCCGACTTCGTCTACGGCCTCTCCGGCATCCTGGAGACCGTCGTCTACGTCGTCGCCGTCGTGGCCTTCCTCGCCTGGCTGCACCGGGTCAGGGACAACGCCGAGCTCCTCTCGCCGGACGGCCACCGGCGCTCCAGGGCCTGGCTGTTCTTCGGCTGGGCGGTGCCGATCGTGAACTTCTGGTTCCCGAAGCAGATCGTGGACGACATCTGGTACGCCTCCACTCTCGCCGGCCGCGAGTCCTCGCCCTCGAAGGGCCTGATCAACGGCTGGTGGGCGGCCTGGCTGATCGGCAGCCTGGTGTCGAACCTGGGCGGGCGCCTGCTGTTCGGCGCGGACGAGCTGGACTCGCTGTCCGCCGCCGCGCGGTTCGACGTGGTGAGCATCGCGCTCATGCTGATCGCGGCTCTCCTGGCCATCGGCGTCATCCGTAAGATCAGCGACGCCCAGGAGCAGCACCTGCCGTCCCCGCCCGCCTTCGCGCCCGGCTACCCGGCGTACTGACGGGGGTCCCGGCGCCTCCGCGGCCATCCAGTCGCCCCGCCGCGTTCCCCTACGCCTCCGCGGTCAGCTGCTCGATCGGGGCCTTCGCGCCGCGCGCCTGGGCCGCCGCCAGCCCATCCCCGCCGAGCGCCGCCGTCACCGCGGCCGTGATCCGGGCGACGTCGCCCCGCTCGCCGGGCGGCAGCGGCGCGCCCACGGCGTCCCTGAGCGCCGCCGCCTTGCCCAGCAGAAGCCCCGCCTGCTCGTACCGCCCGCCCAGCGCCCGCGCGCCCGCCAGCCCTTCCAGCGCGAGCGCGGTCGCGCGCGGATCGCCGACCCTGCGCGCCGCCGCGAGCCCTTCCCGCTGCAGCTCCAGCGCGGCGGCCGCGTCACCCCGCTGCTCGGCGGCGAAGCCCAGCTCGGCCAGGATCAGGGCCAGGCCGGGCTCGCCCGCCACGTCCCTGACCCAGTCCAGCCAGGGACGCAGCCGCCGTTCGGCCTCCTCCAGCCGCCCCTGCCGCCGCGCCCCGAGCGCCAGCCCGAGCTCGGCGAACTCCTCGGCGGGCCGGTTCGACTGGGCCACCGCCAGCCGCCTGGCCCGCTCGTGGTAGTCCTCGGCCCGCGCGTGGTCGCCCGTCAGCATGGCGATCCTGCCCAGCCGGGACAGCGCGTCGGACACCGAGCTCCACAGCCCGAGCTCCTCGGCCATCCGCAGGCCCTCGACGCGCAGTGAGGTGGCCTCCGCGTAGTCGCCGGTGATCTCGGCCAGCGTGCTGAGGTTCTCGGCGGCCCGCATCTCGCCCCACCGGTCGCCGACCTCCCTGAACAGGGCCAGCCCCCGCTCCCCGTCCCGCCGCAGCGCCGCCAGGTCGCCTCGCATGGCGGCGTACCTGGCCAGGACGTTCAGGGCGGCGGCCGTACCCCATCGGTCGTCCAGCTCGCGGAAGGTCGTCAGCGCCCGCTCGATCAGCCCCTGGCTGAGCGACAGGTCGTCGTACCCGAACAACGCGAAACCGACGAACCACCGCGCCCTGGCCCTGGCCAGCGGCTCTTCGACGGCCTCGTACACCTCGTCGGCCGGCACCTCCGGCCGCCCCGCCAGCATCCGCAGCCCGGCCAGCCACAACGTGGCCTGCGCCGCGCCGGAGGCGGGCGCGCCGGGGAGCGCCAGCGCGGCCTCCAGCGCCCGTTGCCCCTCGCCGAACCGGCCGCGCAGCACCCAGTACCAGGCCATCGCGTTCACCAGCCGCACGGCCTCGCCCGCCGCGCCCAGCCGGGCTGCCGCGTCCAGCGCCGCCCGCAGGTTGGCGGCCTCGGCGTCGAGCCGGGCGAGCGCGCCGCGCTGCCCGTGCCCCCGCAGGCACGGCTCCAGCCGCTCCGCCAGCCCGGCGTAGTGGCGTACGTGCCTGAGCCGCACGCCGTCCAGCTCGCCCGCCTCGGCCAGCCGCTCCTGGCAGTACGCGGCCACCGACTCCAGCAGGCGATACCGCGGTCCGGGCACCCGCACCACCAGAGACCGGTCCACCAGCCTGGCCAGCAGGTCGAGCACGTCCACGCCGGGCTCGGCGCAGATCTCCTCCGCCGCCTCCAGCGTGCAGCCGTCGGCGTGCACGGCCAGCCGCCGCAGCACCACCCGCTCGCCCTCGGTCAGCAGCTCCCAGCTCCAGTCGATCATCGCCCGCAACGTCTGCTGCCGGGCGGGCGCCCCTCGCCGCCCCGAGGCGAGCAGCCTGAACCGGTCGTCCAGCCGGTCGGCGAGCTGGCGCGGGGTCAGCGCCCGCATCCTGGTCGCGGCCAGCTCCAGCGCCAGCGGCAGGCCGTCGAGCCTGGCGCAGATCTCCGCCACGTCCGCGTCCGGCTCGATGCCCGCCCGTGCCGCGAACAGCTCCACGGCCGCCTCACGCTCCAGCGGCGGCACGCTCCACAGGGCCTCGCCCTCGATCCGCAGCGACTCCTGGCTGGTGGCCAGGATCCGCAATCCGGGAGCCGCCCGCAGCAGCCGCCCGGCCAGCGCGGCGACCTGCTCGACGACGTGCTCGCAGTTGTCCAGCACGAGCAGTGTCCGCTTGCCCTCCAGGGCGGCCGCCAGCCGGTCGGTCATGGACCCGGCCACGTCGTCGCGCAGCCCGAGCACCGCCGCGATCGCCTCGGCCACCTCCACCACCGCCGCCTGAGCGGTCAGCGACGCCAGCTCGACCAGCCACACCCCACCCTCGAACGCCCCGGCGTCCGCGACGCCAGGAGCGGCGGCCAGGGCGAGGCGGGTCTTGCCGACTCCGCCGGGACCCGTGAGCGTCACCAGGCGGCCGGCCCCGAGCAGCGAGCGGACCTCGGCCACCGCGGCCTCCCGGCCCACCAGGCGGGTCAGCGGCGCGGGCAGGTTCGTACGCGGGCGGGCGGGCGGCTCCAGCGCCGGGTCCTGCTCCAGGATCGCCTGGTGCAGCGCCACCAGCTCCGGCCCGGGATCGAGCCCGAGGTCGTCGGCCAGCCGCCGCCGCAGGTCCCCGTACCCGGCCAGCGCCTCGTTCTGCCGCCCGGCCCGGTACAGGGCCCGCAGGTGTACGGCGCGCAGCCGCTCGCGCAGCGGGTTCTCGGCCACCAGGCCGGCCAGCTCGGCCGCGAGCAGCCCGTGCTCGCCCAGCCCGAGCCGTGTCTCGGCCAGCTCCTCCATCGCCACCAGCCGCTGCTCGTCCAGCCGGGCGACGGCCGTTCGGGCGAACGGCTCGTCCGCGAACTCGGCGTAGGCGGCCCCGCGCCACAGCCCGAGCGCCTGCCGCAGCAGCTCAGCGCGTACGCCCAGATCGTCGGTGCGCTGCGCGCGCCCGATCAGCGACTCGAACAGCCCGGCGTCCACCGACTCCGGCGTCACCTGCAACGCATACCCCGGCGCCTGGAACGCGATCAGCTCCCGCCCGCCCAGCACCCTGCGCAGCTGCGACACCTTCACCCGCAGCGCCGCCAGCGGATCGCCCGGCGGCCGGCCGCGCCAGAGGTCCTCGATCAGCCGGTCGGCGGAGACCGGCCGCCCCGGCCGCATCAGCAGGGCCGCGAGCAGCGCCCGGACCTTGACCTCCGGCACCTGGACCGGCTCCCCGCCGGGCGCCCACACCGTCAGCGGCCCCAGCACCCCGAACCGCATCTGCCCCCCATAACCAACTCCGAATCAGACCATAAGCCCCCACCTGCAAGGTGGACCGCAGCTCACCTCAAAGAAGGAACACTGAAATGTCGGAAAATATCTCCGTTCTCGGCCTCGGCCTCATGGGATCCGCCCTCGCGGAAAGCCTCCTGGCCGCCGGCCACCGCGTCACCGTGTGGAACCGCTCGCCCGCCAAGGCCCAGCCCCTGGTGGCCAAGGGCGCGACCGCCGCGGCCACCCCCGCGGAGGCCGTCGGGCCGAGCGACCTGGTGATCGTCTGTGTGCTCGACTACCCCGCCGTGCGCGAGGTCCTGGACGACGTCTCGCTTGCGGGCCGCGTCGTCGCCAACCTCACCACCGGCAGGCCCGCCGAGGCTCGCGAGACCGCGTCCTGGGCGGCCGAGCGCGGCGCGGACTACCTGGACGGCGGCATCATGGCCGTGCCCTACATGATCGCCAAGCCGGGCGCGCTGATCCTCTACAGCGGCTCCCAAGCCGCGTACGACCGCCACGAGCAGGCCCTCGCCGTCATGGCCGAGCCCCGCTACGTGGGCACGGATCCAGGCCTGGCCCCGCTGCTGGACCTGGCCATGCTGACCGGCATGTACGGCCAGATCGCCGGATTCCTGGAGGCCGCCGCGCTGGTGTCGTCCGCGAAGTACCCGTTGACGGAGTTCACCAGCACGCTGTTGGTCCCGTGGCTCAACGCGATGGCCGCGGGCAAGCCCGCCATGGCCGCGGCGATGGAGTCGGGGGACCACCGCACCGAGGTGTCCAACCTGGAGATCAACCGGGTGGGCGTGGACAACCTGATCCGCACCTTCAGGGAGCAGGGCGTCCGGCCGGATCTCCTCATCCCGATGAAGACGATCCTCGACCAGCGCGTCGCCCGCGGCCTCGGCCACGAAGGGCTGTCGGGCCTGGTGGAAGAGCTCTGATGGACTAGTGGGGCTCAGCGGGGGTGGAAGGCGGCCAGGGGGATCGACACCCACGAGGGCCGGTTGCGGGCCTCGTAGACCACCTCGTACACCGCCTTCGACAGCTCGAAGGCCCGCAGCAGCGCCGCGTCCGCCCGGCTGGTCACCCCGCCGGCCGCCACGTATCCGTCGAGGAACGCGATCCGGTTCCGGTCGGCCCACTCCTGGGCGCGCGGCTCCAGCGCTGCCGCCTGGGAGTGGTCGGCCAGCAGGTGCCTGGCCGCGTAGTCGAACGAGCGCAGCATCCCCGCCACGTCCCGCAGCGGCGACGACAGCGCACGCCGCTCGGCCAGCGGCTGCCCGGGCTCGCCCTCGAAGTCCAGCACCACCCAGTCCGTCGGCGTGCGCATGACCTGGCCCAGGTGATAGTCGCCGTGAACCCGCTGCACAGGAACCTCGTTCGTGAGCAGCTCCACCTCGTGATAGGCGCTCTCGATGGCGCTGACGTAGGCCCGCAGCTCGGGCACCTCCGCCACCGCCCGGCCGAGGCGGCGTCTGAAGCCCTCGGCCATCCGCTTGACCTCGTGGACCTCGATGACGTCCGTGGGAAAGGCCTGGGCCAGCTCCTCGTGCACCCGGGCGGTGGCCGCCCCCAGCCGCAGCGACTCGGCCGCGAAGTCCCCGCCCGCCTCGGCCGCCGAGACCCCGGGCAGTGAGGCGTACAGGTCGCGCACGCTGGCCAGCGCCAGGTCCCAGCCGTCGTTCGCGGTGGACAGGAACTCCTGCATGATCGCGAGCGTGGTGTCGGTGCCGTCGAGGTCCGTCTCGATCCACCCGTACGGCTGCGCGATGTGCGGCGCGTCCCTGGCCGCCAGCGCGGTGACGATCTCCAGCTCCGGGTTGACCCCAGGGATGAGCCGGCGGAAGAGTTTGCAGATGTACGCGTCACCGAAGACGAGGGAGGTGTTGGACTGCTCCGCCCCCAGCACCAGGCTGCGCGGGGTGGTGTCGACGGTGACGCCGGGCACGTGGCGCATCCGCAGCCCGCTGCGGTTCTCGTCGTGCGCCATGCCGTCCAGCAGCCAGCTCGTACGATCGGAGTCGTGGACGGCGTCGTACAGGTAGACGTCGCCGATCGTGCCGATCAGCGCGTGCGAGAGGCGGTCGGGGAGCGTGTCGCGCTCCCCGAGCAGGACCTGGTAGCGGTCCCGCGAGCCCTCCTGCCAGATGGCGATGATCAGGTGTCTCAGTCCGGGCGTCAGCTCGACGTCCGAGTCGATCGACAGCTCGTCGATCGCGCGCCCCTTGCCGCCGAACCAACGCTGGCGGCCGATCCATGCGGCAAGGAGCTCATCAAGCACGTCCTACTCCTCCTGGGTGGCTGCCGGCGGGAGTGTGAACCAGTAGAACCCATGCCCTGGAAGCGTCAAAAGATACGGAAGCTCGCCAATTGCCGGAAATGGTACGCCTCCCATGGTCTCGACGGGAGAGACGCCCACGAATCGCCGCAGGTCCAGCTCCACCGGCTGCGGGAAGCGTGAGAGATTGTTCACGCACAGCATCCGGTCGTCACCCAGCTCCCTGACGAACGCCAGTACGCTGGGGTTGGAGGAGTTGAGCTCCGCGTAAGCGCCCAGCCCGAAGACGGGGTGCCGCTTGCGGATCTCGATCATGCGCTTGGTCCAGTGCAGCAGCGAGCCGGCGTTCTTCTGCTGGGCCTCCACGTTGATGGCCTGGTAGCCGTAGATCGGGTCCATGATGACCGGCAGGTAGAGCCGGCCGGGGTCGCAGTCGGAGAAGCCGGCGTTGCGGTCGGGGTCCCACTGCATGGGCGTGCGCACGCCGTCGCGGTCGCCGAGCCAGATGTTGTCGCCCATGGCGATCTCGTCGCCGTAGTAGAGCACGGGGGAGCCGGGCAGCGACAGGAGCAGAGCGGTGAACAGCTCGATCTGGTTGCGGTCGTTCTCCAGCAGGGGTGCGAGGCGGCGGCGGATGCCGACATTTGCCCGCATGCGGGGGTCTTTGGCGTACTCGGTGTACATGTAGTCGCGTTCTTCGTCGGTGACCATTTCGAGCGTCAGCTCGTCGTGGTTACGGAGGAAGATTCCCCACTGGCAATTTTCCGGAATTTTCGGCGTTTGTGCCAAAATTTCGGAAATGGGGTAGCGCGACTCCCTGCGGACGGCCATGAAGATTCTCGGCATAAGCGGGAAATGGAATGCCATGTGGCATTCGTCCCCACCACCGACCGGATCGCCGAAATACTCCACCACGTCGGACGGCCACTGGTTCGCCTCGGCGAGCAGCACCCGGTCCGGGAACAGCCGGTCCACCTCCGACCTGATGGACTTGAGGTACTCGTGCGTCCTCGGCAGGTTCTCGCAGTTGGTGCCCTCTTCCTCGAAGAGGTACGGCACGGCGTCCAGCCTGAATCCGTCGATGCCCAGGTCGAGCCAGAAGCGCAGCACTTCGAGCATGGCGTCCTGGACGGCCGGGTTCTCGTAGTTGAGGTCCGGCTGGTGGTGGAAGAAGCGGTGCCAGTAGTACTGGCCGCGTACCGGGTCGTAGGTCCAGTTGGACGTCTCGGTGTCGATGAAGATGATCCGGGCGTCCTGATACTTCTCATCGGTGGACGACCACACGTAGAAGTCCCCGAAGGGACCCTCGGGATCGTGCCGCGATGCCTGGAACCAGGGATGGGCGTCGCTGGTGTGGTTCATGACCAGGTCGGCGATGACGCGCATGCCGCGCTTGTGTGCCTCGTCGACGAGCTTCACGAAGTCTCCCAGATCCCCGAACTCGGGCAGGATCTTCATGAAGTCGGCGATGTCGTAACCGCCGTCACGCAGCGGCGACTCGAAGAGCGGCAGCAGCCAGAGGCAGTCCACCCCGAGCCACTGCAGATAGTCGAGTTTGCTGATCAGGCCCTTGATGTCGCCGGTTCCGTCGCCGTTGGAGTCGGCGAAACCTCGGATCAGGACTTCGTAGAAAACCGCGCGCTTGTACCAATAGGGGTCGCGCGGCTTCCCCTCGTCGAAAGTATTGGGAATGGGTGTGGAGCTCATGAGCTTCCCCGCAAAGGGCTCATGACGGAGGCGCTGTCACACACGTTGAAGACTCCCCGCTGAATTCAGTTCTACCGTGGCGCGGCTCGTACGGTGAGAATATGGGCAGGCTGGATGTGGGGGTCGAGACGAACATAGTTGCTCTGCCTCCAGCGGTAGGACTCGCCTGACAATTCGTCGTCGACGACGAACTCGGAGTTCCAGTCGAGACCGATGGCAGGCAGGTCAAGATCTACAGTTGCCTCGTGGGTGTGGTGTGGATCCAGGTTGATGACCGCCAGAACGACGTCGCCCAGCCCGTGCCTTCGTGTGGCCGTGTCATAGGCGCCCGGAAGTCGTTTCGACAAGCAAACGATGTCCGGTTGGTCGACCCTGTGGAACCGTAGGTTACGCAATTCCTGTAGCGCTGGATGCGCTCTTCGGAACAAATTCAGATGGGTGATGAAAGGAGCCAGGCTCCTGCCCTCCCGTTCCGCCGTAACCCAATCGCGAGGTTTGTACTGATATTTTTCGCTATCCAGGTATTCCTCGCTACCCGGACGAACCGGTACGTTCTCCGCAAGCTCGTACCCGGAGTAGACGCCCCAGCTCGGCGAGGCCACCGCGGCCAGCACGGCCCTGATCTTGAACGCGGGGATGCCGCCCTGCTGCAGGTAGTCGTGCAGGATGTCCGGCGTGTTCACGAACAGGTTCGGCCGCAGGTAGGCGGACGTCTCGTGGGAGAGCTCGCTGAGATAGGTCTCGACGTCGGACTTGGAGTTCTTCCACGTGTAGTACGTGTACGACTGGTGGAAGCCGGCCTTCGCCAGCGTGCGCATCATCGCCGGCCGGGTGAACGCCTCCGACAGGAAGATCACGTCCGGGTCGCTCGTGTGGATGTCGGCCAGCATCCGCTCCCAGAAGGCCACCGGCTTGGTGTGCGGGTTGTCCACCCGGAAGATCCGCACCCCGTGGGCCATCCAGTGCCGCAGCACCCGCCTGACCTCGTTGTAGATCCCCTCGGGGTCCCCGTCGAAGTTGATCGGGTAGATGTCCTGGTACTTCTTCGGCGGGTTCTCGGCGTACGCGATCGTGCCGTCCGCCCTGATCGTGAACCACTCGGGGTGCTCCTTGACCCACGGGTGGTCGGGCGAGCACTGCAGGGCGAAATCGATCGCGATCTCCATCCCCAGCTCTCTGGTGCGCCCCACGAACTCGTCGAAGTCCTCCAGCGTGCCGAGGTCGGGATGGACGGCGTCATGGCCGCCGTCCTCCGAGCCGATCGCCCAGGGCGAGCCGGGCTCGTCGGGCTCGGGGCTGAGCGTGTTGTTGCGCCCCTTGCGGTACGTGGTGCCGATCGGATGGATGGGCGGCAGGTAGACGACATCGAAGCCCATCTTCGCGATGGCGGGGAGCCGCTTGGTCGCTGTCTGGAAATTTCCGGACTTGGAGATGCCGAGCTCGTTGACCACCGCGCCTTCCGACCGCGGGAAGAACTCGTACCACGAGCCGTACAGCGCCCTGCGCCGGTCCACCCGCACCTTGTGCGACTTCGACCTGGTCACCAGCTCGCGGAACGGGTGCGCGTCCAGCAGCGCCAGCGTCTCGGGCAGCTGGGCGATGGACAGCCGCGCCCGGGGGTCCAGCTCCTCGTCACGCAGCGTGGCGGAGACCGACAGCAGCGCCGCCCGGTGCCCGCACGCGCTCTCGCCGTTGCCGTTCTGCGGTTTCCTGCTTCCGGTGCTGCTCTGGGAGCTCTTCTGCTGGCCGTTCTTGGGCGTGCCGTTCGGGCAGTCCGCCGGGCGCACGGCCTTGGCCGCGCGTTCGAACAGCCGGGCGCCTTCCTCGCACATGAGATCGGTGTCCATGCCGCGCGGGATCTTGATCTCCGCGTCGTGCAGCCACGTGCTGATCGGGTCGCTCCAGGCCTCCACGCGGTACAGCCAGTCGCCCTCGGCGGGCAGGCAGACCTGCAGCCCCCAGCGGTCGGTGCCGGGGGCGAGTTCGCGCATCCGTCTCAGGCGGCCACGCTGCCCGTCGGGCGCGGTGAGCACCACGCCCGCGGCCACGGCGTCGTGGCCCTCTCTGAATACGGTCGCCGAGACCTCGAAGGTCTCGCCGGCGACCGCCTTGGCGGGCCACTGCCCGCAGTCGACGACGGGGGAGATGTCCGTGATGGGAATTCGTCCGATCATCGCATTCAAGGGTTTGCGACGGCGCACTCGGTGCCGCCGGAGGCTTTCCGTGGTGGAGACTCCGCTACCCGCGGACGGACCGCTGGACGCGGCCTACCGTGGCAACAACGATCCTTGCATGTAAATTGTGGACAGCAGCGGATAGACCTCCCGAGTGTGTTCGCGGGAGTGCCAACAATGAGGAAAGTTGCCCCAATAGTCCCTCTTCATGCTTGTTCCCGGAAGGGGTTTGAAGGGGCTTCATGGGGGTGAAGGACTCAGAGGTCCCTCCTAGCCCGTAGGGTGCAGAAACGTGAGAGCTATCCGCCGGTTTACCGTCCGCACCGTCCTGCCCGCGGAGCTGGCCGCCCTCGGCGAGCTCGTGCACAATCTCCGCTGGTCCTGGCACCCGGAGACGATGGACCTCTTCGCCGAGGTCGATCCCGGCCTCTGGGAACAGGTCGGGCACGATCCCGTGGCCCTGCTCGGCGCCGTCTCGCCGACCAGGCTGACCGAGCTGGCCGCCGACCGCCGCTTCCTGCGTCGTCTCGCCGACGCCGCCGACGACCTGCGCGAATACATGACCTCGCCGCGCTGGTACCAGACATTGCCCGACAGCGCCGCCGCCGTCGCGTACTTCTCCCCCGAATACGGGATCGCCGCCGCGCTGCCGCAGTATTCGGGCGGCCTCGGCATCCTCGCGGGCGACCACCTCAAGGCCGCCAGCGACCTGGGCGTGCCGATCCTCGCGGTCGGCCTGCTCTACCGGCACGGCTACTTCACGCAGTCGCTGTCGCCCGAGGGCTGGCAGCTGGAGCACTACCCCTCGCTCGACGCCGGCGGCCTGCCGCTCAGCCTGCTGAAGGACGAAGAGGGCCCGGTCAAGATCCGCATCAGCCTGCCCGACAACCGCGTGCTGCACGCGCAGGTCTGGGTGGCGCAGGTGGGGCGCGTGCCGCTGCTGCTGCTCGACTCCGACGTGGCCGACAACGACACCGCCGCCAGGGACGTCACCGACCGCCTCTACGGCGGCGGCACCGACCACCGGCTCATGCAGGAGCTGCTGCTGGGCGTCGGCGGCGTACGCGCGATCAGGGCGTACTGCCGGATCGCCGGGCACGCCGAGCCGGAGGTGTTCCACACCAACGAGGGCCACGCCGGTTTCCTCGGGCTCGAACGGATCCGCGAGCTGACCGAGGCGCGCCTCTCCTTCGACGAGGCGCTGGAGGCCGTGCGGGCCGGGACGGTGTTCACCACGCACACCCCCGTCCCCGCCGGCATCGACCGGTTCCCCAGAGACATGATCGAGCGGCACTTCGGCGGCGACAACGCCTGGCCGACCGTGCCCGTCGAGCGCATCCTCGCACTGGGCGCGGAGTCCGACCCCGGCCGGTTCAACATGGCCGTCATGGGCATGCGGCTGTCCCAGCGCGTCAACGGCGTGTCCGAGCTGCACGGCGAGGTCAGCCGGGACATGTTCAAAGATCTCTGGCCGGGATTTGACCTGGACGAGGTGCCGATCGGCTCGATCACCAACGGCGTGCACGCGCCGACCTGGGTCGGGCGCGAGCTCATGGAGCTGGCCGGCCGCGAGCTGCCCTCGCTGCTGGAGCGGGCCCGCGGCTGGGAGGGCATCCAGAAGATCTCCGACGCCGACATCTGGCAGATCAGGGGCAAGCTGCGCCAGCGGCTGGTCGAGGGCGCCCGGGCGCGCCTGCGCCGCTCCTGGCGCGAGCGCGGGGCCTCCGACGCCGAGCTCGGCTGGATCGACGACGCGCTCGACCCCGACGTGCTGACGATCGGGTTCGCACGAAGGGTCCCGTCGTACAAGCGGCTCACCCTGATGTTGCGCGACGCCGAGCGGCTGACCGAGCTCCTGCTCGACCCGGACAAGCCCGTGCAGATCGTGATCGCCGGGAAGGCCCATCCGGCGGACGAGGGCGGCAAGAAGCTGATCCAGCAGATCGTCAAGTTCGCCGACCAGCACAACGTCCGCCACCGCATCGTCTTCCTGCCCGACTACGACATGACGCTCGGGCAGATCATGGTGCAGGGCTGCGACGTCTGGCTGAACAACCCGCTGCGCCCGCTGGAGGCCTCCGGCACCTCGGGGATGAAGTCCGCACTCAACGGCGGGCTCAACCTGTCGATCCGCGACGGCTGGTGGGACGAGTGGTACGACGGCACCAACGGGTGGGCGATCCCGACCGCCGACGGGGTGACCAACCCCGACCGGCGGGACGAGCTGGAGGCCGCCGCCCTCTACGACCTGATCGAGCACGAGGTGTCCGACCGGTTCTACGACCGTCCTGTCGACGGGCTGCCGCGGCGCTGGCTGGAGATGGTCAAGCACACGCTGGCCTCGCTGGGGCCGAAGGTGCTCGCCGGGCGGATGCTGCGCGACTACGTCGTGGGCCTCTACCTCCCGGCCGCCGCCTCCGCCCGGTCGCTGGCGGTCGACTCCTACGCGCCGGCCAAGGCGTTCGCCGCGTGGCGGGTCCGGGTGACCAGGGCCTGGCCGGGCGTCCGGGTCGAGCACGTCGAGGCCACGGGGGTGGGTGACACGCCCGAGGTCGGGGCGGCCATCGAGCTGCACGCCACGATCGCGCTCGGCGACCTGGAGCCGGACGACGTGCTGGTCGAGGCGGCCTACGGGAAGGTCGGGCCGCACGACGAGCTGATGCATCCGGTGTACGCGAAGCTGGCCGTGGCGTCCCTGGACGACGACGGGCGGGCCCACTACACGGGTGTCGTGCCGCTCGACCGTACGGGAGCTTTCGGATACACCGTACGAGTCGTTCCGCATCACCCGCTCGTCGCCACTCCCGGCGAATTGGGGCTGATCGCCGTGCCTGAAGAACCCGCAGGCATGACGAACGGCACATTGCGTTAAAGGGGCGGCATAATCAGGACGTGGACGACAGCGGGAACGGCCTGCGGGCTGACACTCTGGTGGCCACGGTCCGCGGTGTGCTGCCGTCCCTGACGCCTGCCGCCCAGACCGTCGCTCGCCTCATTCTGGAGAGCCCGGCGACGGTGGCGAGGAGCACCATCACGGAGCTCTCCGCCGCCTCCGGGACCAGCGAGGCCACGATCGTGCGCACCGCCCGGCTGCTCGGGTTCGCCGGCTATCCGCAGCTCAGGCTGGCCCTGGCCGCGGCGGCGGCGCAGCCCGACCGGCTGGTGCCCGGCGACCTGGCGCCCGACGACCCGCTGTCGGAGGTCATCATGAAGGTGGCGCGGGCCGAGTCGGAGGCGATCAACGACACCGTGGCCCAGCTCACCTCCGAGCGGCTCGGGCTGGTCGTGGACGCCATCGTCGGGGCCCGGCGGGTGGACGCGTACGGCGTCGGGGCCTCCGGGCTCGTGGCCGAGGACGTCGCCCAGAAGCTGCTGCGCATCGGGCTGTCCAGTCACGCCTTCCAGGACGCGCACCTGGCGCTGACCAGCGCCGTGCTGCTGAAGGCGGGGGACGTGGCGATCGGGATCAGCACCTCGGGGGAGACGCCCGACGTGATCGAGCCGCTGACCCGGGCGGGGGAGGCCGGGGCGACCACCGTCGCGATCACCAACAACCCCCGCTCGTCCATCGCGGAGCTGGCCGAACACGTGCTGATCTCCGCCGGGCGCGAGACGGAGTTCCGTCCCGGCGCCCTGGCCAGCAGGATCAGCCAGCTCCTCGTCGTCGACTGCGTGTTCGTCGGCGTCGCCCAGCGAACGTTCGACTCCTCTCAGGAGGCGCTCGCGAGCACCAGGCGCGCCGTCAAGGAGTTCACCCGGAGAACGTCACCTGCACGTCGTCAGCCTTGACGTACATCACGCGGTGCCCGAACTGGATCTCCCAGTACTTCGTCTTGCCCCGCACGACCTTGTGGTCGGCCAGGTCGAAGGTGACCGCCCGGTAATACTCGGCCGCCGCCGGGCCCGCGAGCGTGTACTTCTCACCGGCCGCGAACGTGTACTGCAGCGGGGTCACCGCCTGGTAGGGGATGCCCTCGGGGTAGGCCTCCTGCTCCGGGTACGCCCGTCCGTACACCGGGACCGTGGCCTTGCCCGGCTTCGGCGTCACGACCAGGCCCATGGACGGCACCGCGGTCGGCGCGGCGGCCGGGTTGTGGAACCAGGCCTTCTGGCCGAGGTACCAGATGGCCGTCCAGTCGCCCTGGCGCTCCGCCACCGCGAAGCGCTGGCCGGTGCTGGCGCGGGCGCTGTGGTCGTACACGCTGTAGAGGGAGCCGCCGGTCGGGTGCTTGCCGATGTCCTTGATCAGCGGGGCGTCCGCGCGCGGCTCGGTGCGCAGCCAGACGGTGTGGGCGGGCAGGGGCGGGCAGGCGGCTTCCGGGTTCTTGCGGTCACAGCCATAGAAGTACGGCTTATTCGTGGCGAAGTCCGGCTTTATCATGATCGATCCTGCCCGCGGACCGCCGAACTGGTGCAGCGGCGCGCCCATGAGCTGGAAGTAGTGCGCCCAGTCCCAGAACGGGCCCGGGTCCTCGTGCATGCCCCTGACCGTGGTCGGCAGGGTGCCGGGGACGTTGTCGTGGCCCAGGATGTGGGCGCGGTCGAGCGGCACGCCGTGCTTGAACGCCAGGTAGCGGACCAGGCGGGCGGACGAGCGGTACATCGCCTCGGTGTACCAGGCGCTGCCCTCGGCCAGGAAGCCTTCGTGCTCGATGCCGATGGACTTGGCGTTGATGTACCAGTTGCCGGCCTGCCAGCCGACGTCCTTGGTCTTGATGTGCTGGGCGATGTGGCCGTCGGAGGACCGTACGGAGTAGTGCCAGCTCGCGCCGTACTTGGGGTCCTGGTTGAGGCGGATGGAGGGCAGGAAATATCCCTCCATGTCGTGGATGATGATGTAGTCGACCTTCTGGCTGGCCGGCCGGTTCGCCAGGTCGTAGTGGCCGTAGTCGTCAGGAGGCAGCTCCTGGTAGCCCGACGGGATCCACTCGCAGGAGATCGACGCGGGGCACTCCACGCCGTCGGGGCGCGTGTGCCGCAGGCCGAGCTTCTCCAGCCACTTCTCGATCTTCTCCAGCCCGGGAAGGGCCGGCAGCTTGACCTTCTCGCCGTCGTCGGTCGTGCGCTCGGCGCCTTCCTCGATCGTCGAGAAGACCTCGTCGGCGAAGAACTTGGCCGCGCCCGCCTCATCGGCGCCGGAGTACTTGGCGACGGCGCCGTACCACTCGCCGGGCTCGTCGCTCAGGGGCGCGCCGAGCGCCTTCTGGTAGTCGGCCAGGATCGCCGCGCCGCCGCGGATGTTGGCGGCGTCGTCCGTGCGCAGCCGTTCGTGGCTCTCGCCGGTGAGCGCGGCGGCCTTCTCCATGGTCCGCAGCGAGGCGGGCAGGTCGGCGGGCGCGGGCTGGGCGCTGGGCGCGGGCAGCGGCCGGCCCTCGTCGCCGCGTGCGTCCTCCTCGCCCTCGCTGTGGTGGTTGGCCGAGGTGTAGGCGGCGGCGTCGGTCAGGTGCATGGGTCCGAAACCGGCGTCGCTGGACGGCTGGCCGGCGTGGGCGTCCCAGCGGGACTCCAGGTAGGAGACGCCGAGCAGCACGCTCTCGGGCACCTGGAACTCCTGGGCGGCGGCGGTGAACGCCTGCTGCCGGTCGGCCGGCTCCTGTGCATAGGCCGCGGTGAGGTTGCCTAAAGGCAGGACGGCGGCAATAGTGATCGCCAATAGTCTGCGCATGAACCGCTCCTCGGGACTGGGGGGCGCTAGGTGCAGTTCAGCGTCTCAACATTTTCCTTCGCAGGCGAGATCTTTGCGAAGATATTTTTCACCCCTTAACACTCCGGCTGAGTGCGGGGTCACTCCCCATGCGCTGATGGGGTCACGGTGGGCTGGGCGCCGGCTGTGGAAGAGGGCGCCGGCGCCTCCGCGGGGCCGGGGGTCAGGCCGGCGTAGGGGCCCATCCTGGACTTGACCGGGACGTTCAGGCGCACCGGGGCCAGGCCGCTGAAGGTGAAGGTCATCGGGACCGTGTCCCGCCGTACGCCGGTGACCGTGCCGATGGGCTTCTCGCCGGTGCCGACGGGATGGCCGGGCGGCAGCTCGATGGGGCCCGCGAGCTGTACGGCGCCGCCCCCGTCCACCGTGACGCGGTCGAGCCTGGCCGGTTTGCCGCCCTGGTTGATCAGGACCGCGTAGAGCGCCTGCTCGGGCGCGGGGGAGGCCGGGTCGGCGCCGCTGAGCAGGAAGACGTTGCGCAGGTGCAGCACCTTCTGCACGTCGGCGTTCGCCCCGTCGTTCTGCGGCCGCGTGGCGGTGGGATTGACGTCCGGCCGAGCACACCCGGCGGCGACCGCCATGACCACTACGACCAGGGCAGAGGTGATGAGGCGCATCGCCGGGCCCCCCTTTCGATCACGCAACGTTGTCATGCCGCTACCCTCGAACGTCCCCCCAAACCCAGCCCGCTCCGAAGCCCGTGCGGGCACGGCGTTCCTGCGCGGGGGATGGACCCGAGGCGGTGATCGTGCGACGCTCGGGCGGTGCCGGACTACTACCGCGACCTGGCCACCGACTACCACTGGATCTTTCCCGACGAGGTCGTGACCTCCCCCGGGGTGATCGGCGGGACCTCGATCGAGAGCAGGGAGTTCATCGAGGCGGCGGTCGGCGCCCTGCCGCCCGGCGCCGCCGTGCTGGACTGCGCGTGCGGCATCGGCACGGACGCCATGGCGCTCGCGCACGCCGGGTTCCGGGTGACCGCGACGGACGGCAGCCCGCTCATGGTGGCGGAGGCGCGCCGGCGCCTGCCCGGCGGCGTGCAGCTGCTCGCCTGCCTGTGGGAGGAGCTGCCCGCCGTCCTGCCCGGAGGCTTCGACCTGGTGCTGTGCCTGGGCAACTCGCTGGTGCACGCCGGCTCGCACCAGGCCAGAGTGGCCGCGCTCTCGGGGATGCGGCGGGTGCTCGCGCCCGGCGGCACGCTGATCGTCGACTCCCGCAACTGGGAGCTGCTCTACCGTCAGCGGCCCCGCATCGTGGCCGCCGACCGGGTCAGGGAGCGGGACGGCGTACGGTCCACGTGCGTGTACGTCTGGAACATCCCCGACAGCCTGGACGAACCGTGCCTGGCCGAGATCGTGCTCCTGCTGGAGAGCCCCGGCGGCGCGCTCACCCATCGGTGCTATCCGATCGACTTCCAGCCGTTCACGCCCGCCGAGCTCGACGCCGGCCTCGCCGAGGCCGGGTTCGCGGTCACCGGCTCCAGCTACCACCCCGACCGGGGCCGCTACGCCGTCACGGCTCGGAGCCCGGCCTCCTGACGAGGATCTGCCGCCAGTGCTCGGCCGCCTGGATCATGTCCTGGCTGGTGTGGTGGAGGAAGCGGGTGACGAGGTCCAGCCGGGCGCCCGCCGGGGTGTCCGCGCCGAAGACCTCGATCCCCTGCCGCATGGCCTCGGCCAGCATGGCGTTGCGCTCGACGCTGGCCAGGAAGGCCCGATACCAGACGTCGTCGTCGATGACGTAGCGCTCGCGGCGCGTCCTGGGGTCGCGTTCGCGCTGGATCAGCTCCTGATCCTCCAGGTACGCGACGGCGGTCGAGACCGAGGCCGGGCTGACCCGCAGGCGCTGGACCAGCTCCTTGGCGGTGATCGAGCCGGAGTCCGTGCCGTAGAGGCAGGTCAGGATCCTGGCCATCATCCGGGGCAGGCCCGTGTGGATCAGCAGCTCTGTCAGGCGCTCGTCGAACGCGCGCACCGCCTCCGGGTCGCGCCCGTGCGCCGCCGGGACGGGCTGCGGCGTCGCGGGAGGCGTCCGCGTGCGGCGGCGGGCGCGTCGTTCGGTCGCCTGATGGGCCCGGTCGGCCCGGTAGCCGGTCGTGCCGCCGTTGCGGATGACCTCCCTGCTGACGGTGGAGGTCGGCCGGTCCAGGCGCCGGGCGATCTCGGCGTACCCGAGCCCTTCTGACAGTCCCGTGGCGATGAGCCTGCGGTCCTGCTGCGTCAGCCTGCCTCCCGGCATGTGCACCCGCTTCCTTGTCGCTTCGGGCCAGTATTGCGTTCGACGGCATCCCATTGCAATAGCGGGTCATCCGAGAGTTGCGTTAAGTCGTTAACTCATTGCAATTTTCTTCCTGCATTGACCTGCTTGTATGCCGAAATATCGGCGAAAGGCGGATTGACAGAAATGATGAACGCAACGTAGCTTTCGATGCGAACCGAACGCGTACTATCGCGAATCCAGGGGGACAGAGATGACCAGAACCGAAGTGCGGCGCGTGCTCGACCAGGCAGTGAGCGACGGCGGTGTGCCCGGCGTCATCGCCGACATCCGAGACGCCCAGGGGGCGTGGTTCGGCACGGCGGGCGTGGCCGACACCGCGACCGGGGGCGAGCGCCACCAGGACGACCGCTTCCGCATCGGGAGCATCACCAAGGCGTTCACCTCGACCGTGGTGCTGAAGCTGGCCGCCGAGGGCCGGCTGAGCCTCGACGACACGGTGGACAAGTGGCTGCCCGGCCTGGTGCGGGGCAACGGCAACGACGGCGCCAAGATCACCGTCAGGCAGCTGCTCAACCAGACCAGCGGCCTCTTCAACTACTCCTTGAGCGAGCGGCTCATGCCCCAGTACGTCGGCCCCGCCTTCCTGGAGCACCGCTTCGACGATCACTCCCCGGAAGGGCTCGTCCGTGAGGCCCTGGCCAGCCCGCCCGACTTCGCCCCCGGCGCCGGCTGGGGCTACTCCAACACCAACTTCGTGCTCGCCGGGATGATCATCGAGCGTGCCACGGGCCGGTCGTACGCCGAGGAGGTCGACCATCGGATCGCCCGCCCGCTCGGCCTGACCGAGACGTACGTGCCGGGCGACGACACGAAGCTGCGCGGACCGCACGCCCGGCACTACTCGAAGCTGATGCTGCCCGAGCCCGACGCCCCCGTCCACGACGTCACCGAGCTGAACGCCTCCATCGGCTGGGCGGCGGGCGGCATGGTCTCGACGGCCGGGGACCTGCACACGTTCTACCGGGCGCTCCTCGGCGGCCGGCTGCTGCCGCCCGCGCAGCAGGAGGAGATGTTCACCGGGGTCTCGACCGAGGGCTCGCCGTGGATCCCGGACACGACGTACGGGCTGGGCGTTTTCTGGCAGCGTCTGCCCAGCGGCGTGACGGCCTGGGGCGGGGGCGGCGCGATCCACGGCTCGTGGACGTACGCGATGGGCAGCCGCGACGGCGAGCACTTCGTCGTGAGCAACGTCAACGGCGACTGGGGCAACCCCATCGCCATGTTCACCGAGCTGCTCGAAGCGGAGCTCTGCTCCTAGGATCCCGCTAGAGGACGAGTTTCAGGGCCGGGCGCTGGTCGGGCAGGCCGATCAGCTCGCGCACGCGGGTGATCGGCCAGGCCAGCTCCCTGGCGAGGGTGGCGGCGCTCAGCCCGCTCTCGCGGATGGCCAGGTCGAAGGCGTGGGCGAGCAGCACGGGCTGCTCGCCGGGATAGCCGGAGACGGGCTCGTTGGTGAAGCCCGGCTGGTCGCGCAGCGCGGCCAGCCGCTGGTAGGCGCGACCGGCGGCGGAGTCGGACAGCAGGCCCGTCTCCCTGCACCGGTAGAGCAGCGAATCGACCGACACGCCCCAGCTCTGCCGCAGCTCGGCGAGCCTGCGCAGGTCGGCGCGGAGCGGGAGCTGGGGCAGGATGCTGTCGCGCGGCGTGAGGAACTCCGCGGCGAAGGCGTCGGCCTCGCGCTCCTGATGGGTGTCTCCCGCCGCGGTGTCGCCGTGGAGGACCAGGTGGCCCAGCTCGTGGGCGGCGGTGAAGCGGTGGCGGTAGATGTCGTCGAACCTGTTGGGGGTCAGCACCACGATCGGCCGCGGCAGGCTGGAGGTGGAGAAGGCGTCGACGGTGACTGCGTCGGGGTCGTGGCGCGGCAGGGCGACGACGATGCCGTGGGCCTCCATGTGGCGTACGAGGTGGCTGATCGGGCCGGTGCCGAGCCCCCAGTGGGCGCGCAGCGCGCGGGCCGCGCCGGCCGGGTCGCGCGGCAGGTCCGAGTGCATCTCGCCGCCCGCGAACCCGGGCAGGTCCACCACCGGGAGCTGGACCCGCTTCTCCAGCGCGTAGGTCAGCTCCCACACCTGCTCCACGAACGCCACCGCCTTGGCCCGCTGGTAGGCGCGGGTGGAGCGCAGGCTGCGGAAGTGGGCCATGGAGCCGTCGAGCTTGCCGTGCGGACGGCCGGGCAGGAAGAACGCCATCGGCACGGCCAGCACCTCGGCCAGCGGCGAGATCAGGTCGGGGCGCGGGCGGGTGACGCCCGACTCGTATTGCCCGACCGCGGCGGGGGAGACGCCCAGGTGCTCGGCGACCTCCTTCTTGGTGAGCGCGGCCAGGTGACGGGCCTGGGTGAGGCGGGTGGCGTCGAAGGCGTCGGCGACGGCCTGCGGGGTCAGGGCGCCCGTGGTGAACCTCTTCACCGCTCGCGGCTTCTGGCCTGATCGGGCCTGATCGGGACGGCCTCGCTGATCGGCGCGGCGAGCCGCGCGGCCCTGGTCCGCGGGTTGAGCGCCGGCGTCGGCATGGCGCCCTGGTCGAACGCGGCCGCGGGCGCCTGCTCCGCGGCGGGCGCGGCCTGCTCGCGGACCAGCGGGATCTCCTCGCAGTGGTGCCAGCGCAGGCTGCCGGTGCGATCCAGCAGCTCGGCCTCGCCCCACCAGGCGTCGAGCAGCCCGGCGTGGGCGTTGCAGGCGTAGGCGATCAGCACCAGGCCGGTGCCGTCGGGCAGCCCGGCCAGCGCCTCGGCCATCGGCGCCGCCTGCGGCGCGACGTCGTGCAGCGCGAGCTGCCGCATCTGCGGCTCCGGCCCGAACCGCTGGAACAGCGCCTGCATCAGCGCGGACGGCCGCCCGTCGCCGATGCGGGCGCTCATCACGCTGATCGAGCGGTCCTTGGCGTAGCGGAACGGGAACAGCAGCTTGCCGTCCACCAGCACCAGCTCGTGGGGCGAGCCGGCGGGCTTGACGATCCGCACGTCGCCCATGTCCTCGAACGCCTCGGCCAGCGCCTCGAACTTGCGCGACATGAGCGTGAACCCGAAAGGATGCAGATGATCGGTCTGCGCCACCTTCTGCGCGTCGCGAGCGTTTTCCAGCGCGACGGACAGCGCCTCGGCGACGCCCTGTCTGATCAGGGGGACGCGCTGCCCGAACGTGTCGTGAGCCCACTGCGACACCAGCATGCGCGACCTCCGATCGCTTCAGTTTCCAACATCATAGACCCGCCACCGCTTCACGAAGCCGCTCCGCCGCGCGGAGGTCGGGACGTACCCGCGTACGTGTAGGACAATGTGCCCCGACCATGAGTTTTCCGGCGTTCAGAGGGCTTACGCGTGACCAGATGGACCGTCAACTGCTCGATTCTCTACACCGGCCTGCCGCTCCTGGATCGTCCCGCCGCGGCGGCGGCCGACGGGTTCGGGGCGGTCGAGTTCTGGTGGCCGTGGCCCGTGGCGGTCCCCGGCGATCGTGAGGTGGACGCGTTCGTCCGCGCGGTCGAGGACGCGGGGGTGCGGCTGACCGGGCTCAACTTCTTCGCCGGCGACATGCCGGGCGGGGACCGCGGCCTGGTCTCGTGGCCGGCGCGGGCGCGGGAGCTGCTGGACAACATCCCGGTGGTCGCGGCCATCGGCGAACGGCTCGGCTGCCGGGCGTTCAACGCCTTGTACGGCAACCGCGTCGAAGGCGCCGCCCCCGAGGAGCAGGACGAGCTGGCGGTGGAGACGCTCGCGGCCTGCGCGGGCGGCGTGGCGGGCACCGTGCTGCTGGAGCCGGTCAGCGGGGCCCCGCGCTATCCGCTGCGCATGGCCGCGGACGCCGTGGCCGTGCTCGACCGGCTGGGCGGCGTGCCGGGTCTGGGGCTGCTCGCCGACTTCTACCACCTGGCGGTCAACGGTGACGACGTACCGGCCGTCATCGAGCGGTACGGCCCGCGCATCGCGCACGTGCAGATCGCCGACGCGCCCGGCAGAGGCGCGCCCGGCGAGGGCGCGCTGCCGATCCGCCAGTGGATCTCCCAGGTCCACGCCGCCGGGTACGACGGATATGTCGGGCTCGAATACCGCTCGGACGGCGAGGACGCTTTTGGCTGGCTGCCACGCGAGCAACGCTCGGACGGACCTTCGGACGGCCCCTCGGACGGACCTTCGGACGGACCTTCGGACGGACCTTCGGACGGCCCCTCGGACGGACCTTCGGACGGCCCCTCGGACGGACCTTCGGACGGACCTTCGGACGGCCCCTCGGACGGACCTTCGGACGGACCTTCGGACGGACCTTCGGACGGACCTTCGGACGGACCTTCGGACGGACCTTCGGACGGACCTTCGGACGGCCCCTCGGACGGACCTTCGGACGGCCCCTCGGACGGACCTACGGACGGCCCCTCGGACGGACCTACGGACGGACCTTCGGCCGGTCCCTCGGCCGATCCCTCAGCTGGACCTTCGGCTGGGCCCTCGGCCGGACCCTCGCTTGGAACCTCGGGAGGAACATCGTGACCACCATCGCCTTCATCGGCCTCGGCATCATGGGCAGCCCGATGGCCGTGCACCTGGCCGCCGCTGGGCACGCCGTGACCGGCTTCAACCGGTCGCCGGGCAAGGCCGGACCCCTGACGGAGGCGGGCGGCCGGGAAGCCGGATCGATCGCCGAGGCCGTGACGGGCGCGGAGGTCGTCGCGCTCATGGTGCCGGACTCTCCCGACGTACGCGACGTGCTGACCGGCGACGACGGCGTGTTCGCGCACGCCGCGCCCGGCACGCTGGTCATCGACTTCTCCTCGATCCGCCCCGACGTCACGCGTGAGCTGGCGGACGAGGCGGGCCGCCGCGGCCTGCGTTACCTCGACGCCCCGGTCTCGGGCGGCGAGGCGGGCGCGCGGAACGCGGCTCTGTCGATCATGGTGGGCGGCGAGGACGAGGCGTTCGAGGCGGCCAGGCCGATCTTCGAGGCCGTCGGTAAGACGGTCGTCTACGTGGGCCCGAGCGGCGCCGGTCAGACGGTCAAGGCGGCCAACCAGCTCGTCGTCGCCGCGAACATCGAGGCGCTGGCCGAGGCCGTGGTGTTCCTGCGCGCGCACGGGGTGGACCTGGAGGCGGCGCTCGACGTGCTCGGCGGCGGCCTGGCCGGGTCGGCGGTGCTGGCGCAGAAGCGCGCCAACATGCTCAATGACACCTTCGAGCCGGGTTTCCGGATCGAGCTGCATCACAAGGACATGGGCATCGTCACGTCGGCCGCGCGGGAGGCCGGGGTCGTGCTGCCGCTGGGCGCCCTGGTCGCCCAGCTCGTGGCGTCGGCGAACGCGTGCGGTGACGGCGCGCTCGACCACTCGGCGCTCCTGAAGGGCGTCGAACGCCTCTCCGGAGCCTCGTAAAGCCAGTTCCAGCGTTGTCACTCCATGTGACAGACGCCTCTCCGAGCGGCTACTCAGTGTAATCGTCGCTGTTAGTCGTTGCCCATGTTCTCATCGCGATCATGGCATCCCCATGCGGCGACCGCCGCCGCCACCGTCTCCCTCCTGGTCCTGGCTCCCGCCACGGCCGTCGCCGCACCCGCCGAGCTGCCGCCCGCGCTGTCGGCCACGGCCGCGTACGAGCAGCTGGCCGGCCTCACCGTCGCGGAGCCGCGCCCGATGGCGGGCTACAGCCGCAGCCGCTTCCCGCACTGGGCGCAGCAGGGCCACGCCTGCGACACCCGCGAGACCGTGCTCGCCCGCGACGGCGCGGACGTCGAGCAGGACGGGCAGTGCCGGGCCGTGCTGGGGATCTGGCACAGCGAGTACGACGGCAAGGACTTCACCAGCGCCTCCCAGCTCGACATCGACCACATGGTGCCGCTGGCCCAGGCGTGGCGCTCGGGAGCCGACACGTGGACCGACGCCAGGCGCAGGCAGTTCGCCAACGACCTGGACGGCCCGCAGCTCATCGCAGTCTCTGCCGCCTCGAACCGGTCCAAGGGCGACCAGTCCCCCGACCAGTGGCGGCCGCCACTGCGCAGGTACTGGTGCACGTACAGCCGGGCGTGGATCGACATCAAGTCCCGCTACGAGCTCACCGTCACCGAGCCCGAGCTGGCCGCGCTCACCGAGATGGTGGGGACCTGCAACCTGACCGACGGTGAGTGAGTGGGCGCCGGACACTTCGAAAGCAGCGTCGTCGCCGGGCCTGGCGGCGTGATGACGGGCGAGGCCGGCGTCATCACCGGTGAGCTGACCGTACGGACGGAGACCGGCGCGGGGCGGGTCAGCGTACGCATCCAGTACGTGGGCGCGGACGAGTGGTACGAGGTCGAGGGCAGCCCGCTGGAGACCTCAGGCGCTCCCGTACCGCAGCTCCACCAGGAGATCCTTCAAGCCGTACGGCGCGGGATGCCGGACGGCCTGGCGGGCTTCCAGCCTGCCGGTTGACCCGACGCGGCCCCGGCGACCCGGTCGTCGCCGGGGCCGCTCTCGTGGCGCTCAGCTCCGGTCGTCGGCGGGGTCACTCGTGTGGCGCTCAGCTCCCGTCGTCGCGGGGGCCGCTCGCGTCACGCTCAGCTTCGGTCGTCCCCTCCTCGGAGAAGCGCCTGATCAGCTCCTCGGCGGTCATCGCCGTGCCGGGCGGGGCTGGCGCCGGGTGGGTGCGCATGCCCGCGAGCACGAGCCGGACCGTACGTTCCCGCAGCTCTTCCTCCAGGCCGGCGGGCAGCGTCGGCAGCCCCCGGATGACCAGGCCGGCCACGCCCATCACGTCGCCGGCCCCGACGTCGGGACGCAGCGCCCCCTCGTCGTGTGCCGCGGCCACGATCCGATCGAGTACGTCCAGCAGGCGTGCCCGCATCTCGCCGATCTCCGGTGCGGCGGCCACGTGGTGCGGCTGAGCGCCGGCGACCGCGGCGAGCGGGTCCAGCCGGAGCCCGGCGCAGCCGTGCACGAAGCCGCTCAGCGCGTCCCACGCCCACGTCTCCTCCGACCGCGCGGCCTCGGCCAGGGCGACCATGCGATCGAGCCCGTCGGCCAGCACGGCATGGGTGAGGGCGTCACGGTCGGGGAAATGCCGGTACAACGTGCCCGCTCCCACCTGGGCCTGCCGGGCGACCTCGTCCATCGTCGCCCCTGGGCCCTGCTCGGCGAACACCGCCCTCGCCGTCTCGATGATCTGCTCCCGGTTGCGTCTGGCGTCCGCCCTGAGGGGACCCGTGGTGCGCATCGGTTCTGCCGCCTCTCGTGTGCTTCGAGATCATTCGACTTCAGTTCCTAACGAAGAATAACGTCCGTAATCGGAGGGAATTTCTCCGTTTACGCAGATCGTCGGGCCGTGGATTGTCGGTGGCGTCGCGTTCAATCGGGGCCATGGACATGCAGGCACGGCAAGGACCGTTCTGGGACGTGTGCGCGGGCCGGGTGCCCCCGCCGCCCGCTGCGGAGACGCTGGGCTGGGAGTTGCTGAGCGTCGATCCCGAGCAGGGGACCATCGAGGTGGCCTTCCTGGCGAGTGACCGCTTCGTCAACCCCGTGGGCGCGATCCAGGGCGGGTTCCTGGCCGCGATGCTCGACGACACCCTGGGCCCGGCGCTCGTCGCGACCCTGCCCGACGGCCAGTTCGCGCCGACGCTCGACCTGCACGTGCAGTTCCTGCGCCCGGCCCGCCCCGGCAGGCTCGTGGGCCGGGGCAAGGTCGTGCGTCGCGGCAGACAGGTGTGCTTCATGTCGGGCGAGCTCCTCGGGCCCGACGGCGAGCCCGTGGCCGTGGCGACCGCGACGGCCCACATCCAGGAGATCAAACAGCGCTGACCGTGACGGCCCGAATCCAGGCCACGGTGACCGCTGCGGCCCGCAGTCAGGAGATCCAGCGGTGGCGACCGCGACGCCCTGCGTCCGGGCCGTCAAACAGCGCTGACCGGCCGCACCAGGAGATGATCACGCAGTACGCCGAGTGCCGGCGCCCAGGCGCTCCACATCACATAGCCCGCGAAGTTGACCTGGTCCGCGCCGGGCACGGCGAGCGGCGTGAGCCACGGCCCTTCCCGAGCCGGATCGGATCGCCGCGCGCCGGGCCGCGTTCTCGGTCGACGAACAGGTGTTCCCGCGTACGCACGCCGCCGCCGACGCCATCGCGGCCTACATCTCGACCGACCAGTTCCGCCGGGGCCTGGAGCGCGTGCTCACAAGCCTGACCTAAGAGCTCGCGAGCCGGTCACGTCCGTTCTCTCGGGGTACGTGACTGCCATGACGCACATCATCGATCGCGAAGCCGTCCGCGACCTGCTCGCCGGTGGCGGGGCACAACTGGTCGAGGTGCTGCCGGCGGAAGAGTACGCGTGGGCGCACCTGCCCCAGGCGGTGAACCTCCCACTCGGCGCCCTCGACCGTGCGGCGGCCGGCGCGCTGGACGGCGGCCGCCCCGTCGTCGTCTACTGCCACGACTGGCTCTGTGACCTGAGCCCGCGGGCCGCCCACCGCCTCACGCACCTCGGCTTCGGCCAGGTCTACGACTACGCGCTGGGCAAGACGGACTGGCTCGCGGCCGGCCTGCCGTACGAGGGGGAGGCGACGCTGGTGTCCCGCACCGTGCGCCACGACCCGGTGACCGCCGCGCCAGGCGACCGGCTGAACGAGCTCGCCGAGCGCATCATCGCCGACCCCGCCGGCCTGGCTGTGGTGGTGGACGAGGACGACGTGGTCCAGGGCGTGATCGGCTCACCCGAGCTCAAGGGAGCCGACCTGGACGATCCGGCCGAGCGGGCCATGCGCGTCGGCGTGACCACCGTACGGCCGAGCGAGCAGCTCGAACCGCTGGTCCGGCGCATGGACCGGGCCAAGGTGGACCACGTCGTCGTCACCAGGGCGGACGGCACGCTGGTGGGGCTCTTCGGGCTGGGCGACGTACGCCCGCCCGAATCGGAGTCCGACCAGGGCTGACCCGCCCGGCAGAAGCCGGAGCCCGACCAGGGCTGACCGGCCCGCTCGAAGCCGGGGTCCGATCAAGGCTGACCCGCCCCGCAGAAGCCGGAGCCCGAGCCGGCTCCTGCGGGGGACCAGGGTCAGCAGGCGGGTCAGCTGACGGCGCCGTTGCTGCTGGGCCGCCGGTCCAGGCGGAACGAGGGCTGCCCAGGGTTGCCCGGCTGCGCGTCCAGGGACTTGTCGTCGAGGATCGGCACGGCCTCCTCGGCGACGAAGACCCGCACATCCTCCTTCTGTACGACCTGGTCGCCCGCTTCGGGCGTGCTGGCCAGGGAGAGCTCGAGCGTTCCTGCCTCATCGGCCTTCGGGGCGATCCGCAGGCCCGCCTGGGTGGGAATCTCCTCGTCCACCATGAGGTCGCGGATCGCCACCACGGCGTTGTCAGTCAGTGTCAGCACAGCTTGCTCCTTCGTCATCGAGAACAACCCTCCGCCTAACCACCCACCCCCGCCCCAAACGCGGACGCCCGGAATGCGGGCGCCCGCCCCGGGTAGCGGAGCCCCATGGGAAAGAGCGACAAAGCCGTCCTGGACGCGCTGCTCGACCGTTACGGCCGCACGTTCGCGGACGAGGCCGGAATCAAGCTTTCCGACCAGCCGAAACCGCTGTACCAGCTCCTGGTCCTGGCCACCCTGCTCAGCGCGCGCATCTCGGCGGAGGTCGCCGTCGCGGCGGCCAAAGAGTTGTTCGCCGCGGGGTACGCCACGCCCAAGGGCATGCGGGAGGCGAGCTGGCAGGACCGCGTGGACGCCCTGGGCCGCGGCCACTACCGCCGCTACGACGAGCGCACGGCCACGATGCTCGGCGACGGCGCAGACCTGCTGATCGATCGGTGGAAGGGCGATCTGCGCCGTCTTCGCGACGAGGCGGACGGCGACGCGGGCCGGATCCACGACCTGCTGACGGAGTTCCCCGGCATCGGGCCGACGGGCGCGGACATCTTCCTGCGCGAGGTCCAGGGCGTGTGGTCCCAGGTCGCGCCGCACCTGGACGAGCGGGTGCTGGCGGGCGCGGCCAAGCTCGGGCTGCCGCGCCAGGAACGCTCGCTGGCCCGGCTGGCGCACTCGGACGACGAGCTGGCCCGCCTGTCCGCGGCACTCGTACGGGTGTCGCGCAGCGAGAAGACGGCGAAGGAGATCAAGGCCGCCGCCACCGGCTGAGCGGGATCAAGGCCGCCGCCGGCTGAGCCCCCGGAGCGGGACGAGATCGCTCTGTTAGGTTCGAGCCATGGGTGAGTTCGTAAGCGTCGAGGTGGCCGACCAGATCGCCACGATCCGTCTTGACCGTCCGAAGATGAACGCCCTCAACGGGCAGGTCCAGCGGGAGCTCGCCGAGGCGACCCGCGAGGTGGACGCCGACCCGCAGGTTCAGGCCGTGATCGTCTACGGCGGCGAGCGGGTCTTCGCCGCCGGCGTCGACATCAAAGAGCTCGCCGACATGTCCTATGCCGACATGTCCACCCACTCCCGTACGCTCCAGGCCTGCTTCACCGCGGTCGCCCAGATCGGGAAGCCGGTCATCGCCGCCGTCACCGGCTACGCCCTCGGCGGCGGCTGCGAGCTGGCGCTCTGCGCCGACTTCCGGGTCGCGGGGGAGTCGGCCAAACTGGGCCAGCCGGAGATCCTGCTCGGCATCATCCCGGGCGCGGGCGGCACCCAGCGCCTGCCCCGCCTGATCGGCCCGGCCAGGGCGAAAGACCTGATCTTCACCGGCCGCCACGTCGGCGCCGC
Organism: Nonomuraea rosea; assembly: GCF_039539705.1. NCBI lineage: Bacteria > Bacillati > Actinomycetota > Actinomycetes > Streptosporangiales > Streptosporangiaceae > Nonomuraea > Nonomuraea rosea. Next base: position 165,942 of record NZ_BAABDQ010000011.1, on the reverse strand, counting down.
CGAGGCCCTCTCGATCGGCCTGGTGGACCGGGTGGTCCCTGACGAACAGGTTTACACCGCCGCCCTCGAATGGGCCGCCACCTTCGTCGGCGGTCCCTCCGTCGCGTTGCGCGCCGCCAAGCAGGCCGTGGACCGGGGCCTGGAGGCCGACCTCGACACGGGCCTGGAGATCGAGCGGCTGCAGTTCTCCGCTCTCTTCGCCACGGACGACGCGAAGATCGGCATGCGGGCGTTCACGGAGAAGGCCAAAGCCAAGTTCACCGGCCGCTGATCCACCGGGGCGGCGGGCAAAGGAGACCCATTCGGGAAGCACGTCCATAGAGATATGGGTTTGCCAGTATGGTGGCGTTCCATGATGCGCGTCCCCGTCCCCGCCCGGCTCCGGAAGACCGTGCGTACGTGGTTCGATTCCCGCTACATCTCGATCGCCGATCATCGCCAGGACATCAGGGACGCGCTCTGGGAAGTCCAGACTCTGCGCCGCGAGATGGCGACGCTGCAGGGCGAGGTGGAACGGCTCAGAAAGGGCCGCCCGGCCGCCCCTGACAAGCCTGCTGACAGGGCGGCGGAAAAGGCCAGGCTCGACGACACCCACAGGCTGGCCCAGGAGACGGCGAAGGCGCTGGACGGCGTGCTGCAGAACGAGGTCCTCGTCTGGCAGGCCATCGACGACCTGCGCGCGGACGTACGGAAGCAGGAGCACGGCCCCGGGCCCGCAGGGGAGCAGCAGCCGTGCGCGTGACGTGGGCGGCCCAGGCGACCGGCGCCGGCCTGACGTTCCGGCTGGACCCCGAGGACGAGATCACCGGGAAGGCCACCGACGAGCACCCCGTCAAGCTGGCCATCAACTCCTGCTCCATCGGCGGCGTCCCCGGCGACGCCCACCCCGACCTCTTCGCCGTGGCGGCCTGGACGGTCGTCGCGCCGTGGACCAGGAAACGCGTCACCTTCGACCGCGCGATCTCGCCCGAGGTCGCCGAGGCCCTGCACAGCGGGTGGGGGATCGAGGCGGGACCGATCGGGGCGCAGGCCCGTCAGGCCGGGAAGACGCTCGCCATCTCCTACAGCGGCGGCGCGGACTCGGTGGCGGCGGCGACGGTCTATCCGGAGGCGCCGTTCGTGCACTTCCGGCGGGTGCCGCACACGCGCGTGCCCAACCGCTGGCCGCACTACCGCTCCGACGTGCTGGCCAAGCTGGCCGCGGAAACCGGGCGCGAGCTGTCCACCGTCACGTCCGACCTGGAGTTCACGCTGGCGGAGCCGCGGCCCGGCTACCCGGAGCACCACGCGGTGGCGGCGGGGGCGTTGCTCCTCGCCGACCGGCTGAACCTCGGCGGCCTCGGATTCGGCTATGAAATCGGTTCACGGTGGCTGGGCGGGGGGCGCTACTTGTGGCGCTACACGCCCGACAACCCGATGTGGTCGCCGCACGGCGTGTGGGGGCGGTTGTTCGCCGCGGCGGGCGTGCACATCGTGCTGCCCGTGGGCGGCGTGAGCGAGGCGACCACGATGCGCCTGGCCCTGAACTCCGACCTCAAGGACCAGGTGCGCTGGTGCCTGCGGGGCACCGACGGGCCGTGCCGCAATTGCGGGAAGTGCCTGTACAAGGAGCTCATCCAGGCCGCCGTCGAGCGCCGGCCGCTCGACACCCCCGTCACCGCCGACCGGCCGATCGCCCGCAAGTACCTGCGGAAGCCGCCCTACGGCGGCCAGGAGATGATCGAGTACGGCCTGGCGCGCGTCCCCGGCATCGAGAACACGCTGTTCGCCGACGCACTCGACTACTTCGAGGCCACCGAGGAGTCCACGAGCTGGCTCGACCACTGCTACCCGAGGGCGATCGGCGAGATCCCCGCGCAGTGGCGCGACCAGGCGGCCGCGTTCATGTCGGCGCAGGCCGGGATGATGACCGAGGACGAGGTACGGCGGGTCGAGACATGGGGTTCCTGACCCCGGCCCGGTTTAGGCGAGGAGCAGGCGCGTGAAGGTTTATCTGTCGGTGGACATGGAGGGCGTGACGGGGCTGACCGACCCCGAGGAGATGCACGCCGGCAAGCGTGGTTACGAGCGCGGCTGCGAGCTGATGACCGCCGACGCCAACGCCGCCGTCGAGGGGGCGTTCGACGGCGGGGCGGCGAGCGTGCTGGTCAACGACGCCCACGGGTCCACCAAGAACCTCCGGATCGATCTCCTCGATCCCCGGGCGACCCTGATCAGAGGGCCGGGCAAGGCGCAGCGGATGGCGCAGGGGCTGGACGGCTCGTTCCAGGCCGCGTGCTTCGTCGGCTACCACGCCCGCGCCGGTGTCCAGCACGGCGTGCTGAACCACACCTGGATGGGCAAGGAGATCCAGAACGTCTATCTGAACGGCGACCTGTGCGGCGAGACCCGGCTGGTCGCCGCGTGCGCCGGGTTTCACGGGGTGCCGGTCGTGCTGGTGACCGGGGACGAGGCCGTCGGCGAGGAGGCGCGCGAGCTGCTCGGCGACGTCGAGACGGTCGCGGTGAAGAAGGGGATCGACAAGTTCTCGGCCGAGCTGCTGCCGCCCAGCGTGGCCCAGGCGCGGATCCGTGAGGCGACGGTCCGGGGGCTTCGCCGGTTGAGCGACTTCACGCCTTATCAGGTGGCGGCGCCGTACACGCTGGGGGTGGAGTGGAACTCGACGGCCATCGCCGCGGCCGTGTCGCTGGTGCCCGGGGTGAAGTCCGTGGGGTCGCGGCACACCGAGTTCACCACCGACGACTTCACGCAGATCATGGCGCTGTTCGGGATCTTCGCCTCGATCGGCGGTCAGATCGCCTGTGGCAGCGGGCCGTACGGCTGAGCTGCTCGTACGGACATGAGGAGAGGCTGAGGTGGAGAGGGCGGCGCTGACCCGGCGGGGGTTACTCGTCGGGATCGGGGCGGCGGGCGGCGCGGGCGCCATGTACGCCGCCATGGGCGCCCTCGGCCTGGCCCCCTCGGAGCAGGACAAGGAGTTCACCGCTCCCAGGGCGGGCGACTTCTCCCTGCGCGGCAAGGGCGCGGCCAAGGTCGTGATCCTGGGCGCGGGGGTCGCCGGGCTGACGGCCGCGTACGAGCTGGGCAAGGCCGGATACGACTGCACGCTGCTCGAAGCCCGGCAGAAGACCGGCGGCCGGAGCCTGACGCTGCGCGGCGGCGACCGGTTGGCCGAGCTGAACGGCCCGTCGCAGGAGGTGACGTTCGGCGCGGGCGTCTACTTCAACGCGGGCCCCGGCCGCATCGCCCCCTGGATGGTCACCCTCGACTACTGCCGTGAGCTGGGCGTCCCCATCGAGACGTTCGTGAACAACAACGCCGCCGCCTACGTCCACACCAACGGCCAGACGACCAGGGCCAGGACCGCCCGCGCCGACATGTACGGCTATGTCGCAGAGCTGCTCGCCAAGGCCACCCACGCCGGCGCCCTGGACCGGACCATCACCAAGGACGATCAGGAACGGCTGCTCGACTTCCTCAGAAGGTTCGGCGACCTCGGCCCCAAGCTGGAGTACGAAGGCTCCGAACGCCGCGGTTTCACGAAATTTCCGGCGCTCGACACCGGCACCCCCATCGACGACCCCGGCACCCTCCACCGCATCCTCGCCGCCGGCACCGGCCGCGCCATCACCAACGACTTCGGCTACGAGCAGGCCACCCCCATGTTCCAGCCCGTCGGCGGCATGGACGCGATCGTCGCCAAGCTCACGGAGGCGGTGGGCCAGGACCGCATCAAGACGGGCGCCAAGGTCACCAAGATCACCAACCTCGCCGACGGCGTGGAGGTCGTCTGGGACGGCGGCAGCATCAAGGCCGACTACTGCGTCGCCACCCTCCCGCCCCACCTGCTGGCCAAGATCCCGCACAACCTGGGCGCCCAGGTCACGACCGTACTGAAGACCCCCGTCCCCGTCGCCGCGGGCAAGATCGGCCTGGAGTACGGCAGGCGCTGGTGGGAGCTGGAAGACCGCATCTACGGCGGGGTGACGGAGACCGACCTCGACATCACCCACATCTGGTACCCCTCGCACGGCTACCACGCCGAGCGCGGCGTCCTGGTCGGCTACTACAACACCGAGCGGAACGCCGAGCTCTACGGGGCCCTCACCCCGGAGGACAGAAGGCGGCGCGCGCTCACCCAGGGCAAGAAGATCCACGGCGACAAATACCGCCAGAACCTCCTCTCCAGCGTCTCCGTCGCCTGGGACCGCCAGGAGCACATCCAGGGCGGCTGGGTGCGCTGGCCCTCCTTTGATTCGTCCTTCACTTTTCTGCAACGCCCGGCAGGAAGGGTCTACTTCGCGGGCGACTGGCTCACCCACCTGATCGCCTGGCAGGCGGGGGCGATGGAGTCGGCCCGCGGTGCCGTCACCCTGCTGCATCAGCGAGTGCTGCAGTCCCCGTGACGTCGCCCCGCTACTTCCTGGACCGGCATAGGCTCCTGGGAGAGCGATCGAGGAGATGGGATGACGTTGCACTGGATGCCCGCGACCGAGCGGATCGACCTGCTGGCTGATCCGGTGGCGCTGGCCGTGCCCGACGTGGAGGGCGCCGAGGTGGCCGAGATCGATCCCGATCTGGCCGACACGGCGGAGTTCTGCGAGCGGTACGGTGTCCGGCTCGACGAGTCGGCCAACTGCGTGGTCGTGGCGGCCAAGAGGGGCGGCGAGACCCGATACGCCGCCTGCATGGTGCTCGCGACGATGCGAGTGGACGTGAACGGCGTCGTGCGCAAGCATCTCGACGCCCGTAAGGCGAGTTTCGCGCCGATGGCCGAGGCCGTCGAGCTGAGCGGTATGGAATACGGCGGCATCACGCCGCTGGGCCTGCCGGGGGATTGGCCGATCCTGGTGGACACGCATGTCGCGGAGCACGCGCGCGTGGTGATCGGAAGCGGCGTACGCAGATCGAAACTCGCCGTATCCGGAGCCGCCTTGGCCGCTCTGAAGAGGGCAGAGGTGCTCTCCCTCGCAGGCTGAGCAAAACTGAAGCCGATTCGAGACCGTTGGATGGGAAACCGATGAGGCCTTTCTGGACGTTGTACGAGTGGGAATGTGGCCTCATGGTTCATCTCGTGGGCGGGGATTAAGCCGGTATGGTGCTTCATGCCATGAACGATGACCGACTAGGCCCTTACCGGCTGCTCAGGCGGCTCGGAGAGGGCGGGATGGGCGTTGTCCACCTCGCTGTCGACCCCCAGGGGCGGCAGGTGGCGGTCAAGGTCCTGCGCGGAGAAGTCGCCGGTGACGAGGTCGCCAGGCGACGGCTTTCGCGTGAAGTCGAGACGATGCGCCGGGTGCGGAGCAAGTTCATCGCCGAGGTGCTCGACGCCGATGTGACAGGTCATCGTCCCTACATCGTCACTCGTTACGTGCCAGGCCGTCCGCTCGACGAGATCGTCAAGGACGACGGCCCACTCGATCTGCCCGCGCTGGTCAGGGTCGCGCACGGAGTGGCGGCGGCGCTGTCCGTCGTCCACTCGGTCGGCGTGATCCATCGCGACCTCAAGCCGGGCAACGTCCTCATCCTCGACGGCGAGCCCGTCCTGATCGACTTCGGCATCGCGCAGGCGGTGGACGCGACCAGGCTGACGCAGACCGGCATGTTCATCGGCACGCCGGGCTATCTCGCGCCCGAGATCATCGAAGGCCAGGAGGCCGGGCCCGAGGTCGACATCCACGCGTGGGCGGGCACCCTGCTCTACGCGGGCACCGGCCTGCCGCCCTTCGGCAAGGGCACGCTGGAGATGATCTTCTACAACATCACCGCGGGCAAGGCCGACATCAGCGCCGTCCCCGCCGAGCTGCAGCCGCTGCTGAAGGCGGCGTTCCAGCGCAATCCCAGCAAGCGGCCCAAGGCCGCGGACCTGGCCGAGCAGACCGCCAGGATGCTGCCCAAGCCGTCGAAGAGCGGCTCGGCCGACGAGATCTCGACGGTGCCGCGGCCCGACCAGCATCAGCCGGCCGACTTCTCGGCTCCGCCGCCACCGGTCGTGGCGGACAAGCCGTCCTATGACGTCTCCACGCCGCCGGTGACGCCGAAGCGGCTGCTCGAAGGGCAGGACCAGCCGCCCGCGACGCCGCAGGACCAGCAGCCCTACGTCTCGCTGCTGCCCAACCAGGCCGACCCGTGGCCGACCCGCAGGGTGTCGCCTGAGGAGCTGCGGCAGATCCAGCGCGAGGCAGCGGCGGCGGCTCCGCCGTGGCAGCAGCCGGTCAACAACCACGGGCTCCAGGCGCCGCCCGGCGAGGCCGACGTGCCCACCCGGCGGGTGCGCCCCGAATCCCCTGACTACGGACGGCCCAGCCCACAGCCCGGCTCCGGCCACGACCAGGGCCGGAACGCTCCCGACGCCAATCGGTACGGCGCGGGTCCTGAGGCCGGTCGGTACGGCGCTGGACCCGACGCCAATCGGCAGGGCGCAGGATCCGACGCCAATCGGCAGGGCGCAGGATCCGACGCCAATCGGCAGGGCGCAGGATCCGACGCCAATCGGCAGGGCGCGGGACCCGACGCCAACAGGTACGGCGCGGGAGCCGACGCCGGGCGGCGCGACTCCGGCAGGCAGGGCACCGGTCCCGACGCCGGGTGGCTCGGCACGGGCCCCGACCAGCCCGACTACGGCAGGCCCAGCCCGAGCCCGTCCCCGCCGCCGCCCTACATCCCGGCGCAGCCGCACTACCACCCCGAGCTGCGGACCAAGCGGGAGCCGTACATCCCGGCGGTGCCGCCGGGCAACATGCTGCAGCGTTCCAGGGCCTACGGCGTGGCGAGCGCGATGCTGCTCATCCTCCTGGTCGTGGCGGCCGTGGTCATGCCCGTGATCGTGGCCGTGCTGGCGGTCCCGCTCGCGGTGCTGCTGCGCGCGGCCGACATGGCCCAGCCCGAGCTGACGGCCCGCAGGCCGGCCGGCGCGGCGGCGCTCGACGTCGTCAGGGTGTTCGCCTTCCCGAAGGCACTGGCCAAGTCGGCGGGCATCACGCTCGCCCTCGTCCTCTACGCTCTCATCCTCGGCCTGCCGGTGACGCTGTTGCTCACGGTGGTGGCCAGAATGGACTCCTCCAACGCCCTGGCCTGGGGTGCCGCCATCGCACTGTGGACCGTCTGCGCAGGTCCCGGTGTGGAGGGCCCTGGCAAACAGATGCGCAGAACTCTCTCATCGCTCGTACCCTCGAGAACAACGGCGATGGTGATGGCAGGAGTCCTCGCGGTTGGCGCCGCGCTCTCGCTGATCCTCGCCTACAACACGTTCGGGGCCGAGCCAAGGGGGGCCGTATGGACTCCGCTGAACGTCGATCCAGTGGTCAAACAGCTCAACGGATTGAGGGGGAATTCCGGGGGATGACGCGGGGAAGGTGGCGATGAGCACACAAGCACCAGAGCGCCTCGGCCCTTACCGGCTGGTGAGGAAGATCGGTGAAGGTGGCATGGGGGTCGTCCACCTGGGCCTCGACGACGAGGGCCGCAAGGTCGCGATCAAGGTGCTCCATCCGCACGTGGCCGCCGACCTCAAGGCGCGTGACCGGCTGACCCGTGAGGTCGAGACCATGCGCCGGGTACGCAGCCCGCACGTGGCCGAGGTCATCGACGCCGAGCTCGTCGGCGGCCAGCCCTACGTCGTAACCCGCTTCGCCCCCGGCAGGACCCTGGAGGACACGGTCCTGAGCGAGGGGGCGCTCGAAGCCCGCCAGATCATCAGGCTCACCCAGGGGCTCTGCCAGGCCCTGGTGGCCATCCACACGGCCGACGTGATCCACCGCGACTTCAAGCCGTCCAACGTCATGCTGGTCGACGGCGAGCCGCTGGTCATCGACTTCGGCATCGCCCACCTGGTGAACGCGACCCGGCTGACGCAGACGGGCATGTTCGTCGGCACGCCGGGCTATCTGGCGCCCGAGATCATCCGTGACTCGGAGATCACCCAGGCGGCCGACGTGCACGCGCTGGCCTCGACGGTGTTCTTCGCCGCGACCGGCGCGCCGCCGTTCGGCACGGGAACGTTCGAGGCGGTCTGCTTCAACATCATGGAGGGGCGCGCCCAGATCGACAAGGCGCCCGTGTGGCTGCGCGGATGGCTCACACGGGCGCTCCAGGTCGATCCCGCGACCCGGCCCAGCGCCCACGAGCTGCTGCGGATGGCCAGGGCGCTCGACCCGTCGGTGACGACGTTCAACGAGACGGCGTTCGAGGGGCCCACGGGCACCAAGCGGCTGGGCAACCGTACGCGGACCATGGACAACTTCTCCGACCTGCTGCCGCCGGTCGAGTACGGCAAGCCCGCGCCGCCGCAGCGGCGGGAGGAGCGGCCACGCCGCGACGAACGGCCGCCGCCCTACGTGCCCGCCCCGGTCAACGACAGGGCGCCGATGCCGCGCGCCGACCAGCGGGTGGCGGGCTATCCCGAGCCGCCGCACACCGCGCAGTCGCAGGTCAGACCGTACGTTCCGCCGACGGCGCAGGGGGCGCAGGTCCGGCCGTACGTTCCGCCGCCCGCGCCGCGCCAGTACACCCCGCCGGGCGAGCGCAAGAAATATCTGTTCGGCAGCCAGTTCGTCGGCCTGCTCCTGCTGGTCACGCTGGTGGCGCTGACGGTGATGATGCCGGTCATCGCAGGCGCGGTGGCCGTGGCGTTCGCGCTGGTGCTGCGCATCGGCGGCTACCTGTTCGACGACCTGGTCAAACGGCGTCAGGTGCGCGGCAACAGCGCGGCCGACCCGTGGCTCGCCGTCGTCGGCACCCCATGGGCGCTGGTCAAGTCCGCCCTCGTGACCGCGGTGCACGTGCCGCTGGCGCTGCTGTTCGGCGTGTGCGTCTGGGGCCTGCTGCACTTCGCCGGCCAGATGAACGTCAACGAGGCCGCCTCCTTCGGGGCAGGCGCGTTCGCGGCGGGCCTGTTCGTGCTGCCGGGCGGCGGCACGCCGCGCAAGGCCGTCACGCGCTCGCTCACGAGCGTCCTGCGCAGCCCCGGCGCGGCGCTGGTCGCGGTCGTGCTGGTGGGCACGGCGGCGCTGTTCGCGGTGATGTTCGCGCTGGGCCAGGATCCCTCCTGGTACCCGTGGCGGGCGCCGAAGGCGGTGATCGACGAGCTGGCCGGTGACGCCAGGCAGAGCACGATCGGGCTGATCACGGGATTGATCGGGAGCTTGCTGGACGGGCTCGGTCTGGGGTTCCTGACCAACTGGTCCTGAGTGTCCGCATGGGCTCTCGGGGGGAGAGAACAGGTATGAGCGAGCACCTCGGCCCATATGAGCTACTCTCCCGGCTCGGGGCCGGCGGGTTCGGCGAGGTGCACCTGGCGCTCGACGCCGAAGGGCGCACGGTCGCCGTCAAGGTGCTGCACCCGCACGTCGCGGCCGACTCGGGCGCGCTGGCCAGGCTGGCGCGCGAGGTGGAGACCATGCGCATGGTCGGCGGGCCGCACGTGGCGGAGGTGCTGGACGCTTCGCTGGAGGGCGCCAGGCCCTACCTCGTGACCCGCTACGTCCAGGGCCGTCCGCTGAGCGCCGTGCCCTTGCCGATCGCGGATCTGCGCCTGCTGGCCGTCGGCCTGGCCGACGCGCTGCTGGCCATGCACGAGTCGGGCGTGGTGCACCGCGACCTGAAGCCGGCCAACGTGATGATGACCGAGGGCGAGCCCGTGGTCATCGACTTCGGCATCGCGAGCGCGCTCGACACGCTGTCCGTCACCGCGTCGGGCGCGGTGGTGGGCACGCCGGGCTATCTCGCCCCTGAGATCCTCGAAGGGCGGGCCGCGGGCGTGGCGGCCGACGTGTTCTCCTTCGGCGCGACGCTGGCCTTCGCGGCGACGGGGCGGCAGCCGTACGGGCAGGGGCCGGCCTCCGCGGTCGCCTACCGGGTCGTGCACCACCCGCCCGACCTGGAGGGCGTGCCCGAGTGGCTGGAGCCGTTGTTACGCGAGTGCCTGTCCGCCGATCCGGCCGTGCGGCCGACGGCGGCGCAGATCTGCGCCAGGCTCGGCGTGGCGCCGGTCTCCCACGCGCGCCAGGCCTACCGCAGCCCGGCCGGTACGGCGCTCCGCCCGCGCCCCGCGCCCCGATCGCCCGCCGGGGACGACCTGACCACCAGGGAGTGGCGGCCGGGCAAGGAGCGGCACCGCAGGTCGGTGGAGGAGTCCAGGGCCAGGCACCGGGAGAAGGTGCGCAGGCGCTGGCTGATCGGCTCGGGGCTGTTCGTGTCGTTGCTGGCCGCCGCCGCCCGCCAGCCGCTGCCCGAGGTCGCCCTCTTCCTCCTGGCCGCTTACGCGCTGGGCGTGGTGGCCGACGCGGGCGTGGCGCTGTTCTCGCACAGTCCCTACCGGCGCAGCCGCATGATCATCGATATGGTCGGCGTGGTGGGGGCGGTCGGGCTCTGCTTCGGGCTGGCGGCCCTGTTCAGCACGTTCACGCTGGCGTTGTTCGCGGGTACGGCCCTGGTCGTGGGGATCGTGTTCCTGCTGTCGGCCTGAGCGGTGGGGCGGGCGCCCCCAACAGAATGAAGTTCGGTATGGTGGGAACGGTAGTTTGCCGCGCAGGCCGTACAAGCTGGGGGTTTGCACTTAAGCTACCGATGGGTAACATAACCGCGGAACCACGGCACACCCTCTGTCGGGGGCCCGGACGGCACCTGACAGTCTGGACAGCATTGCATTCGGCGCCCACCGCAACGACGCGGTGGCGCACGCGAACATGGGAGGTCGGCCACCGGCCATGAACATCGTCGTCTGCGTGAAGCAGGTCCCCGACACGGCGACCGAGCGCAAGCTGCGGTCCGATGACAACACGCTCGACCGCGACGCCGCCGACGGCGTGGTGAACGAGCTCGATGAGTACGCCGTCGAGGAGGCGCTGAAGCTCAAGGAAGCCCATGGTGGCGAGGTGACCGTCCTCACCATGGGTCCTGGCAGGGCCACCGAGACCATCCGCAAGGCACTGGCCATGGGCGCCGACAAGGCCGTCCACCTGAGCGACGACGCGCTGCACGGCTCCGACGCGCTCTCGACGTCGTACGCGATGGCGCAGGTGCTCAAGAAGATCGGCTTCGACCTGGTCATCCTGGGCTCGGAGTCCACCGACGCGCGCACCGGCGTGCTGGCCGCGATGCTGGCCGAGCGCCTCGGCACTGCCCAGCTCACGCTGGCCAACAAGGTCGATGTCGAGGGCTCCTCGATCTCGATCCAGCGGATCACCGACTACGGCTTCGACAAGGTCGAGGCCACGCTGCCGGCCGTCGTGTCGGTGGTCGAGAAGATCAACGACCCGCGCTACCCGTCCTTCAAGGGCATCATGGCGGCGAAGAAGAAGCCGGTCGAGACGCTGGCCATCGGCGACGCGTCCATCGACGCCGCCCAGGTCGGCCTGGCCGCCGCCTGGTCCGAGGTCGTCGACTTCGCCGCGGCCCCGCCGCGCGCGGCCGGCACGATCGTCAAGGACGAGGGCGACGGCGGCGCGAAGGCCGCCGACTTCCTCGCGTCGAAGAAGTTCATCTGAGAACGGGGGTTTTACTGATATGTCGGAGATTCTCGTTCTCGTCGAGCAGGTCGAAGGCGAGGTCAAGAAGGTCACACTGGAGCTCCTGACCCTGGCCCGCTCGCTCGGCACGCCCGCCGCCGTCTGGGCCGGCCCCGGCATCACCGCCGAGGCCAAGGCCAGGCTGGCCGAATACGGCGCTGACAAGATCTACGTGGCCGGCTCAGCCGATCTCGCGGACTACGTGGTCGCGCCCAAGGCCGAGCTGCTGGCCCAGCTCGTGTCCGCCCAGTCGCCCGCCGCCGTGCTCGTGGCCGCCACGGCCGAGGGCAAGGAGATCGCCGGGCGTCTCGCCATCAAGACGGACTCCGGCGTCATCACCGACGCCGTGGGTCTCGGCGAGGGCTTCGTGGCCGACCAGTCCATCTTCGGTGGCGGCGTCAACGTGCACGCCAAGGTGCGCAAGGGCACGCCGATCGTGGCCGTACGCCCCAACTCGACCGCCCCTGTGACCTCGGCCGGGGCCGGGACAGAGGAGGAGGTGCCGGTCACGCTGTCCGACGCCGCCAAGGCCGCCCGCGTGGTCGAGCGGGTCAAGCAGGAGAAGGGCGCCCGCCCCGAGCTGACCGAGGCCGCGATCGTGGTCTCCGGCGGCCGTGGCGTCGGTTCCGCCGAGAACTTCTCGGTCATCGAGGGCCTGGCCGACGCGCTGGGCGCGGCCGTGGGCGCCTCGCGCGCCGCCACGGACGCGGGCTGGTACCCGCACCAGTTCCAGGTAGGCCAGACGGGCAAGACCGTGTCGCCGCAGCTCTACATCGCGGCCGGCATCTCGGGAGCCATCCAGCACCGGGCGGGCATGCAGACCGCGAAGACGATCGTCGCGATCAACAAGGACCCGGAGGCCCCGATCTTCGAGCTGGCCGACTACGGCGTGGTGGGCGACCTGCACCAGGTCGTGCCGCAGCTCACCGACGAGGTCGCGAAGCGCAAGTAGGCGCGTCCCGCACGGCGGGGGCCGGGCTCCGAGGTCGGAGAGCCACGGTCCGCGCCGTGCGGGCTCACGCGGGACGATCCGGTGCGATGGCGGGCAGGCGGATCTGGAAGGCCGCTCCTTCGCCCGGCGAAGATCGCAGCTCCACCCGCCCCCCATGCGCGGCCACGATCGACCGTACGATCGCCAGCCCCAGTCCCGCCCCTCCCGTGGCCCGGGCCCTGGAGGCGTCGGCGCGGTAGAAGCGGTCGAAGACGCGCTCCGTCTCCTCCGCCCCCAGCCCGGGCCCCTCGTCCTCGATGACCAGCACCGCGTCCGTCCCGTCCGTCCCCACGCCGATCCTGACCGGCGTGCCGGGCGGCGTGTGCGTGATCGCGTTCCCGACCAGGTTGCTGACCACCTGACGCAGCCGGGCCTCGTCGCCCAGGACCGGGGCGGTGGCCGCCGGTCCGCCGGAGGGGCCGGTGAGGGCGATCGGCCTGGACGGGTCGAGAGCGGTGACGTCGTGGCGGGCGTCGGCGGCGAGCGTACGGAGGTCCATCGGCGTCAGCTCCAGTCCGGGCCCGTCCGCCTCGTCCAGGCCGGTCATCAGGAGCAGGTCGTCCACCAGCTTGGCCAGCCGGCCCGACTCGCTCTCGATGCGGGCCAGCGCCGAGGCGGCGTCCGTGCCGCCCATGCGGTACAGCTCGGAGAAGCCCTTGATGCCGAACAGCGGCGTACGCAGCTCGTGGCTGACGTCGGCGACGAACGTGCGCATGCGGGCCTCCGACTCCACCTTCGCCGCCACCCCCTGCTCGATCTGGGCGAGCATCTTGTTGAGCGACAGCGCCAGGCGGCCGACCTCCGTGCCGGGCGGGGCCGGTTGGGGGACGCGCCTGGTGAGGTCGCCGTCCGCGATGGCGGCGGCGGTCTCCTCCACGCGGCGCAGCGGGGCGAGGCCGGCTCTGATCGCGACGCCGCCCGCCAGCGCGAGCACGGCCAGCAGCACCGACCCGGCGACGAGGCAGGCCAGCCCCAGCCGGTTGACCGTCGAGTGCAGGCCCTCCAGCGACACCGCGGCGACCACCCGGGAGTGCCCGATCGCCCGGCTGGTGGCCTTCGCGGGCAGCACCACCGCCCGCCACTCCGTGCCGTCCGCCCCCTCCACGGTGAACGGCTTTCCGGATGCGGCGGGGTCGAAGCGGGGCAGACCGGGTCCCCCCGGGTCCCCGAACGCGCGCAGCACCGTCCCGTCGGCCGCCAGATAGGCCGCGTACCCCTTCGTGACCAGGTCGAGCTGCCCTGCTCCCAGCGGGGCCCGGTCGGTCCTGGCCTGCAGCCTGGTCACGAGGTCGGGCGGGACGGCGGACAGCGCCGTGCCCATCGGGGCGAGCTGCGCGTCCAGGCGGGCCAGGAGCTGGGTCTCCAGCTGACGGACGACGACCGAGCTGATCACCACCAGGCCGACCACCAGCAGCCCGACCGTGATCGCCAGCAGCCGGGCGCGCAACGACAGCCGCCCGCCGGTCATGGCTTCGGCTTGCGCAGGACGTAGCCGACCCCGTGCACGGTGTGGATCAGCCGGGGCTCCGCGCCGTCGTCCAGCTTGCGCCGCAGATAGCTCACGTACGTGTCCACGATGCTCGTGTCCCCCGCGAAGTCGTAGCGCCACACCTGGTCCAGGATGTGCGACTTGGGCAGCACGCGCCCGGCGTTGAGCACCAGGTGGTGCAGGAGCCGGAACTCCGTGGGGGACAGCCGCACGGGACGGCCCGCCCTGGTCACCTGGTGGCCGTCGGGATCGACCACGAGATCGCCGACCACCAGCGTGTGGTCGTCGGGGATCGCGCCCGTGCGCCGCAGGATGGCCCTGATGCGGGCCAGCAGCTCCTCCAGGTCGAACGGCTTGGTCACGTAGTCGTCGCCGCCGAGCCTGAGCCCGTTGATCTTGTCGGCCCTGGTGTCGCGGGCGGTCAGGAAGAGGACCGGCACCGGGCCGGGCCGCCCGCCGGTCCTGGGCAGGCCGCGCAGGCGGCGCAGGACCTCGAAGCCGTCCAGGTCGGGCAGCATGACGTCGAGCAGCACCAGGTCAGGCGGCTCCCGCAGGGCCTCCGCCAGCGCCTGCGCGCCGTTGTCGGCCGAGCTCACCGTGAAGCCCGCGAACCGCAGCGTCGCGGACAGCAGCTCCTTGACGGTGGGCTCGTCGTCGACCACCAGCAGCCGTTCGCCCAAGTCAGGCACCTCCCGGGTCCAGCGTAGTCAGGCGTCGCGGTTCTTTACCTGGACGAAAGCCGCGACCAGCATGACCGCGACGAACCCGACAAGCACCCCGAACGCCACCACGGGCGGCAGCTCGGACGTCCCGGAGACGGCCTGGAAGGCGGCCATGTTCGGCCAGTACGTGTGGATGAGGTCACGCAGGAAGGCGGGGGTGGACGAGGACAGGACGGGGAGCAGGAGGAAGGCGGTGCTGACGTTCACGGCGGAGGCCGTACCGCGGAGCAGGAGCCCCAGCGCCAGCCCGAACAGCGCCAGCAGCGTGAAGACGACCGGTCCGAGCAGCAGCAGCCGCAGGACGCCCGGATCGCCGGGCATGAGGTACGGCGCCCCGTTCGCGGCGAGCGCGGCCTGACTGGCCGTGAACATCAGCCACACTCCGGCCACGCTCACCGGCAGGGCGACCAGCGCGGTCATCGTCGCCTTGGCGGCCATCAGCCGGCCGCGCCGGCCCACGGCGGCCAGGCTCGGCCGCATCGTGCCGGAGCCGTACTCGGAGGAGGCCACCAGCACGCCCAGCGCCGAGATCAGCAGCTGGGCGATGAACAGCCCGCGCATACCCATGTCCAGCGGCTGGAAGTCCAGCCGCTCCTGGGGCGTGGCCGTCGCGTACTCGCCCGCCGAGGCGTTGCCGAACAGCCACCCGAACAGTCCGGAGACCCCGAAGATGGCCAGCGACAGCACCATGGTGACCCTGATGCTGCTGAACTTCGTCCACTCCGCCCTGAGGACGCCCGCGTCGATCATCGGGCCGCTCCGTACTCGACGGCGTCACGGGTGAGCTCCATGAACGCCTCCTCCAGGGACGCGCGCCGCGGGGTCAGCTCGAATAACGGCACGCCCTCGGCCGCCGCCAGCCGCCCCACGTCAGGCGCACTCATGCCGGTGACCAGCAGCTCGTCCGGCCCCACCTGTACGTGAGCACCGGACAGCTCCAGCCGCCGGGCGAACGAGGCGGCCTCAGGCGTGCGGACGAGCACGGTGTCCCCGGCCCCGGCGAACTCCTTGGTGAACTCGCCGATCTCCGCCTCGGCGATGAGCCGCCCCTTGCCGATGACCACCAGCCGGTCCGCGGTCAGCGCCATCTCGCTCATCAGGTGGCTGGACAGCAGCACCGTGCGTCCCTCGGCGGCCCACCCCCGGATGAGCGTCCTGATCCACAGCACGCCCTCCGGGTCGAGCCCGTTGACCGGCTCGTCGAGCAGCAGCACCGGCGGGTCCCCGAGCAGGGCGGCGGCGATCCCCAGCCGCTGGCCCATCCCCAGCGAGAACTCACCCGCCCTCCTGCCGGCCGCGTCGGCCAGCCCGACCAGGCCGAGCACCTCGTCGACGCGGGAGGCGGGCAGGCGGTTCGTCTGGGCCAGGTAGAGCAGGTGCTTGTACGCGGTGCGCCGCGGATGCGCGGCCCCGGCCTCCAGCAGCGAGCCGACCGCGCGCAGGGGGTGCGGCAGCTCGTGGTGGGCGCGGCCGAGGACGGTGGCCGTGCCCGACGTGGGCAGGTCGAGGCCGAGGATCATGCGCATGGTGGTGCTCTTGCCGGCCCCGTTCGGGCCCAGGAAGCCGGTGACGAGGCCCGGCCGCACGGTGAAGGAGAGATCGTCCACGGCGAGTGTCGCGCCGTAGCGTTTGGTCAGTCCGTTGAGCTGGATCATGCCGTCCAGCGTGGGGCGGCTGGTTGGAGATGTTCTGAGCGGATCTGTGAGTTCTCTGTGAGCGCAGGCGCCGCGACGTGGGGGCGTGCGGCGCCGCGCGCCCGCATTGACAGGGAACTCTCAGCCCAGCGCCGCCCTGAGGCGGGCGGCCAGGTCCTCGGCCTGGGCCTGGCTCCAGGAGAGCAGGCCGTGCTCGGACATGAGCGCGTGAAACTGCTGCTTCTTGTACGGGGTGCCCGGCGGCAGCGGGGCGACGTGCCAGTGCAGATGGGAGTTGCCCTGCTGGCTGCCGAGCGAGAGCAGGTACGTCCGCTCCGACGGCACGACGGCCTCCACGGCCAGGGCGACCTCCCTGACCACGCGCATGAGAGCGAGGTAGTCGTCCTCGTCCAGGTCGCGTACGGCGTGCTCGACGTGCCGCTTCGGGCTCACCAGGACGTAGCCCGGCAAGGTGGGATAGCGGGAGAGAAAGGCCAGGTGGCGGTCGTCCTCGTAGACGATCTGCTCAAGATCGTACGCGGGGTCCCCGGCGACGATGGCGCAGATGAAGCAGGGGATCGACCGCACCCGGGCCTCGTACGCCTCGATGTCGAAGCGCACGTTCCTTTCAAGATCCATCCCACGATGATGTCAGGCCGCGACCTCGGCGGGCTCCCTGACCGGAAGGGGAGTGATCGCGACCGGCTCCCTGCGCGGGAGCAGGCGGGCGGCGAGGGCGATGAGCACGCCCAGGACCACGCCGATGCCGAGCGCCGTACGCAGGGAGGTGGCGTCCGACAGGAAGCCGATCACCACGGGGCCGAGCAGCAGGCCCGCGTACCCCATGGCGCCCGCCTGGGCGATCGCCGGGCCGGGGGCGTCGGTCGCGGTGCCCGCCAGCGACAGCGTCAGCGGCGAGATCGTCGCCACGCCGAGCCCGACGAAGAACATCGCGAACACCGCCACCAGCGCCCCTGAAGCGCCCAGCACGACCGCGAAGAACCCGGCCGTGGCCACCCCGGAGACGGTCAGCATGCCCCGCACCCCGAACCTCGTCCGCAGCCGGTCGCCCGTGAGCCTGGCGACCAGCATGCCGACCTCGAAGACCGGGTAGCCCAGCGCCGCCAGGGCCTCGGGGGCGCCGAGCTCGTCACGCAGGTAGAGGCCGTTCCAGTCGGCGACCGTGCCCTCGACCATGAAGGCGAAGAACATGATCGCGCCGAGCAGGTAGACGATCGGCGGCATGCGCCTGCGGGCCGCCGTCGTGCCCGCCGCCACCGGGGGCTCGGGCAGGTACGTCCGGCCGAGCAGCACCATGACCGGCAGCGAGACCAGGCCGACCAGCGCCACGTTGGCGGTGAACGGCAGGCCGAGCGCGATCGCCAGGCTGCCCAGCCCGCCCGCGGCGATGGCGCCGACGCACCAGCCGGCGTGCATGCCGTTCATCAGCGGGCGGCCGTACGCCTGCTCGACCGTGGAGCCCTGGGCGTTCATGGCGACGTCCACCATGCCGAAGGCCATGCCGAAGAACGCCACCGCCACCATCAGCAGCGGCAGGTCAGGTGCGAAGGCCACGGCCACGAGGCCGGCCGCCGTGAGAGGGCCGCCTGCCCGCAGGACCGTCCTGCTGCCCACGCGGGCCATCACGCGCCGCATGGACTGCATGGTCACCAGAGCTCCCAGGCCCCACACCAGCAGAATCGCGCCGACCGTGGCCTCGGACAGGCCCAGTTTGTCGGTCAGGGCGGGGATACGCACGGTCATCGTGCCCACCATCAGGCCGGAAAGGACAAAGGTGAGGACCGCCCCGTAACGGGCACTCCTCAGCTCGCGGGTCATAAGGCCACACCTTTCACAAGTTCGTATTTTTTGGGTACATATCGGGCTCGCCAGGGCGCACTCGTCCGCCATCGGTTTCCGATGGCCGGAGGAGGGCGTGACAGGGCGGCCTGTCAGATCAGGGGGCGCGGAGGCGCGGGAAGCCGCGAGGCGGTGGGTCGCCTTCAGGCGGAGAAGGGTGCGGGCTCAGCTGGGCGGGGGTTTGAGCAGCGCCCTGAGGCGGCTCTCCAGCCCCTGAAGATCGTCCTCGGTGTTCAGCTCCGGGTCGTGGCTGGCCACGTCCCAGAGCCCTTCACACGCGAGCCGGACGATCTGCGAGGCCCGTGGGTCGGGCTCCTCGCTGAGCTCATCGCGATGCCAGCGGGTCATCGCCTCGCGCAGCGGCGCGAGCAGGAAGAGGTTGCCCGACGCTCCCGTGACGACCGCCCATCGTCGCAGCCGGCCGGAACGGACGGCGGCGAGGGTCGCGCCGAGGTAGCGCTCGGTGTAGGTCTCACCCGGCTGGGCGGCCAGCAGCTCGTCGAAATCCTCGATCAGCCGCTCGATCATGCCCTTGATGAGGGCCTCTTTGGAGCCGTAGTGATAGAGCAGGCCGCCCTTGCTGACACCGGCCCGGTCCGCCACGGCGGCCAGGGTGAGCGCGGTCGAACCCTGGTCGCAGAGAAGCTCCTCCGCCGCGTCCAAAAGCTCGTCCCTTCGCATGCCTCAACTGTACCGTCCGGACGGTACAGTCGCAAACGAGATACCCTGAGCACGTGACCAGACCGTCGGCCTATCTTGATCATGCGGCGACCACCCCCATGCTGCCCGAGGCGATCGAGGCCATGACGGAGCAACTCAAACGGGTCGGAAACGCTTCCTCGCTGCACGCGGCGGGCCGTCAGGTGCGCAGGGTGGTGGAGGAGTCACGCGAGACGATAGCCGACGCGCTCGGCGCCCGGCCCAGCGAGGTCGTGTTCACCTCGGGCGGCACCGAGGCCGACAACCTCGCCATCAAGGGCCTCTACTGGGCGCGCAGGCCCAGGCGGCGCGTCCTGCTCAGCTCCGTGGAGCACCACGCCGCCCTCGATCCCGCCCATTGGCTGGCCGACAGCCAGGACGCCGAGGTCGAGCTGCTGGCGGTCGATGAGCTCGGCCGGGTCCACCCCGACACGCTGCGCGCCGCCATCGACCGCGACCCCGAGAACGTGGCGATGATCAGCGTCATGTGGGCCAACAACGAGGTCGGCACGGTCCAGCCCGTCCACGTGCTGGCGGCCGTCGCCCACGACCACGGCATCCCGTTCCACACCGACGCGGTGCAGGCGCTCGGGCAGTTGCCGGTGTCGTTCGCCGAGTCCGGGGCCGACGCGCTCACGCTGACCGGCCACAAGATCGGCGGCCCCATGGGGGTCGGCGCGCTGCTGCTGACCAGGGGCCTGACGCCGGTCTCCGTGCAGCACGGCGGCGGTCAGGAGCGCGACGTGCGCTCCGGCACGCTCGACGCGCCCGCCATCGCCGGGCTCGCCGCCGCCGTCGGCACCGCCGTCGCGGAGCAGGAAGCCCTCGGCCGCCGCCTGACGTCGCTGCGCGACGAGCTCATCGAACGCGTCCGCGCGGCCGTGCCCGACGTGGTGCTCAACGGCGACCCGGTGGGCCGGCTGCCCGGCAACGCCCACTTCTCCTTCCCCGGCTGCGAGGGCGACGCGCTGCTCATGCTGCTCGACGCCAAGGGCGTGGAGTGCTCGACGGGCTCGGCCTGCTCGGCGGGCGTGGCGCAGCCGTCCCACGTGCTGCTCGCCATGGGGGCCGAGGGGGCGGCGGCCCGCGGCTCGCTCAGGTTCACCTTGGGCCACACCTCGACCAGGGACGACGTCGACCGCCTGATCGAGGTGCTCCCCACCGCCGTCGAACGCGCCCGCCGCGCCGGCCTGAGCTGACCGTCCTTGTTAAGACCGCCCGCCGCGCTCAGGTGAGGAAGGGGACCACGGCGGTCCACGCGGGGTCGGCGGCCACGTCCACCCTGGGCTCGCCCTCCTCCCAGCTCACGATCAGCTCCTTGGCGTGGATCGCGGCGTCGCCGGTCGGATCGGCGTACACGTGGATGATCCGGTGCCCTTCCGCGCTCAGATGCGCCGCGAGCACCGCGTCGTCGCGCAGCTTGAGCAGGCGGGCGGCCAGGCGCTCCTCGAAGTCGCGCAACGCGGCCAGGGAGTCGCCGATCGGCAGGCCGTTCTCGTCGCGGTGCGCGTAGGGGAGGGTGATCGCGATGTGCTGGTCGAACAGCGGATAGTCGACCGGCCGCAGCGGATGGCGAGCCGTGGCGACGAGCGGCGCGCCGCTGCCGGTCTGGCCCTCCAGCAGCAACCACTCCTCCTCGGTGTAGCCGGAGGCCAGGTCGGCGACCACGGCGGCCAGGTGCACGGCGGCCACCGAGTCGATCGGCTGGAACGTGGCGGGCGTGATCTCCCCGACCCATCTGGCCACGTCGTCCTCGCCGAGCAGCCAGTCGAGGGCCAGCAACGCGGCCTCCATCCTGGTCTCCTCGTCGAGCTCGCCGAAGATCGGATGGTACGCGGACACGTCCACGCGCGGCTGGTCCCTCGGGACCCGCAGCCCCAGCATCAGCTTGTCGAGGGCGAACTCGTAGCCGCCCACGTCGAGAGTGAGCTCCAGTGCCTGCGCGTTCGCCTGCCGCGACGGATGGAACTCCCACAGCAGGTCGGCCGGCGGCGCCGCCTTGGCCCAGCGGTGCGCGAGAGAGCGCAGCTCGGCGTCGCCCGCCGCGGTCACCACGAGGGCGTGCGCGGCGTTCTTGCCGGGAGCCACCTCCCAGACCAGGCCCGGATGGACGGCCTCCACGGCCGGGGCCAGCAGCTCTTCCAGCCCTTCCGCCGCGCCCGACGCCACCATGGAGTCGAGGCCCGGCCTGGCCTCCTGCCACCACGTCCAGAACCCGGCGATGCCGTCGCCTGTCTCGCCGGCCTCTTGCTCTTCGTCCTTGCGCCCGAACAGTCGCATGACTGAATCCTTCCAGACCCGGCCCATGGTCGCGCACTCCTGGCCGGACAGTAGGCTGGAAAGGTCATGGGACTGCGTGTGCTTGCCGCCATGTCGGGCGGCGTCGATTCCGCCGTGGCCGCCGCTCGGATCGCCGAGGCCGGTCACGACGTCACTGGTGTGCACTTGGCCTTGTCGGCCAACCCCCAATCCCACCGCACAGGTGCCAGGGGCTGCTGCACGATCGAGGACTCGCGTGACGCGCGGCGCGCCGCCGACGTCATCGGGATCCCCTTCTACATCTGGGACATGGCCGAGCGCTTCCAACGCGACGTGGTCGAGGACTTCGTCGCCGAATACGCCGCCGGCCGCACCCCCAACCCGTGCCTGCGCTGCAACGAGAAGATCAAGTTCTCGGCGGTCCTCGACCGGGCGCTGGCCCTGGGCTTCGACGCGGTCGCCACCGGCCACCACGCCAAGCTGGCCGACGGGGTGCTGTCCAGGAGCGTCGACCAGGGCAAGGATCAGTCGTACGTGCTGGGTGTGCTCACTCGCGAGCAGCTCAGCCACGCGATCTTCCCGCTGGGCGACTCGACCAAGGCGGAGGTGCGCGAGGAGGCCGCCAGGCGCGGCCTGACCGTGGCCGACAAGCCCGACAGCCACGACATCTGCTTCATCGCCGACGGTGACACGCGCGGCTTCCTGGCCGGGCGGCTCGGCGCGGCCGAGGGGCCGATCGTCGACCAGAGCGGCGCGGTCGTCGGCAGCCACCAGGGCGCGCACGGGTTCACGGTGGGCCAGCGCAAGGGCCTGCACATGGACCGGCCGGCCGCCGACGGCAGGCCGCGCTACGTGCTGTCGATCGAGCCGGTGTCCAACACGGTCACCGTCGGGCCGCGTGCGGCGCTGGAGGTCACCTCGATCACCTGCGGCACCCCGGTCTGGAACGGCCCCCAGGTCGCGAGCGACCTGACCGTGCAGCTCAGGGCGCACGGAGAGGTCTTCGGGTGCCGGTACGAGGAGGCCGGCGGCGGGCTGCGGGTCGAGCTCGACCGCCCGGCCACCGGGGTGGCGGCGGGCCAGGCGGCGGTCCTCTACGCGGGCTCCACCGTGATCGGCTCGGCCACCATCGTCTCCGCCGCCTGAGGCCCCAGCTCGGGGCGGCCTTCGTCTCCGCCGCCTGGGGCTCCAGGTCTGGGCGACCTTCGTCCCCCCGACTAGCTCAGGGTGATCGATTCGCCGATCCGCAGGCGGCGCATGTCGGCGCCCTGCTTGTCGGACTCCAGCTTCAGGTAGTTGTCCACCAGCGACAGGCCGATGTCGTTGAGCAGGCCGTCGTGCGTGGAGAAGGCCCTGGCCGGGCGTACGGTGCGCAGATAGTCGACCATCTCCAGGAGCTTCATCCACGGGGCGTTGGTCGGGACGAGCAGGGTCGGCACCTCGACGTCGGGCACGGTCAGGGCGTCGCCCGGGTAGAAGACCTCGTCGTCGAGCAGGAACCCGACGTTCTGGACGATGGGCACGTCGGGGTGGTTCTTGGCGTGCCACTCCCCGAACACCTTCACCCGGAACCCGGCCGTCTCGAAGTCGTCGCCGTGCCGTACCACCTGGACCTTGCCCGGCACCTCGGTCAGCTCGGCGGCGACGCCCTCGCAGGTCCAGATCTCCAGGTCGGGCGAGGCGGCCTTCAGCCGGTCGACGTCCACGTGGTCACCGTGCTGGTGGGTGATCAGGACGACGTCGGCGCCGTCGAGCACCGGGTCCTGGGTGAACATCCCGGGGTCGATGACGAGGGTCTTGCCGTTCTTCTCCACGCGCACGCACGCGTGGCCGTACTTCGTGAGCTCCATTCGGCAGAGCTTACGCTTGGCCCCATGTCAACGTGGGAAGCCACCGGAGTCGGCTCGCATCCGGGCGAGGATCATATCGAGGCCATCAAGGTCGTACTCGGCGAGGTGCCCCGCCTGCCGTACCTGCCCGAGCTGCCGGCCAGGGGCGTCGGAGCCGACATGATCGGCAGGACGGCGGCGCTGCTCGTCGATCTGTCCGTCGAGGTCCAGCCCTCCGGCTGGCGGCTCAGCGGCCGTCCGGGGCGCGACCACCGGCGGGCCGTCGATCACCTGCGCAGGGACATCGACGGTCTGGAGGAGATCGGCCACGACTATGCGGGCCCGCTGAAGCTGCAGGTGTGCGGGCCGTGGACGCTGGCGAGCTCGATCGAGCTCAAATACGGCGACAAGATGCTGGCCGACGCGGGAGCGGTCCGCGATCTGACCGCTTCGCTGGCCCAGGGTCTTGCCGACCACTGCGCCGAGGTGCGGCGGCGGGTGCCCGGGGTGAGCGAGATCGTGGTGCAGCTCGACGAGCCCGGGCTGCCCGGGGTGCTGGCCGGGACCGTGCCGACCGCTTCCGGGTTCGGGCGGCTGGCCGCCGTGGAGGAGTGGCGGGTGGAGGAGTCGCTGCGGCTGTTCGACGCTCCGGTGGTGCACTGCTGCGCGCCCGGCGTGCCGTTCGACGTGCTCCGCAGGGGCGGGGCCAAGGGCGTCTCGGTGGACGCCGCCCTGCTGCGGCGCAGGAACGATGACGCGCTGGGGGAGGTGTTCGAGGCCGGGATGGCGTTGTTCATGGGCGTCGTGCCGGGCAGGGACGCGCGGCTGGCCGACGTGAAGGCGGTCGCCAGGCCGGCGGTGGAGCTGTGGCGGCGGCTGGGGTTCGAGCCCGATCGGCTGGCCGGGCAGGTGGTGCTGACCCCGGCGTGCGGGCTGGCGGGCGCTTCGCCCCAGTACGCGCGTGCGGCCCTCGCGGCCTGCAGGAACGCGGCGCAGGTGCTGAAGGACGATCCGGCAAGCGGGATGCAAGGTCAGTGAGTAGCCTGCCGGCATGATCCTTCGTACGCTGGCCGCCGGTGCCGTCCTCGTGATCGCCTCCGCCTCGTTCGCCGTCCCCGCCGCAGCCTCTACGGGTGCGGCCGCGAACCCGGAGATCTGGAGCTGGGGCTCGATCTACTCCGCCGACCGGGCGGGCAAGGCCAAGGGCAGGGTGGTGCTCGACCGGCCGGGGTTCGTCGTGAGCGGGAAGCTGTACGACTTCCCGGGGCGTAAGGGGTGCTCGTGGCTGGCGTTCCGCTGGGTCAAGGCGAGCGGGGGCAAGGGGTACAAGACGTACCACTCGTGTTCGGGGACGAAGCCGCTGTCGTTCGCGCTCAAGACGGGCTACATGCTCTCGATCGAGGGCAAGGTGTGCCGTGGCACGGCCGGGAAGGTCACCGGCAAGTGCTCGGGGTGGGAAGGCGTCTGGAGCCAGGGCGGCTGAGCCCGATACGCCCGGAGCTGGGGGGCGGCGGGCGTACGCCCAGAGCTGAGGGGGCGGCGGGCCGTACGTCGCGGCGTGCTCCTGTCGGCGCTCGGCGGTAGCGTTTGCTCAGGGTGCCGGACGGAAGGAGACCTGGTCGTGAGCGAGCCGAGCACTGAGGTCGGTGGCGTGCCCGTGTCGGCGCTGAAGCGGCACGCCGAGGTCAGCGAGCTGGTCGAGGACGCCCGCTGGCGCTATTACGTGCTCGACCAGCCGACGGTGAGCGACGCCCAGTTCGACGAGTGGTTCAAGGAGCTGCTCGCGCTGGAGGAGGCCCATCCGACGCTCCAGACGCCCGATTCGCCCACGCAAAAGGTGGGCGCGCCGGTTTCCGGGGACTTCGCCAAGGTTCAGCACCTCAACAGGATGGAGAGCCTCGACAACGCCTTCAGTGACGCCGACATGGCCGCCTGGCAGGCGCGGGCCGAGCGGCTGGCCGAGGGCGACCCGGGGCCCTACCTGTGCGAGCTGAAGATCGACGGGCTGGCGATCGCGCTGGTCTACCGCGACGGCAAGCTGGAGCGCGGCGCGACCAGGGGCGACGGGCGCACGGGCGACGACGTGACGGCCAACGTCCGCACGATCAAGGGCATCCCCCACCGGCTCGCGGGCGACGACGTCCCGAGCCTGGTCGAGGTGCGCGGCGAGGTCTACATCCCGGTCGAGGGCTTCAAACAGCTCAACGAGCAGCTGATTGAGCAGGGCAAGCCGCCGTTCGCCAACCCGCGCAACTCGGCGGCGGGCACGCTGCGCCAGAAGGATCCCCGGATCACGGCCCAGCGGCCGCTGCGGATGCTGGTGCACGGCATCGGCATCTGGGAGGGCGCGGCCGAGCCGCGGGCGCAGTCCGAGGTCTACGACCGGCTGCGCGAGTTCGGGCTGCCGGTCAGCGACCTCTACAAGGTGCTGCCGGGGCTGACCGAGATCAACGAGTTCATCGAGCACTACCGCGTGCACCGCCACGATCCCGCGTACGAGATCGACGGGGTCGTGGTGAAGGTCGACGACTTCCGCACGCAGCGCGAGCTGGGCTCCACGTCGCGGGCGCCGCGGTGGGCGATGGCGTTCAAATACCCGCCGGAAGAGGTCAACACCAAGCTGCTCGACATCGAGGTGGGCGTCGGCCGCACCGGGCGCGTCACGCCGTACGCGGTGATGGAGCCCGTCGTGGTGTCGGGCTCGACCGTCGAGCGGGCCACGCTGCACAACGCCGCCATCGTGGTGAAGAAGGGCGTGCTCATCGGCGACACCGTGGTGCTGCGCAAGGCGGGCGACGTCATCCCCGAGATCGTCGGGCCGGTGACGGCGTTGCGCGACGGGTCGGAGCGGGAGTTCGTGATGCCGACCCACTGCCCCGAGTGCGGCACCGGACTGGCCTACGAGAAGGAGGGCGACGCCGACCTGCGCTGCCCCAACACGCGGGGCTGCCCGGCCCAGATCCGCGAGCGGATCTACTTCGCCGCCGGGCGGCGCGCGCTCGACATCGACGGCCTCGGCTACGTCGCGGCCACCGCGCTCACCCAGCCGCTCCCGCCCCAGCAGCCGGTGGTGCGCACGGAGGCCGACCTGTTCGACCTGACGCTGGAGCAGCTCGTCCCGATCAAGTCGGTGGTCCGCGACCAGGACACCGGCCTGCCCAAGATCGACCCGAAGACCGGCGAGCAGAAGGTCGTCACGTTCTTCTCCAACATCAACGGCGAGCCCAGCCAAAACGCGCTCAAGCTCATCGAGGAGCTCGAACGCGCCAAGCAGGTGCCGCTCGCCCAGATCCTCGTCGCCCTGTCGATCCGGCACGTCGGGCCGCCCACCGCCCGCGACCTGGCCGACGCGATGCGCTCGATCGACGCGATCATCAACGCCTCGGAGGAGGAGCTGGCGGCGGTCCCCGGCATCGGGTCCCGGGTGGCGGCCACGATCCGGGAGTGGTTCGCGGTCGACTGGCACCGGGAGATCATCGAGCGGTGGAAGGCCGCCGGGGTGCGGATGGAGGACGAGCCCGCGCCCGAGAAGGGGCCGCAGACCCTCGAAGGGCTGACGTTCGTGGTGACGGGGACGCTGGAGGGCTACACGCGCGACTCGGCCGCCGAAGCGCTCACCACGAGGGGCGGGAAGGTGTCGGGCTCGGTGTCCAAGAAGACGTCGTTCCTGGTGGCGGGGGAGAACGCGGGGTCGAAGTACGACAAGGCGGTGGGCCTTGGGGTGCCGATCCTGGATGGGGCCGGGTTCGAGGTGCTGCTGAACGACGGGCCCGAGGCGGCCGCGGACGTGGCGGTGACTCCCGAGGCTCCCGAGGCCTAAAGCTTCGCCGCCGGCCTTTCCGAGGCTCAGCGGTTCGCCGCCGCCCTTCGGACGCGGGGAGCGCCGACGACCTTCGAGCGCCGGGCTGGCGCCGTGCGTATCTCCAAGAGAGCGGGAAGCCGGGCCCAGCACAGGGCGGACTCCCGAGGCGGCCGGCCTCCGAGAGGACGGTCCCCCCGAGAACGTGGCACTCCCGACACAGCCGAACCGCGAAGCGGCGGGCCGGGGGTGGGTATGTCTGTCAGCGTGAACGGTTTGCTACCCAGGGTGTTTTTTGGGTATATGTCGGAAAGGAGAAGTGACGGAACGTACGCGCTTGGTTTCGCGAAGTGGGGTGAAGGTCGTACCCTCCCATAGTGACCTAATGGGGGTTCTGTTACCGATGACTGACCCAACCGACACCCGCGACACCGGACCACGCGTCGGCACGCCGCTGTGGGGATTCCTCGCGGGCATAACCGTGATCGGCTTCACCGCTCTGGTGGTGGCCATGCTCAGGCTGGACGCGGCCGGGCTCGTGGGGCTCGCCCGCACACCGCTGTTCTGGATGCTGGCGGTGCTGGTGATCCTGGGCGAGCTCAGGCCCGTGATGGTGTCCTCCGCGACCACCGTGGGCGGCACCTATCCGTCCACCATGTTCACGTTCGCCGTGTTGCTGCACTTCGGGCTGCCCGTGGCGGTGCTGATGCAGGCCGTCGCCGTGGCCATGAACGGCGTGGTCACGCGTAAGTCGTGGCATCGGGTCATGTTCAACATCGCCCAGTCGACGCTCGCGCTCACCGCGGCGGCCGTCGTGCTGGGGTTGTTCAGGATCGTGCCGAGCCCCGCCCTGCCGTGGGTGCCGGGCGGCGGCGACCTGCTGGCGATCACGCTGGCCGGGGTCGCGTACTTCGCCACTAGGGCCACCCTGGTCAGCGGCGCGGTCGCGCTGCACGAGCGGCGCTCGATCACGCGCGTGCTGAAGGTCACGGCGGGTCCCCAGAGCCTCGTGTACGCGGGGCTGCTCGGCCTGGCGCCACTGGTCGTCGTCGTCATGAACCACTCGCCGGGCCTCGTCCCCCTCTTCGTCGCTCCCCTGGCGGCCGTCTACTTCACCGCCACGCTCTCCATGCGCCGCGACCACCAGGCCCTGCACGACGAGCTGACCGGCCTGCCCAACCGCAAGATGCTCATCGTCAGCACCGAGGAAGCGCTCGCCGAGGCCCGCCAGGACGAGCGGGTCGGCCTGTTCCTGCTCGACCTCGACCGGTTCAAGGAGGTCAACGACACGATGGGGCACCCGGTCGGCGACCGGCTGCTGCAGATGGTCGCGCACCGCCTCACCCATTCCGTACGCCCGGGGGACGTCGTGGCGCGGCTGGGCGGCGACGAGTTCGCCGTGCTGCTGCCCTCGATCAGGGACACCCACGCGGCCAGGGAGGTCGCGGCCCGGTTGCGGGCGGCGCTGACCGAGCCGGTGCGGCTGGAGGGCATGACCTTCGACGTGGACGGCTCCGTCGGGATCGCGCTCTACCCTGACCACGCCCCCGACTTCGAGCTGCTGCTCCAGCGCGCCGACGTGGCCATGTACCTGGCCAAGGAGGGGCGTACCGGAGTTGAGCTCTACCAGCCGGACAAAGACCGTAACTCGCCCGAACGCCTCAACCTCCTCGGCGACCTGCGCCGCGCCATCGACAACCGCGAGCTGCGGCTGCACTACCAGCCCAAGGTCAGCCTCAGCAGCGGCGCCGTGCAGGGGGTCGAGGCCCTGCTGCGCTGGCGCCACCCGGTGCACGGGCCGATCGCGCCGTCGGAGTTCGTGCCGCTGGCCGAGCAGACCTACCTGATGCGGCAGCTCACGGCATACGTGATCGAGTCGGCGCTGGAGCAGGTCGCCCGCTGGTGGCACACGGGGCAGCGGGTGCAGATCTCGGTGAACATCTCCGCCCGCGACCTGCTCGACTCCGCCCTGCCGGAGCAGCTCGAACTAGGGCTGGCCCAGTACGGCCTGCCGCCGGCGGCCATCCAGCTGGAGGTCACCGAGCGCATCCTGACCGGCGACCAGGCCTACACCCAGGAGACGATCAAGGCGCTGGCCACGCTCGGCGTGCCGCTGGCCCTCGACGACTTCGGCACTGGCTACTCCTCGCTGATCCGGCTCCAGCGGCTGGCGGTGTCCGAGGTGAAGATCGACGCCTCGTTCGTCCGCAGGATCGCGGAGTCGGAGGACGACGCCAGGATCGTGCGCTCGATCGTGGACCTGGTGCGCTCGCTCGGCCTGCGCTCGGTGGCGGAGGGCGTCGAGTCGGACGACGTCGCGATGCGCCTGGCGGAGATGGGCTGTGACGTGGGGCAGGGCTGGCTGTTCGGCGAGCCCATGCCGGCGGCTGAGGCCACGATCTGGCTCCAGGATCACTCGGAGGCGTCGCCCGAGGTCGAGTTCGGCTACCGCCCCGAGGTCAGCCGCACCGCCTGACACTGAGTAAGTGATCCTGCACAGGAACTAACTTCTTAGAAGTTGACCTCTGTGTTCAAGGAGCCAGTGTGATCGCGAAGCCTGTCGTGGTCTTCGCACCCGCCATGCCCGGCGAGCGCAGGCGCATCCTGTCGCTGGGTGAGGTGAAGTGGGGCAAGCCCATGGGCCCCGGTCACGTGGCCCGGCTCAGAAGGGCCAGGGATCTGCTCGACGCCAAGGGGTACGACGTCAGGGACACCCTGCTGGCCTGTTACAGCGGCGTGGGGTTCGACGCCGCGCTGGCCGGGGAGCGTGACGTGCGGACAGTGGGACTGCAGGAGCTCTACGGGTGACGCCCGGCCGGAACATGGCTCGAACGTCGTGGTGCGCGTGTTGCGGGCTGGTTAATCGTTCGGGCGTGCTACGTCAAGGCCCCTAGGATGGCAGTGTCCAAAGACTCCATCCACGAAACGGGTTCAACGACTCATGTCCGCCATAACCCGCGACGAGGTCGCACACCTGGCCCGATTGTCCAGGCTGGCGCTCACCGACGACGAGCTCGACCACTACGCCACCCAGCTCGATGCCATCATCGAAGCGGTCGCGAAGGTCTCCGAGGTCGCCGCCGAGGACGTGCCGCCTTCGTCGCACGCGCTTCCGCTGACCAATGTCTTCCGTGCCGACGAGGTGCGACAGTCCCTCACCCCTGAGCAGGC
The DNA here is from genome assembly GCF_039539705.1 of Nonomuraea rosea. Classification (NCBI taxonomy): domain Bacteria; kingdom Bacillati; phylum Actinomycetota; class Actinomycetes; order Streptosporangiales; family Streptosporangiaceae; genus Nonomuraea; species Nonomuraea rosea. The sequence goes on along the minus strand of NZ_BAABDQ010000011.1, from coordinate 135,982 downwards.
ACTCTCCGGCGCTCCCGCCGTCGAGGACGACCGCTTCCGGGTGCCGCGCATCCTCGGGGAGGAGGCATGAGTCTGATCCGTAAGACCGCTGCCGAGCTGGGCTCGATGATCGCCGGCGGCGAGGTGTCGGCCGTCGAGGTGGCCGAGGCGCATCTCGACCGCATGGCGGAGGTGGAGCCCAAGATCAAGGCGTTCCTCCACGTCGATCGCGAGACGACGCTGGAGCAGGCGCGGGCCGTCGACGCCAGGCTCAAGGCGGGCGAGCAGCTCGGCCCGCTGGCCGGGGTGCCGATCGCGCACAAGGACATCTTCGCCACGCGCGACATGCCGACGACCGCCGCGTCCAAGATCCTCGAAGGCTGGCGGCCGCCCTACGACGCGACCGTCACCGCGCGGCTGCGCGCCGCCGGGCTGGTCATCCTCGGCAAGACGAACCTCGACGAGTTCGCCATGGGCTCCTCCACGGAAAACTCGGCCTTCCATCCGACGCACAACCCGTGGGACCTGACCCGGGTGCCCGGCGGGTCCTCGGGCGGTTCGAGTGCCGCGGTGGCCGCGTACGAGGCGCCGCTGTCCACGGGCACCGACACGGGCGGCTCGATCCGCCAGCCGGCCTCCGTGACCGGCATCGTGGGGATGAAGCCGACCTACGGTGGCTCCTCCCGTTATGGGCTGATCGCGTTCGCGAGCTCGCTCGACACGCCTGGGCCGTTCGCGCGCAACGTGCTCGACGCGGCGCTGCTGCACGAGGTGTTCTCGGGGCACGACCCGATGGACTCCACGTCGATCGACGCGCCCGTGCCCTCCGTCGTCGAGGCCGCGAAGAACGCCGACGTGGCCGGGCTGCGGATCGGCGTGGTCAAGGAGTTCGCCGGCGACGGCTACCAGCCGGGCGTGCTGGCCCGCTACCACGAGGCCGTCCAGCTCCTGGAGTCGCTCGGGGCCAAGGTCGTCGAGGTGTCCTGCCCGTCGTTCACGACCGCGCTGCCCGCCTACTACCTGATCGCGCCGTCGGAGGCCTCGTCCAACCTGGCCCGCTTCGACGCCATGCGCTACGGCCTGCGCGTCGGCGACGACGGCACCCACAGCGCCGAGGAGGTCATGGCGCTGACCCGGGCGGCCGGGTTCGGTCCCGAGGTCAAGCGGCGCATCATGCTCGGCACGTACGCGCTGTCGAGCGGCTACTACGACGCCTACTACGGCCAGGCACAAAAGGTGCGCACGGTCATCTCCCGCGAGTTCGAGGCCGCTTACCAGCAGGTCGACGTGCTGGTGTCGCCGACGACGCCCACGACGGCGTTCGCGATCGGCGAGCGGACCGACGACCCGATGGCGATGTACCTCGCGGACCTGTGCACCATCCCGTCCAACCTGGCGGGCAACGCGGCCATGTCCGTCCCCGTCGGCCTCGCCGACGAGGACGACCTGCCGGTGGGGCTGCAGATCATGGCGCCGGTCCTGGCCGACGACCGCTGCTACCGCGTCGGCGCCGCCGTCGAGAAGGCTCTGGAGAGCCGCTGGGGCGGCGGCCTGCTGACCAAGGCCCCGGCGCTCTAGTGAAGGGGGACGGCGGTATGCGCACCCCGGCCGGGATCGCCGTGCCGCCGTTCCTCGCCCTGGCCGGGCCAGGTTCGAGCAGGAAGCCTGCCTTTCCCGACGTGCTGGCGTTCGTCCGCGCGGTGAAAGCTTGAAACGCAACGATCTGAACTAAAGGACCTCACCATGACTGCCGGTACGCTCATGCCGTACGACGAAGCGCTCGACCGGTTCGAGCCGGTGCTCGGGCTAGAGACGCATGTCGAGCTGGGCACCAAGTCGAAGATGTTCTGCGGCTGCAAGACGACCTTCGGCGCTCCGCCCAACACTCAGGTCTGCCCGACCTGCCTGGCGTTCCCCGGGGCGCTGCCGGTGGCCAACGCGATGGCCATCGAGTCGACGATCCGCATCGGCCTGGCGCTCAACTGCTCGATCGCCGAGTGGTGCCGCATGGCCCGGAAAAACTACTTCTATCCGGACATGCCGAAGAACTACCAGATCTCCCAGTACGACGAGCCGCTCTGCTTCGACGGCTACCTCGACGTGGAGATCGACGGGCGGACCGTGCGGATCGAGATCGAGCGGGTGCACCTGGAGGAGGACACCGGCAAGTCCACCCACGTGGGCGGCGCGACCGGGCGCATCCAGGGGGCCGACTACTCGATCGTCGACTACAACCGCGCCGGCATCCCCCTGGTCGAGATCGTCACCAAGCCCATCCCGGGCACCGACCGGCTCGCGCCCGAGGTGGCCAAGGCGTACGTGACGGAGCTGCGCGAGATCATGCGCTCGCTGGGCGTCTCCGACGTGCGCATGGAGGAGGGCTCGCTGCGCTGCGACGTCAACGTCTCGCTCATGCCGCGCGGTGCGTCCGAGTGGGGCACCCGTACGGAGACCAAGAACGTCAACTCGCTGCGCAGCGTCGAGCGCTCCGTGCGGAGCGAGATCGAGCGGCAGGCGGCGATCCTGGCCGCCGGCGGGAAGATCTTCCAGGAGACCAGGCACTTCCACGAGGACACCGGCACCACCACGTCCGGCAGGTCCAAGGAAGAGGCGCAGGACTACCGCTACTTCCCCGAGCCCGACCTGGTGCCGATCGCGCCCGACACGGCGTGGGTGGCCGAGCTGAAGGCCGGGCTGCCCGAGCTGCCGTCGGTCAAGCGCCAGCGGCTGCAGGCCGAGTGGGGCGTGTCCGACCTCGACATGCAGGCCATGCACAACGCCGACGCGTTCGACCTGGTCGAGGCCACGGTCGCGGCGGGCGCCCCGGCGGCCGACGCGCGCAAGTGGTGGATGGGCGAGCTGGCGCGGCGCTCCAACGAGACCGGCACCCCGCTGGCCGACCTGCCCATCACGCCCGCGCAGATCGCCAGGGTGACCGAGCTGGTGGCCTCCGGCGCGCTCAACGACAAGCTGGCTCGTGAGGTGCTCGAAGGCGTCCTGGCCGGCGAGGGCACGCCCGACGAGGTGGTCGAGCGGCGCGGGCTGCAGATCGTCAACGACGAGGGCGAGCTGTCGGCGATCATCGACCAGGTGCTGGCCGACAACGCCGACGCGGCCGAGAAGGTGCGCTCCGGCAAGATCGCGGCGGCGGGCGCGCTGGTGGGCGGTGTGATGCGGGCGAGCAAGGGCAAGGCCGACGCGGGCCGTGCCCGTCAGCTCATCCTGGAGAAGCTGGGCGTCAGCGAATAGCAGAGTGGCCCCGCCGATCCGGACACATCGGCGGGGCCACCCCCAAGAACCACCCCCACGGGATTCCCCGCAAGGGCTCCGGCTAGTCGGTGCGTGACGAAGGCGTGACCCCATCGACGTTCCGCCGTGCCGAGAGCCGCCTGAACACCGGCGTGAGCAGGGCGAGGCAGGCCAGCCCGAGGAGCACCGCCGCGATCGGGCTGCGCACCAGCACGGTCACGTCGCCGGCCCCGATGGCCAGCGCCCGCCGGAGCTGGATCTCCGCCATCGGCCCCAGGATCATGCCGATCACCGCAGGGGCGACCGGCAGGCCGAAGCGGCGCATGGCGTAGCCGAGCAGGCCGAGGACGTACAGGACGAAGAGGTCCACCACGGTGCCGTTCAGCGCGTAGACGCCGAGGGCGGCGAACAGCACGATCCCGGCATAGAGGTACGGCCTCGGGATCCGCAGCACGCGGGCCCACAGGGGCGCCAGGGGCAGGTTCAGGACCAGCAGCATCGTGTTGCCGATGAACAGGGACGCGATCATGCCCCACACCAGCGCCGGGTTGTGGTCGAAGAGCTGCGGGCCGGGCTGGAGGCCGTACTGCTGGAAGGCGGCCAGCAGGATCGCGGCCGTCGCCGACGTGGGCAGGCCCAGCGTGAGCAGCGGGACCAGGGTGCCGGCCGCGGAGGCGTTGTTGGCCGCCTCGGGACCGGCGACGCCCTCGATGGCGCCCTTGCCGTACTCCTCGCGGGCCACGCCGCGGGCCAGCCGCTTCTCGGCCGCGTACGACAGGAAGGTGGGGATCTCCGCCCCGCCCCCGGGCAGCGCGCCGAACGGGAAGCCGAGCGCGGTGCCGCGCAGCCAGGGCCGCCACGAGCGCCCCCAGTCCGCGCGGCCCATCCACGCCCGCCCGACGGGCACCACCTCGGGCGGCACGTGACGCAGCCGGGAGGCCACGTACAGGGCCTCGCCGAGCGCGAAGAGGCCGACCGCGACGATCACCACGTCGATGCCGTCGAGCAACTGCGGGATGCCCAGCGTGAGCCGGGCCTGCCCGGTCTGCTGGTCGATGCCGACGAGCCCGATCACCAGGCCGAGCCCCAGGGAGGCCAGGCCGCGCACGATCGAACGGGACATGACCGAGGACACGGCCGTGAAGGCCAGGATCGCCAGCGCGAAGTAGTCCTCGGGACCGAACGCGATCGCGAAGCTCACGACGGCCGGCGCGGCCACGACCAGCAGCGCGGTGGCCAGGGTGCCCGCCACGAAGGAGCCGATGGCCGCCGTGGCCAGCGCCTGGGCGGCCCGGCCGCGCCTGGCCATCTTGTTGCCCTCCAGCGCGGTGATCATCGAGGACGACTCGCCGGGCGTGTTGAGCAGGATGGAAGTGGTGGAGCCGCCGTACATGCCGCCGTAATAGATGCCGGCGAACATGATGAACGCGCTGGCCGGCGGCACCGTGAACGTGATCGGCAGCAGCAGCGCCACGGTCATCGCGGGCCCGATGCCGGGCAGCACGCCGACGAGGGTGCCGAGCGTGACGCCGACGAGCGCGTACAGGAGGTTGACCGGGGTGAGCGCGGCGGCGAACCCGTCGAGCAGGAGCTGGAACGACTCCACCTAGATCACTCCCGCCAGCGGCCCGCCGGGCAGCGCCACGCCGAGCCCTTTGACGAACAGCAGGTACGTGGCGAGCCCGACGGCCACCGAGATCCCGGCCGCGCGCAGCTTGTGCTCGGCGCCGAGCACCACCGACAGGCCGAAGAACAGCAGGCTGGCGCCGATGATCCAGCCCAGCACGTTCAGGAGCGTGGCGAACGCCAGGAAGATCCCGCTGACCAGCCCGACGCTACGCCAGTCCGCGGGCGCGTCCACGTCCACGTCCTCGCTCTCCTCCGGGTCGCCGCGCCCGCCGCGCAGCACGTCGATCACGTAGAACAGGCCGATGAGCACCATGGCGCCGCCCACCAGCATGGGGAAGAAGCGCGGCCCGATGCCGAGCTGGGAGCCCGCCGCGGAGACGTCCAGCGTCCCGATCACGACGAACACGCCCAGCCCCAGCACCACGACCGCCAGCCCGAGCTCGGGCCGCCACCAGCGGGCCATCAGGACACGAGCCCCATCTCGGCGATGATGGCCTTGACCCGCGTCTGCTCGGCGCTCAGGAAGTCGGTGAACTGCTGACCGGTCTGGAACGAGTCGATCCAGCCGTTCTTGGCCACCGCGTCCTTCCACGGCTGCGCGTCGTGCATCTTGGTGACCAGGTCGGTGAGTGACTTCTTGTCGGCGTCGGACAGCCCGCCGGGGGCGACGAAGCCGCGCCAGTTGGCCAGCTCCACGTCCAGGCCGCCCTCCTTCAGGGTGGGCGCGTCCAGGCCGGTGATCCGCTGGCCGGACGTGACGCCCAGGGCGCGCAGCTTGCCCGACTTCACGTGCTCGGCGAACTCGGCCACGCCCGAGATGCCCGCGCTGACCTTGTTGCCGAGCAGCTCGTTCAGTGCCTCGCCGCCGCCCGAGTGGGCGATGTAGTTGACCTGCTTGGGGTCCACGCCCGCGGCCTTGGCCATCAGCCCGGCCACGATGTGGTCGGTGCCGCCCGCGGAGCCGCCGGAGATGGAGATCTTCTTCGGGTCGGCCTTCCAGGCCGTCACCAGGTCGGCCAGCGTCTTGTACGGGGACGCGGCCGGGACGACGAGAAGCTCGTACTCCTCGGTCAGCTTGGCGATGGGCGTGGTCTCGGACAGCGTGACCTTCGACTTGTTCTGCTCGATGGCGCCCACCATGACCAGGCCCATGGTCATCAGCAGGTTGCCGTTGCCCTTCTCGCCCGCGAGCTGCGCCAGGCCGATCGTGCCGCCGGCGCCCGGCACGTTGTACACCTCGACCTTGCGCTTGGGGTCGGCGGCCTTGAACGCCTGCTCCGCCGTACGCGAGGTCTGGTCCCAGCCGCCGCCGGGGGCGGCCGGAGCCATGATCCGCAGCGAGCCGGACGCGGTGGTGCCGCCGGTCTCGCCGCAGCCGGCCAGCGCGCCGAGGGAGAGTGCCGCGAGAGCGGCGAATACGCGCAAGCGCATGATCACTCCAAGGGGGGATTTCACGGTTATAAAACTGCGATGGTGAAGTACGTGCCCGCTTACGTCGAGTCTTTGCGCGCTTGCCGTCATAGTGGTCGTATTGGTCGCGACCAGGACGTGACCTGGGTTTGTTTCCATGTGAGCCGTGAGACGAGTACGTGACGCGTCACTCGGGACGCAGCTCTTCGTGCTCCAGATGGTGATCGTGCTGCTGGCCGTCGGGGGCACGGCCGGCGTGTGGGCCGAGCACACGCGTGATCAGCTCGACTCGCTGCACCAGCAGCGGGCCCTGGCGATCGCGCAGTCGGTGGCCGGGCTGCCGCAGGTGCGCGAGGCGTTCAAGCTGGAGAGACCGGAGACCGTGCTGCAGCCGCTGGCGATGAGCGTCCAGCACGAGACCGGGGCCGACTACGTCGTGATCGCCAACACCGACCAGGTGCGCTACGCCCATCCCAACACCTCGCTGATCGGCAAGCGGCTCTCCACCGACGGCACCACGGTCCTGCGTACCGGCAGGAGCTGGGTCGGCACGGAGACCGGCACGATCGGCACGACGGTCAGGGGCAAGACGCCCATCCGCGACGAATACGGCACCGTGATCGGGCTGGTCTCGGTCGGCGTGCTGGAGACCACGGTCACGGGCCAGCTCGCCGGGGCGCTTCCGCCGCTGATCTGGACCGCGCTGGCGGTGCTGCTGGCCGGGCTCGCGCTGGCCGCGCTGATCACCGCGCGGGTGCGCAGGCAGACGTTCGGCCTGGAGCCACGCGAGATCGCGGGGCTGCTGGAGCAGCGCGAGGGTGTGCTGCACGGCGTCAAGGAAGGCGTGCTCGCGCTCGACCTGGCCGGGCGCGTCACCCTGGTCAACGACGCCGCCCGCGAGCTGCTCGGCGAGGTGGGGGAGGACCTCGGCAGCATGCCGGTCTCCGACCGCATGCGCGACGTGCTCGGCGGCGCCGACCCGGGCGAGGACCGCATCGTGCTGCACGGCGAGCGGGTGCTGGTGCTCAACCGCACCCCCGTCTGGGTACGCGGCCGGCACCGCGGCTGGGTGGTCACCCTGCGCGACCGCACCGAGCTGGTACGCCTGGCCCGCGAGCTCGACGACACCAGCAGCGCGACCGAGGCGCTGCGGGCGCAGGCGCACGAGTTCGCGAACCGCATGCACACCGTCGTCGGGCTGCTGGAGCTCGGCGAGCACGACGCGGCGATCGGCTACATCACCCGGACGACGCGTACCGCCCACGCGGTCGGCCTGCGCGAACGCGTCCATGACCCCACCCTCGCCGCCCTCCTGCTCGCCAAGTCCGCCGAGGCCGCGGAGCGCGGGGCCAAGCTGGTGCTGTCGGAGGACTCCGCCGTGCCCGAGGGCCTGCTCGGCGATCCGCAGGACGCGGTCCTGGTGGTCGGCAACCTGGTCGCGAACGCCATCGACGCGCTGGACGGCGCCGAGGGCACGATCGAGGTGTCGGTCCAGGCCGACGCGGGCGGGCTGCGGGTCCGGGTCGGCGACTCGGGCCCCGGCATCGCGCCCGACCTGGTGGAGGAGGTCTTCAGGGAGGGCTTCACCACCAAGGCCGCCCACTCGGGGCCGCGCGGCCTCGGCCTCGCCCTCACCCGCCAGGCCTGCCTGCGCCGCGGCGGCTGGGTCCGCGTCGGCAACGCCGACGGCGCCGTCTTCACCGCCCTCCTCCCGTCGAAGGCCCTCCCTTGATCCGGGTGCTGGTCGTGGACGACGACTTCATGGTGGCGCGGATCCACAGCGGGTACGTGGCGCGGGTGCCCGGGTTCCGGGTGGTCTCCGTCGCGCACAACGGGGCCGACGCGCTGGCCGCCGTGGCCGAGCTGAGGCCCGAGCTCGTGCTGCTCGACATCTACTTGCCCGACATGTCGGGACTGGAGGTGCTCAAGGCGCTCAGCGACGTGGACGTCCTCATGATCAGCGCCGCCCGCGACGTGCACACCGTCAGGGAGGCGATGCGCGGCGGCGCGGTCAACTACCTGATCAAGCCGTTCACCGCCGCCGCACTCGAAGAACGGCTCAGGCAGTACGCCGACACCCGCCGCCGGCTCACCGCCATCGGCCCCGAGGCCCGTCAGGACGACGTGGACCGGCTCTTCGGCACCCCCAAGAGCGCGGCCCCCATGCCGAAGGGGCTGTCGGCGGCCACGGGCGCGCTGGTGGCGGACGCCCTGCGGGAGGCCGGCCGCGATCTGTCGGCGACCGAGGCGGCCGAGCTCACCGGCCTGTCGCGGGTGAGCGCCCGCCGCTATCTCGAACATCTGTGCGCGGCGGGGCAGGCCGAACTACGGCCGCGTTACGGCACGGCCGGCCGGCCGGAACATCGCTACCGGTGGCTAGGTTGACACACTTCCGTAGTCAGTTTCCGTGACATATGCGGATCCCCGTGCCTTACTGTTGCCTGAGACTTGGCTGCGGACCGGGAGGAGATTGAGGCGTGCGTAACGCCGGACCGATCGAATCACCGACCGACCCGTTCGCTTCGGTGCCGATGCCCACGTCGGGAGTCTCCAGGAAGCCGCGGATCGAAGGTCTCCCCCCGGGTGTCTCCCGGGACATCTTCGGCCCGCCGGACAGGCAGGACTCCCGCCCGGCTCAGGCTCCGAGCGCCACGGGCGGTCCCCCGGGCGGCGCGCTGCCCCCCGCGGCCGCGCCGGCGCAACCATGGCCGATGACGGCGAAAGAGCCGTCGTCCCCGCCGGCGCCGGTGTTCGGCGTAGCGGGAGGGGCGGAGCGCCCGCCCGCCTTCGATGCCGACCCGCCCAGGCGCCGCCGCATCGTGCCCGGCCTGATCGCGCTCGTCATCATCCTGGCCGCCCTCGCGTACGTCGTCCCCGCCGTGCTCATGTCAGGCTCGGTGTTACGCGGCACGCACGTCGCCGGCGTCGACATCGGCGGACTGACCGTGACGCAGGCGGCCGACAAGCTGCGCAACGACCTGGGCGCCCGGCTGAGCAAGCCGGTCGTGGCCGACATCGGCGGCAAGAAGGACACCATCCAGCCCGACGAGGCCGGGCTGGAGCTGGACGTGGTCGGCACGATCGGGCAGGCCCCGAGCGGGTTCCCCAGCCCGCAGGAGGTGTGGCAAGGCCTGACCGGCACCACCGAGCTGGAGCCCAAGGTCAGCATCGACTCCGCCCAGCTCACCAGGACCGTCGAGGGCCTGGCCGAGGCCGCGGACAAGCCGGCGTACGAGGGCCGGGTGACCTTCGCCGGGCTGGTGCCGAAGCCCCGCGAGCCCCAGGACGGCGTGCTGCTCGACCGGGACGACGCCGTGCAGCGGATCAGCGACGCCTTCCTCCAGGGCGGCGGCAACGTGGTGCTCACGCTCAGGCCGGCCAAGCCGGTCACCTCCAGCGAGACCGTGCAGACGGCACTGGCCAAGGCCAAGCAGGCCGTCTCCGGGCCCATCACCCTGACCATCGGCGGCAAGCAGGCGCAGGTCTCCCCGGCGCTCATCGCCGCGAACCTGACCTACAACTCCGACGGCGACGGCACCCTGGCCCCCGAGTTCAACGCCAAGGCCGTGCTCGCCGTCGTGGAGAGCAGCCTGGTCGACGCCGCACAGCAGCCGCGCGACGCCACGTACGAGATCGTGGACGGCAAGCCGGTGCTGGTGCCCGCGCGCACGGGCCGGGGCGTGAACGACAAGCTGCTGGCCAGGGACGCGGAGAAGGTGTTCGCCGACGGCGGCGCCCGCACGGTCCCGGTCCGGCTGGGCGCGGTCGCTCCCACCGTCACCACCGCGGAGGTCCGCGGGCTCGGCATCAAGGAGGTCGTGGCCACGTTCTCCACGACGTACGACTGCTGCCAGCCGCGCGTGAAGAACATCCAGCGCATGGCCCAGGAGCTCGACGGCCATCTGGTCAAGCCGGGGCAGACGTTCTCGCTCAACGAGATCGTCGGCGAGCGCACGATCGAGGACGGCTACGTCGAGGCCGGGCAGATCGTCGGCGGCCGGATGGTGAACATCGTGGGCGGCGGCACCTCCCAGTTCGCCACGACCATGTACAACGCGGCGTTCTTCGGCGGGTTCGACGACGTGGAGCACCAGCCGATGGACTACTACGCCCCGCGCTACCCGGCCGGGCGCGACGTCGCGCTGCTCTATCCGGACCTGGACCTGAAGTGGCGCAACGACGCCGAGCAGGGCGTGCTGATCAAGACCGCCTTCACCGACACCTCGGTCACGGTGACGCTGTGGAGCACCAAGCGGTACGACAAGGTCGAGGCGGTCGAGTCCGAGCGGCGCAGCTTCACCCCGTTCCGGCGTGAGACCAGCTCCGCGCCCGGCTGCCTGCCGACGACCGGCGAGCAGGGCTTCACCATCGACGTCACCCGGGTGTTCCACCAGGGCGGCAAGGTGGTCAAGAAGGACAAGAAGCTGACCACCAAGTACCGGCCGCAGACCCAGACGACCTGCACGGCGACCCGCTGAACGCGGGCGCCGCGCCGGTCGCGGGCTGAGGGGCTGCGCTGAGCGTCACTTCGCGGTCACGGACATGATGCGGTCGTCGCCGTCGCGCGGCGACCCCCTGCCGTCCTTGTTGCTGGTGCCCACCCACAGCCCGCCGTCAGGCGTCGCGGTGACCGCCCGCAGGCGGCCGTACCGGTCGGCGAAGTGCGCGACCGGCTTGCCCGCCGAGCCGTCCGCGCCGAGCGGGATCTGCCACAGCCGGGCCCCGCGCAGCGCGCCCATCCACAGCGAGCCGTTCGCGAACGCCAGGCCGGACGGCGAGGCCTCGTCGGTGGACCACGTCGCGATCGGGTTGACGAACCGCGAGTCGTCCCCCCGCCCCTCGACCTCCGGCCAGCCGTAGTTGGCGCCCGCCTTGACGAGGTTGAGCTCGTCGTAGGTGTTCGCGCCGAACTCGGAGGCGTACAGGCGGCCCGAGCCGTCCCAGGCCAGGCCCTGGACGTTGCGATGGCCGTAGCTGTAGACGAGCGTGCCGAACGGGTTGCCGGGTGCGGGCGCGCCGTCCACGGTCATGCGCAGGATCTTGCCGCCGAGCGAGTCGCGCTGCTGGGCGAGCTCGCGGTCGCCGGTCTCGCCGGTGGAGGCGTACAGGTAGCCGTCGGGGCCGAACGCGAGCCTGCCGCCGTTGTGGATGCCGCCCTTGGGGATGCCCTGGACGAGCAGCCGTTCGTCGGAGAGGGTGTCGCCGGAGAGCCGATAGCGGACGATCCGGTTGTCCTGTTCCGCGGTGTAGTAAAGGAATATTTGCTCGCCCTTGACCGCCACCCCCATCAGGCCGCCCTCCCCGTCCGGGCGTACGCCGTCGATCGTGCTGAGCTCCGTCACCTTGCCCGCCCGGGTCACCCGCAGCAGCCTGGCCGAGTCCCGCTCGGTGACGAGGGCGTCGGAGTCCGTGCCGCCGGGCAGGAAGGCGATCGCCCAGGGCACGGCCAGTCCGGTCGCCACGTCCCGCGGGTCGCCCGGCGCCGCGCCGGCCGTCACGGCGGCCGACGGCAGCACCTGTCCCGCGCTGGAGCAGGCGGTGACGGCGGCCAGCAGCATGATCGTGCAAAGCTTCCTCATGTGTTCCATACTTCCCCCGCAGTCGTAGGGTTCTCGGCATGAAGACCTGGGTTCCGTCCGATTCGGTGGCTGATGTTCTGTCCGACCTTCCTGGGGTTGAATGCGCTGTCTATGACGGCACGTCCCCGATGCCGGAAGGCGTGGGTGAGGTGGAGGTGTGGATGCCGCCGCTGGTCACCGTGCCCGACGTGCCGGGGACGCTGGCCAAGATGAGCTCGTTGCGGCTGGTGCAGACGGTCACCGCCGGGGTGGAGGCGTACCGGCCGCACATGCCCGAGGGCGCCCTGTTGTGCAACGCGCGCGGGGTGCACGACGCGGGGACCGCCGAGTGGGCGGTCGGCGCGATGGTGGCGGTGCTGAGGGAGTTCCCCGGGTTCGTGGACGCGCAGCGCAGGGGCGAGTGGACCTACCACCACACCGGTGTGCTGGCCGACTCGACCGTGCTGATCGTCGGCTACGGCTCGATCGGGGCCGCGCTCGAAAGGCGGCTCGACGGCTTCGAGGTGGAGGTCGTCCGCGTGGCCAGGAGTGCCCGTGAGGGCGTGCACGGCATGGACGAGCTGCCCGTGCTGCTGGCCGAGGCGGACGTCGTGGTGCTGCTCGTGCCCTCGACACCCGACACCGCCGAGATGGTCGACGCGGAGTTCCTGGCGCGGATGAAGGACGGCGCCGTGCTCGTCAACGCCGCCAGGGGCGGGGTCGTCGACACCGGCGCACTGCTCGCGGAGCTGGAAACCGGTAGGCTACGCGCCGCGCTGGATGTGACCGCGCCCGAGCCGCTGCCCGAGGGCCACCCCCTCTGGAGCGCGCCGGGCGTACTGATCACCCCGCACGTCGCGGGCAGCACCCCCGCCTCAGGGCGGCGCATGCTGCGCCTGCTGCGCGCCCAGCTTGAGCGTTACCTCGCCGGCGAGCCCCTGATCAACGTCATAACCGAGTCATATTGAGAGGATCCCGAAGCGTGGCTGGTCCGTGACCTTCGGTGCGTACGGTTACGTTTGCAGGGAGTTCCTGACTCACTGTCAAGGAACTCTTGGCGGCAATTGGTCTGTGTGGTTATCAGATCGGTGACGACATCGGCGTTGTCACCACCCGCGCGCCCACGACCGCACACACTGGCGAAGTGCTCCGCTGGGCTTCGGCGGTCATGGGTGCAGAGTTCGAGACGGGATGGGCAACGACTGTGATCCGCTGGGGTGATCCACGGGTGCCGCTGACCGCCGCCGCGGCGGCAGGTGTGGTGGCGTTCGCCGCCGCACTCCTGGTGGGCGGCGACGCCTTGCTCACCGGTGCGATCGCCGGCGGGCTCGCGGCGCTGATCGCCGCCGCCTCACTGCTGTTCGCCTCTGTACGCCCGGCCGCGCAGCGGCCGATGGCGCTCGGCGCGCGCTGGATGGGCGGCGGAGCCGTCATCTGGGCCGCGGGAGTGTCGCTGCACCCGTTCGCCGAGAGCTTCGTGGTCAGCTTCGCCGACCTGTTCGTGCTGCTCGGCACCGTGGTCACGGCGGGCGGCGCGCTGATCGCCGCCGACCGCAAGTTCCCGGCCAGGGTCACGTTACGGCACATCACCGACGCCTACCTGTGCGCCGCCTCGCTCTTCCTGATCGGCTGGGTCGTGGCGCTGCGTGACGTCTACGCCGACACCGACCCCGCCGCGTTCTCGCTCGTCATGCTGCCGCCGATGATCGGGCTGCTGGTGGCCTGCGCGGTGATCCCGTCCGTGCTGGCCAGCCGGTCGTCCGCGCGGGTGCTGGCGCTGGCCGGTCTCGGCGTGCTCGTCACCATGACCGTGGCGGGCCTGGCGGCCGGCGTGGCCAGGCTCGGCGGCGGCGACCCGCACCTCTGGACGGTGCTGCTCGCGCCCGTGGCGTTCCTGGTGCTCGCGGCCATCCCGTGGGGCCCGCGCGTAGCCGAGGCGGACAGGTCCGCCCTCGGCAACGTGGTCGCCCTGGCGCCGATGGCGCTGGTCGCCGTGGCGGCCTGCACGCTGCTCGCCCACCTGGCGGGCGCGGGGCCCGAGCAGCCGGTGACCGGCGTCGTGGTGGTCGCGGTCTCCGTGGTGCTGCTCCTGCTGGTGCGCCTGTTCGTGGTGTCGGCGACCAACATGCGCCTGCGCGGCCTGGTCAAGTCGGGCGAGCGGCAGGTCAGGGAGCTGGCCGAGAGCACGGGCGACGTGGTGTTCCTGTGCGACTACGAAGGCGTCGTACGCGAGATCGGCCCCGGCGTCGAGGTCACCTACGGCTACCGTCCCGACGAGCTGGTCGGCGGGTCGATCTTCGACTACATCCACCCGGAGGACGTGCCCGGCATCCAGGTCGCGCTGCGCGCCATGGGCCTGGACGAGGAGAGCGCCTCGCCCGGCGCCTGCCTGATCGCCTGCCGGGTGCGCGCGGCCGACGGCACCTGGCGGCCCACCGAGTCCGTCGCGACCCGCCACGTCGGCGGCGACGAGCTGATGCTGGTGACGACGAGAGACATCAGCGACGAAGAGGCGCTGCGCAACCAGGTGGCCCACCTGACCTTCCACGACGGCGTCACCGGCCTGCCCAACCGCGCCTACTTCGAGGAGCGCACCCGCGAGGTCCTCTCCGGCCGCACCTCGGGCAACGTCGCGGCCATCTTCCTCGACCTCGACGGGTTCACCTCGGTCAACGACTCTGTCGGGCACGCCAGCGGCGACTACCTCCTCGGCCAGGCGGCCAGGCGGCTGCGGAGCGCCGTGCGCGCCGACGACACGCTGGCCCGGTGGGGCGGCGACGAGTTCGCGGTCCTGGTGGAGACGGGCGGTGACGCTCAGGTCGCGGTGGATCTGGCCGAACGCCTGGTCCGCGCGGTCTCGCAGGAGCCGTTCCGCGTCGCCGACCGCGACGTGGCGCTGACCGCGAGCGTGGGCGTGGCCTTCACCGAGGACGATCTGCCCGCCGGCGACCTCATGCGCAACGCGGATGTCGCCATGGCGCGCTCCAAAGAGCTGGGCGGGCGGCGGGTGGAGGTGTTCGCCGCGCAGATGCACGCCGACGTCGTACGCAGGCTGGAGCTGGCCGCAGACCTGCAGCGCGCGCTCATCGAGCAGCAGTTCGCGATCGAATACCAGCCGGTCGTCGACCTCGCCACGTCCCGCGTGACGGCCGTCGAGGCGCTGGTGCGGTGGTGGCGCGGGTCGGTCTTCGTGCCGCCGGAGCAGTTCCTCGGCCCGGCCGAGGACACCGGGCTGATCGTGCCGCTGAGCGAGTGGATCTTGCGCGAGTCGTGCCGCGAGGTGGCCGCCTGGCGGGCCTCGTCCTGGGACATCGGCCTGTCACTGAACCTGTCGGCGCGCCAGATCACCGCGCCCAGGTTCGTCGAGACCGTGGAGGAGGCGCTGGCCGAGAGCGGGCTGCCCGCCTCCGCGCTCACCCTCGAAGTGATCGAGGAGATGCTGGTCGAGGACGCCGAGGAGACGATCAAGCGGCTGTCCGAGCTGCGGGCCCTCGGCGTACGCCTGGCGATCGACGACTTCGGCACCGGCTACGCGTCGCTGGCGTTCCTCAGGCAGCTCCCCGTCGACATGATCAAGATCGATCCCTCGTTCGTGTCGGGGCTCGGCAAGGACGACACGCTCACGCTGCTCACCCGGACGATCGTGCGGCTCGGCCACGACCTCGGGCTCATCGTGGTGGCCGAGGGGATCGAGCGGCCGGAGCAACTGGAGCTGCTCAAGCAAATGGGGTGCACGAAGGGGCAGGGCTTCCTGGTGGCACGCCCGATGGCGGCGCGCGGCGTGGACTCCCTGATGCGGACGAGTCTCACTGTTTGAGACTTGTGTCCACCAAGTTGACACTAGGGCGTTCGGAGCGGCTATGGTGTAAGCCATGCTTCGCAGTGAGATTCTCGTAGTACTTCGCCGGCGCGCAGGCCGATAGCGAAGCACGACGACCTGCGCGCCGCCCCAGCCCCGCCACCTGGTGGGACGGGGCATTTTTTATGTCCTTAAGCGAGTAGTCACGCAAGGAACGAGCCGATGACCGAACGGATGACAGGTGCACAGGCCCTGGTGAGGGCGCTGGAGCACGTGGGAGTCGACACCGTGTTCGGGATCCCCGGCGGTGCCATTCTGCCCGCCTACGATCCTCTCTACGATTCGACCAAGGTCCGGCACGTGCTCGTACGTCACGAGCAGGGTGCGGGGCACGCGGCCGAAGGTTATGCGCAGGCGACCGGCCGGGTCGGGGTGTGCATGGCGACCAGCGGTCCCGGCGCCACGAACCTGGTGACGCCGATTGCGGACGCTTACATGGACTCCGTGCCGATCGTGGCGATCACGGGGCAGGTGGCGAGCAAGGCGATCGGCACCGACGCCTTCCAGGAAGCTGACATTTCCGGCATCACCATGCCGATCACGAAGCACAACTTCCTGATCACCGATCCGCTGGACATCCCGCGCACGATCATGGAGGCGTTCCACATCGCCTCGACGGGCCGGCCCGGCCCGGTGCTCGTGGACATCTCCAAGGACGCGTTGCAGGCCGACACCACGTTCAGCTGGCCGCCGATCATGCAGCTCCCGGGCTACCGCCCGGTCACCAGGCCGCACTCCAAGCAGATCCGTGAGGCCGCCAAGCTGATCGCCGAGGCCCGGCGCCCGATCCTGTACGTCGGCGGCGGCGTCCACAAGGCGGGCGCGTCGGCCGAGCTGCTGCAGCTCGCCGAGCTGACCCACATCCCGGTCGTCACCACCCTGATGGCCAGGGGCACGTTCCCCGACAGTCACCCCCAGCACATGGGCATGCCGGGAATGCACGGCAGCGTGTCGGCCGTGGGCGCGCTGCAGAAGTCCGATCTGATCATCGGCCTCGGCGTCCGCTTCGACGACCGCGTCACGGGCGACCTGTCGTCCTTCGCGCCGTACGCGAAGATCGTGCACGCCGACATCGACCCGGCGGAGATCTCCAAGAACCGGCACGCCGACGTGCCGATCGTCGGCGACTGCAAGGAGGTCATCACCGACCTCCTCAACGTGATCCAGACCTCCGGGCAGCAGGGCGACTACGCCGACTGGTGGACCGCCCTCAACAGTTACAAGCAGACGTACCCGCTGGGTTACGAGACGTTCGAGGACGGCACGCTGGCCCCCCAGTACGTCATGGAGCGGCTGAGCGCGATCGCCGGGCCCGACACGTACTACGTGGCCGGGGTCGGGCAGCACCAGATGTGGGCCTCGCAGTTCATCGGCTACGAGAACCCCGGGACGTTCATCAACTCCGGCGGCCTCGGCACGATGGGCTTCGCCGTCCCGGCCGCGATGGGCGCGAAGATGGGCCGGCCCGACTCCACCGTGTGGGCCATCGACGGCGACGGCTGCTTCCAGATGACCAACCAGGAGCTCGCCACCTGTGCGCTGGAAGGCGTGCCGGTCAAGATCGCCATCATCAACAACGGTAATCTCGGCATGGTCCGCCAGTGGCAGACGCTCTTCTACGACCAGCGCTACTCCAACACCGACCTGCAGACGACGCGCCGCATCCCGGACTTCGTCAAGCTGGCCGAGGCCTATGGTTGCGTGGGTCTGCGGTGCGAGCGTCCGGAGGACGTGGACGCCGTGATCAAGAAGGCCATGGAGATCAACGACGTGCCTGTGGTGGTCGACTTCGTCGTCCACCAGGACGCCATGGTCTGGCCCATGGTCGCGGCCGGCACGAGCAACGACGACATCAAGATCGCCCGAGACATGGCGCCTAAGTGGGAGAACGAGGATGAGTAGGCATACTCTTTCCGTGCTTGTGGAGAACAAGCCGGGCGTGCTGGCGCGCGTCTCCGCGTTGTTCAGCCGGCGGGGCTTCAACATCGACTCGCTGGCCGTCGGGCCCACCGAGCACGACGACATCTCCCGGATGACCATCGTGGTCAGCGTCGAGGAGCTGCCTCTTGAGCAGGTCACGAAGCAGCTCAACAAGCTGGTGAACGTGCTCAAGATCGTCGAGCTCGACCCGACGCAGTCCGTCCAGCGCGAGCTGATGCTGATCAAGGTCAAGGCCGACTCCGACAGCCGTTCCCACGTGCTGGAGCTGGTCAACCTCTTCCGGGCCCGCTGCGTCGACGTGGCGTCCGACGCCGTGACCATCGAGGTCACCGGCACTCCCGACAAGCTCGAAGCCTTCGTCAAGGTCCTTGAGCCGTTCGGGATCAAAGAACTCGTCCAATCGGGCATGGTGGCCATCGGCCGCGGCGCCCGCTCCATCACCGACCGGTCCCTCAGGGCACTGGACCGTACCGCCTGAAAGGTTTTGAGCAAGTGACCGAGATTTACTACGACGACCAGGCCGACCTGTCGATCATCCAGGGACGCCACGTGGCCGTGCTGGGGTACGGCAGCCAGGGCCACGCCCACGCGCTCTCTCTGCGTGACTCCGGCGTGGACGTGCGCGTCGGCCTGCCCGAGGGCTCCAAGAGCCGCGAGAAGGCCGAGAACGACGGCCTGCGCGTGCTCTCCCCATCGGAGGCGGTCGAGGAGGCCAACCTCACGATGATCCTGGCGCCGGACCACATCCAGCGCCACCTGTACGCCGACCACGTCGCCCCCAACCTGGTCGAGGGCGACGCGCTGTTCTTCGGTCACGGTCTGAACATCCGCTACGGCCTCATCGAGGCGCCCGAGGGCGTCGACGTGTGCATGGTCGCCCCGAAGGGCCCCGGCCACCTCGTGCGCCGGCAGTTCGAGGCCGGGCGCGGCGTGCCGGTCCTCGTGGCGGTGGAGAAGGACGCCTCCGGCAAGGCGCTGGACCTGGCGCTGTCGTACGCGAAGGGCATCGGCGGCACCCGCGCCGGCGCGCTGCGCACGACGTTCAAGGAGGAGACGGAGACCGACCTGTTCGGCGAGCAGGCCGTGCTGTGCGGCGGCGTCTCCGAGCTCATCAAGGCGGGCTTCGACACCCTCATCGAGGCCGGTTACCAGCCCGAGGTCGCGTACTTCGAGTGCCTGCACGAGATGAAGCTGATCGTCGACCTGATGTACGAGGGCGGCATCTCGAAGATGTACTGGTCGGTCTCCGACACGGCCGAGTACGGCGGCTACACCCGCGGCCCGCGCGTCGTGAACGACGAGACGCGCGCCGAGATGCGCCGCATCCTGGGCGAGATCCAGGACGGCACCTTCGCGCGCCAGCTCGTCGACGAGTTCGACGGCGGCCAGAAGGAGTTCACGCGGCACCGCGAGGAGCTGGCCGAGGACGCGATCGAGAAGACCGGCGCCAAGCTCCGCCCGATGATGAGCTGGCTCAAGGCGTAACACGAGTCCGGGGTGGCGGGCGGTCACTCGCCCGCCACTCCGGATAAGCAACCTTGGTTGACTAATCGGAGCGGGTCAACTAGATTGCCCGCATGGCCGCAGAAGAGATCCCTGAGTCCGCAGACCGGCTCGCGGCCGTGGTGGCGTTGCGCCGCCTGGCCGATCAGCTGGAGGACGCCGCCGTCGAGCAGGCGATGCGTGACGGCTGGACGTGGCCGCAGGTGGCCGAGGCGCTCGGGATCACCCGTCAGGCGGTCCACAAGAAGCACGCCAAGCGGCTGATCGACGCAGGGGTCACGCTGCGGCGCCGTAACTGAGCAGCCCGCCCACGGGCTTTTGTTTACTTCGCTATATCGTTCGATATAGCATCCGACACATGATGAACGCGCGTCGCTCTTCAGGCGCGGGCGGGCGTGGCCCCACGGGCCGCTTCTTCGGGCCGGGCGAGCTCCGCCTGGCCATCCTCGCCCTGATCGCCGAGCAGCCCGGCCATGGCTACCAGGTCATGAGCCGCCTCGCCGACCGCTTCAACGGCACCTACGAGCCGAGCGCCGGCTCCATCTACCCGACCCTGCAACTGCTCGAAGACGAAGGTCTCGTACGCGTCGAGCCCGCGGACGGCCGCAAGGTCTACCACGCGACCGAGGACGGCCGCCGGGCCGTCGAGGAGCAGGCCGACGACATCGAGCGCCTGTGGGGCCGGGCGGCCAGCAGGAGCGAGTGGGGGATGTTCCGCGAGCCCGAGGCGGCGGAGATCGTCGGCCCGGCGCTGCGCCTGGTCAAGGCCGCGGTGAAGACGCTCGCGCACGCGCACGGCGACCCCAGGGTGGTCGAGCGGATCCAGGAGGTCTTCGTGGACGCCCGTCACCGGATCGAGCAGCTCGATCCGCGGAGACGGGGATGAGCGCGCAAGGAGGCAACGTGCGGATGGGCGCACAAGGAGGCACGGTGCGGATGGGCGCACAAGGAGGCACGGTGCGGATGGGCGCACAAGGAGGCAAGGTGCGTAAGGGTGTGGCCCGCAGGCTGCTCGACCGGATGTTCGTCGGCGGCGAGGTGCTCGAAGTGGAGCGGCTGACCGAGCGCATGCGCCGGGTCAGGATCGGCGGGCCGGCGCTCGCGGGGCTGGCCTGGACGCCCGGCCAGCACGTGCGCCTGCTGATCGAGGGTGGCGGGCTGCTGGGCGGGGTGCTGCGCACGTACTCGATCTGGGCGTACGACCCGTCCTGGGAGGCCATGGACCTGATCGGTTACGACCACGGCGGCGACTCGCCCGGCGCGTCCTGGGTCAGGAACGCCGAGCCCGGTCAGGAGGTCGCCTTCACCCGGCCGGACGGCGGGTTCGTGCTGCGGGAGCAGGCGCCGTACCACCTGTTCGCGGGGGAGGAGACGGCCTCGGTGGCGTTCGGGGCGATGCTGCGCGCGCTCCCGCCGGGCGGAGTCGCGTACGGCGCGGTGGAGGCCGAGGGGCCCGGCGGGCATCTGGACCTGCCCAGGGAGCTGGTCAGGGTGTGCCGGGACGGCGCGTCGGCGGCCAGGTCCGAGGTCCTGGTGAACGCGGTCAGGGAGCTGGACCTGCCAGCCGAGCCCGGGGTGGCCTACCTGGCGGGGGAGGCGCGCACGATCCAGGCCGTCCGCGCGCACCTGGTCGGCGAGCGCGGATGGTCGCGCAAGGACGTGCGGACGAAGCCCTTCTGGACCCCGGGAAGGAAGGGGATGGACTGACCTCCGAGCGCTCCTCCGCCGGTCGGCACGGCCACCATCCGTGATAATAATACCGGTATAGTTATCGCCTAGGAGGAGCTGTGATCGAACTCAAGTCGGCCGGTGAGATCGGCGCGATGCGGGCCGCGGGCAGGGTCGTGGCTGCGGTGCACGCGGCGGTGCGGGAGCGGGCCGCGGCCGGGGTGACGCTGAAACAGCTGGACGAGGTGGCCAGGACGGTCATCGAGGAGGCCGGCGCGGGGGCGTCGTTCCTCGGCTACCACCCGTCGTTCGGCGCGACGCCGTATCCGGGGGTGATCTGCACGAGCGTGAACGGGGTCATGCTGCACGGCCTGCCGAGCCCGTACCGGCTGCGGGACGGCGACCTGATCAGCGTGGACTGCGGCGCGATCATCGACGGGTGGCACGCCGACGGCACGGTCAGCTTCGCGGTCGGGCAGGCCCGCGAGGAGGACCTCAAGCTGATCAGGGTCGCTGAGGAGACGCTCGCCGCGGGCATCCAGGCGGCGCTGCCCGGCGGCAGGATGGGCGACATCGGCCACGCCATGTCCACGGTCGGGCGCGGCGCGGGCTACGGCATGCAGAACGACTTCGGCGGCCACGGCATCGGCCGGGAGATGCACGAGGCGCCGTTCGTGCCCAACGAGGCCACCAGGGGCCGCGGGCTGCGGCTGCGGCCGGGGCTCGTGATCGCGATCGAGCCGAGCCTGATGGCCGGCGGCGGCGACGGTTACTACATGGCGGACGACGGCTGGTCGGTGTGCTCGGGCGACGGCAGCAGGAGCGTGCACGTCGAGCACACCGTCGCCATCACGACGGACGGCCCGGTCGTCCTCACCTTGCCGTAGGCGGGCGCATCCCGAACAGGAACCTGGTGATCCGGGTCCGCCGTACCAGCACGTCGTAGACGGCCACGGTCAGCACGAGCGAGAGTGCCACGATGACCAGGTACTCGACCAGGATCGGCGCCCGCCAGCCGACCACGAAGTAGGCCACGGTCACGACGATCGGCTGGTGCAGGATGTAGAGCGGGAGCACGGCGGGGGCGAGATAGGCGTACACCCGCCGGGGCGGCCGCTCCTCGACCTGGGCCGACGGGGAGCGCGGGCGGTCGAGGAAGCCGAGAATCGCGACCACCCAGCACCATCCGGCCAGCCCGTACAGGGTCCGGACCCCGACCGCGAGCGGGGTCAGGTCGGTGAAGGCGTTCGCGTCCGGCATGTCGCCGGCGACGATGAATCCGGGCACCCCTGCGCCCATCAGCACGACGCCCGCCACGGCGGCGATCACCCGGTCACGCCGCATCGCCGCGCGGAACCCCCGGTCGGTGACGAACACGAACCCGTACAGGAAGAACACGAGGTACGCCCAGCGGCTCCAGCCGCCGAACGCCTCCTCCAGCCCCACCAGCGCGCAGATCACCGCGATGGGCAGGCCGAGCAGCAGCAGGACGCCGCGCGGCCGTGAAATGCCCGCCAGCCGGTCACGGACGCGGTCGAGGGGGAGCCAGCGCGCCAGCGCCGCGAGCACCAGCGAGAA
Source organism: Nonomuraea rosea (assembly GCF_039539705.1). Classification (NCBI taxonomy): domain Bacteria; kingdom Bacillati; phylum Actinomycetota; class Actinomycetes; order Streptosporangiales; family Streptosporangiaceae; genus Nonomuraea; species Nonomuraea rosea. Next base: position 113,608 of record NZ_BAABDQ010000011.1, on the reverse strand, counting down.
CGTCAGCAGCAGCACCACGAACCACAGGTGGCCGGTCTCGAAGTAGCGGCCGCTCAGGATGAACGGGAAGTCGCTCAGGTCCAGCCGCACGGAGTAGAACTTCGGCAGGAACTCCAGGTAGGACTCATGATAGGCCGGATCCGCGCGCAGCCGCAGCCACTGAGGCACCGGCATCATCGTCGCGGTGGCGAACACCAGAGGCACGCCCAGCCGCAGTAATCGCTCCACGCTGAACCCGCCGGGCCCCCGGCGGCGCAACGAATGCCACGACCCCAGCCCGGCGATGAGGAACAGCAGCGGCATCGCCCAGATCACGCAGAGCGCCGCGATGATGAACGTGATGTCGGTGGTCTCGGCGTTCTTGACGTAGAAGTCGTCGCGCGAGTCGAACACCAGCGACGCATGGAAGAACACCAGCCCGACCACCACGAGGGCGCGCATCGCGTCGAGCTCCGGGCGGCGGTCCTGGGCCGTGCGCTCGACGGGGTCCGAATGTGTGGTCATGATCAGCCCCTCCGTGACAGGCACCAGTCTGAGGCCAGGAAAGCGCTTGCGCCATGGTTGTGCGGAGGCAATGAAAGCCAAGAGCGTCGATCAACCGCGCACACCTATTCGTCAAGTAGGGCGATCTTCCGCACCTCTTTGTCAAGACCCCGGGTTTAGCCTGGTCAAGAGCAAAATTGTGGGAGTTTGTCGAACTTGAGGGCCGGGCAGATCTTCTCCCGATAGCTACGGAGAGTAGTCGAGAGGTATCAGAGGAGAAACGATATGTACAGATCGGGACTCATCCTGGCGGGGCTCGTCGGCGGGATGGTCATGTTCGGTGGTTCCGCGCTCGCTGCGTCGCCGGCCTACACCGGCATCCTGCCCGGCCCCAACCACGGTCACGACGACGGTGAGAAGTGGGACTTCGGCGAGTGGAACAACTTCGGCGAGGACAACGACATCCTCGACCTCGACCTCCTGAACGAGCTCCTTAGCTCGGTCCTGAGCGGCTGACACAAACCTACGAAGGGGCCCGCCGACCCGGCGGGCCCCTTCGCTGTGTGTATGACGCTCAGCTGTGTGCCGATCAGCTGTGTGCCGGTCAGCCCTCGTACGCGGCCTCATAGGCGAACGAGGCGTCGAAGGAGTTGCGGGCGATCCGGTCGAGCTGCTCGTCCGTCATCCCCAGCTCCCGCCGCAAGGCCACGTAGTTGTCCTCGACATAGCCCCCGAAGTAGGCGGGATCGTCGGAGTTCACGGTCACGACCAGGCCCTCGTCCAGCATCGCGGGCAGGATGTGGTCCCGCAGGGACGGCACCGCGCGCAGCCGGACGTTCGACAGCGGGCACACGGTCAGCGGGATCCGCTCCGCGCGCAGCCGGGCCACGAGCTGCGGATCCTCCATCGCCCTGATGCCGTGGTCCACCCGCTCCACCCGCAGGATGTCCAGCGCCTCCCACACGTAGTCGGGGCCGCCCTCCTCGCCCGCGTGCGCCACCCTGCGCAGCCCTTCGGCGGCGGCGATGTCGAAGACCCGCCTGAACAGCGACGGCGGATAGCCGACCTCCGCCGAGTCGAGCCCCACCCCGATGAACCGCTCCCGGTACGGCAGCGCCGCCCGCAGCACCTGCTCGGCCTCCTCCGGGCCCCGGTCGCGAAGGAAGCACAGGATGAGCGCGGCCGACACGCCGCCGTCCTTCAGCGCCGCGGACAGCCCGCCGAACACCGCGTCCAGCGGTACGCCCCTGCTTAGATGGGCCTGCGGGTCGAAGAAGATCTCCGCGTGCCGCACCCCCTGCGCGGCCGCCCGCCGCAGGTAGGCGGTGGCGAGGTCGTAGAAGTCCTCCTCGGTGCGCAGCACCGCCATGTTCTCGTAGTAGACGTCGAGGAACGACTGCAGGTTCGTGAAGGAGTAGCGGGCGCGGATGGCCTCCACGTCGTACGTCGGCAGATCGATCCGGTTACGCCTGGCCAGCTCGACGACGAGCTCCGGCTCAAGAGTGCCTTCGATGTGCAGGTGGAGTTCCGCTTTGGGGCGCATGGCAATGAGTAAACCCGACCAAGAGTGCCGGAGGTATCGTGCGAACCTCTGAACTCTCACCCCTTGACCTGGCATAACATCAGATTTCATGAGGCTGGCGGATCTGCTCGCACGCGACGACCTGCGCCTGACGCTTGTGACGGGTCACGGGGTGCTCGATCGCGAGATCCGCCGCGCGTACCCGACGGACCTGCCCGATCCCAAGCGCTACCTGCAGTCCGGCGATCTCGTGCTCACCAGCGGCGTCTGGTACACCGAGCCGTCCGACTGCGAGCGCTTCGCCGACGCGCTGTGGGCCAGCGACGCGGCCGGTCTGGTCGTGGGGCTGATCGTGCTCGGAGAGCTGCCGGCCGAGCTGGTCAAGGCGTGCGAGCACAGGCGGCTGCCGCTCGTCCTGGCCGCTCCCGACCAGTCGTTCGGCGCGATCACCGAGGTCGTGACCGTGGAGGGGTTCGCCGCCGAGCAGCGCAGGGGCGAGCGGGGCAGGGCGCAGACGCTGCTGGACGTGCTGGGCCAGATCCCGCCCGGCGAGGTGTCGGCGCACCTGCGGCTGCTCGGGGCCGATCCTGGGCTGCCGACCGCCGCCATCGCGGTCACCCTGACCGGCGGGCAGATCGCGTACGACCTGCCGGAGGTGCTGCACGAGGGCCTGGCGAGGAAGGGCCGGCACCTGATCGTCGGCGGCACGCCACGGGAGGCGGTCGCCCTGGTCAACGGCAGGGCGTCGCGCAAGAGCCTGGCCGACGAGCTGCGCGGCCTGGTCGCCGGGCGGCCGGGCCTGAGCATCGCGGCCGGGATCAGCGAGATGACGGCCAGCGTGTCACAGCTCGGCGAGGCGATGGAGACGGCCAGGCGCGGCATGGAGTCGGCCAGGCACGGGCAGGGGCCGGTCTCGATCATGTCGGTGGCCGACATCGACAGCTTCGACCTGCTGCTGGCCACGCTGCCGTCGAGCGTGCGCAGGTCGTTCCGCGATCACCTGCTCGGGCCCGTGGCGGACTACGACGCGCGGCACGGCTCGGAGCTGCTGCGCACGCTCGACGTCTTCCTGGAGACGTGCGGCTCCTGGCAGCGCACGGCCGACGAGCTGTACGTGCACGTCAACACGTTGCGCTATCGGATGCAGCGGATCGAGGAGCTGACCGGGCGGCGGATGTCGTCGATGCGCGACCGTACGGACCTGTACCTGGCGCTGCGCTCAGGGCAGGTCGCCCGCGACGACCTGGCCCCGTGAGACCACGGCCACGATGTTCTCCGTGGCCAGGTCCTCGATGCGCTCCCATGGACGCCCGCGCAGCACGACGAGGTCGGCGCCCAGCCCGGGGGCGATCCGGCCCACCGGCACGCCGATCGAGTCGGCCGCGTCCGAGGTGGCCGCGCGCAGCGCCGCCTCCGCGTCCATGCCGAGGATCCTCGTCATGTGCACGACCTCGGCGAGCTGGTCGCCGAACTGCACGTGGTGGCCGTTCGCGTCGGTGCCGAGCACGAACCGCACGCCCAGCGCGGCGGCCTGGGCCAGCAGCACGTTGCGGGTGGCGACCAGCTCGGCGGCCTTGGCCCTGGCCTCGTCCGTGACGGGGACGCGGCCGTCGGCGATGGCCTCGTTGATCAGCAGCGTCGGCGCCACCGGGGTGTGGCGGGCGGCCAGGGTCTCGGCCAGGTCGGTGCTCATGAGCGTGCCGTGCTCGATCGAGTCGACGCCCTCCTCGACGGCCACGCGGATGCCCTCTTCCGAGTGGGCGTGCGAGGCCACCAGCATGCCGAGCGCGTGCGCCTCGTCCACGACGGCCCTGATCTCGTCGCGGGTGTAGTTGCGCCAGCCGTTCTTGTCGCCGATCGACAGGACGCCGCCGCTGGTGGTGAGCTTGATGCCGTCCATGTCGGCGCGGGCCCAGGTGCGTACGAGCTTGCGGCACTCGTCGGGACCGTCGGCCGTCGGCTTCCTGAGCGGGGAGGCGGGCGGCACGAACAGGTCATTGTGCCCGGCCGTCATCCCCACCACGCCGTGCACCTGGATGCGCGGCCCCGGCAGCACGCCGGCGTCGAACGCCCGGCGCAGCGCGATCTGGGCCTCGTCGCCCGCCAGGTCGCGCAGCGTCGTCACGCCGTGGCGCATGGCCCGCTGGGCGTGCGCGACGCCGTGCAGCACCTGCTCGTCCCGCGTGGTGGTCAGCGGCCAGGTCGCGAAGTCGGGCGGCGTGCCGTGGCCGGCGTAGCCGACCAGGTGCACGTGCGTGTCCACCAGGCCGGGGATGACGCACAGGCCGTCATGGCGCGGCGCGGCCGGGCTCACGCCGGTGATCCGGTCGGGCTCCCAGCTCAGATCGACCGGGCCGCGGAATTCGGTACCGTCCCAAAGCGGGATTCCGTCGAGTCTCATTTCAGGGACGACGCTACCCGAGCCCCAGGGCGGCTGGAGGGATCTACGGTCCTCACCCGGCCCTCTCGTAGGGACCTACAGGGGTGGCCAGGGGTTTTCCGGGGTTGCCGGTCAGAGACCGCGAACGGGGCTCAGCGTCCGAAAGCACCGTCACACGATGGTAATAATCGATAGATACCTTCCTGACCTGCATGTTCATCGCCGCTCAAGGAGAATTATGGCTACCCTCGACCGCCGCGCGTTCATGCGGACATCAGGTCTGGCCGGTCTGGCGCTCGGTCTGGCCGCCTGCGGCGACAGCGGCACGACGACGTCGGGGTCATCGGGCACCTCGTCGAGCGGCTTCGGGTCGGTCAAGCTGCAGCTCTCCTGGAAGAAGAACGTCGAGTTCGCCGGCGAGTACTTCGCCGACAGCAAGGGCTACTTCAAGGCCGCCGGGTTCTCGCAGGTCGAGCTGCTGTCGGGCGGCGGCTCCGGGACCTCGGTCGAGTCCGGCCTGGCCACCGGCCGCTGCTGGGCGGGCCTGTCGGCGCCCACCATCACCGCGCCCGCCATCCTGCAGGGCGCGCCGCTGAAGATCGTCGGCGCCACCTTCCAGAAGAACCCGTTCGCCATCATCTCCCTGAGCAAGAACCCGATCGAGGACGCCAAGGACCTGGTCGGCAAGAAGATCGGCGTCCAGGACTCCAACGAGCTGGTCTGGAACGCGCTGCTCAAGGCCAACGGCCTCGACGCCGCCCAGGTGACCCGGGTGCCGTTCCAGTCCGACCCGTCGATGCTCACCTCAGGGCAGCTCGACGGCTACGTCGGCTTCGTCACCAGCGGGCCCGTACGCCTGAAGATGCAGGGCCACGACGCCACCTACCTGCTCCTCGCCGACGCCGGCCTGCCGCTGGTCGCCGAGACGTTCACGGTGACGCAGGACACCATCGACAAGGAGCGCGACAAGCTCAAGGCGTTCCTGACCGCCGAGATCAAGGGCTGGAAGGACGCCGTCGCCGATCCGGCCAAGGCCGCCGAGCTGGCCGCCACCGTCTACGGCAAGGACCAGAACCTCGACGTCAAGGAGCAGACCGAGGAGGCCAAGATGCAGAACGAGCTCGTCGTCACCCCCGACGCCAAGGCCAACGGCCTGTTCACGATGACGCCCGAGCTGATCGAGCAGAACATCGCCTCGCTGGCCAAGGCCGGCCTGGCCATCAAGGCCGAGCAGCTCTTCGACATGACGATCCTGGACGAGGTCTACAAGGCCGACCCGAGCCTCAAGCTCTCATGACCGGCATCAGCATCACGGGGCTGAGCAAGACGTTCGGCAAGGGCCTGACCGCCGTCGAGGGTGTGGACCTCCAGACGCCGAAGGGCTCCTTCCTGTCCCTGCTCGGCCCCTCGGGCTGCGGCAAGTCCACGGTGCTGCGCATTCTCGCCGGTCTTGAGGCGCCCACCAGCGGCGAGATCCGGGTGAACGGCGAGACGCCCGAGGAGCTGCGCAGGAGCCACCACCTCGGGATCGCCTTCCAGGACTCGGCGCTGCTGGCCTGGCGCAGCGTCGCGGCCAACATCCGGCTGCCGCTGGAGGTCGCCGGGATCAAGCCGGACCCGCGGGTGATCGACGACCTGATCAAGCTGGTCGGCCTCGAAGGCTTCGAGAAGGCCAGGCCGTCCGAGCTGTCCGGCGGCATGCGCCAGCGGGTGTCCATCGCCCGCGCGCTGGTGGTCAAGCCCAGCGTGCTGCTGCTCGACGAGCCGTTCGGCGCCCTGGACGACATGACCCGCCAGCGGCTCAACCTGGAGCTGCTGCGCATCTGGACGGAGAAGCCCGCCACGACGCTGATGGTCACCCACGGCATCGGCGAGGCGATCTTCCTGTCCGACGTGGTCGCCGTCATGAGCCCGCGCCCCGGGCGGGTGGTCGAGATGGTGGAGATCGGCCTGCCGCGCCCGCGCACGCCGGACATGATGCGCACCCCCGAGTTCCACGCGATCCACGACCACCTCAGCGACCTGCTGTTCGGGCACGGCTCATGAGACGTGTCCAGGGGCTGATCGGCGTCGTCGCCCTGATCGGGCTCTGGTGGCTGCTCGCCGTGACCGTGTTCGCCGACGGCGGCGCGGTGCCGACCCCTTGGACGGTGCTGGAGTCCATGGGCCACGACGGCTGGGCCTTCTACGGCCCGAATGCCGCCGTCACCCTGTCGGCCGCGGTCCAGGGCTTCCTCTGGGGCAACGGGCTGGCCATCGGCGTGGCCCTGCTGGTGCTGCTCGTGCCCCGGCTGGAGGCCGTCGCCACCCAGCTCGCCGTGATCAGTTACTGCGTCCCGCTGCTCGCCATCGGCCCCATCGTGCTGGTCGTGCTCGGCGGCGACGCCACCGTGGTGTTCCTCGCCGCCATCTCCGTCTTCTTCACCACGCTCATCGGCGCGCTGCTCGGGCTGCGCTCGGCCGACCGGGCCAGCCTCGACCTCATCACCGTGTACGGCGGCGGCCGCCTGGCCAGGCTCCGGTACGTACAGGTGATCTCGGCCCTGCCCAGCACCTTCGCCGGGCTGAAGATCTCCGCTCCTTCCGCGCTGCTCGGCGCGATCATCGGCGAGTACCTGGGCAGCAACGACCAGGGGCTCGGCGTCTCGCTGATGATCTCCCAGCAGCAGTTCCAGGTGCCGCGCACCTGGGGGCTCGCGCTCGTGGCCGGCCTGATCGCCGGTCTCGGGTACGCGATCGTGGCGCTCGTCGCCCGCCTGGTCACCCCGTGGTCGAGAGGGGAATCGCTGTGATCGGCCGCACCGTGCTGAGGATCGTCGGGCCGCTCGTCCCCTCCGTGGTCATCGTCGTGGCCGCGTGGTGGCTGCTGCTGGAGGCGTTCGGGATCAGCCCGCTCGTGGGCAAGCGCCCGCCGCAGGTCTGGGACTACCTGACCGCCTCGGCGGAGCACCGCGAGGCCGTGTTCGGCGCGCTGGGCATCACGATCAGGGACGCGGCCATCGGGTTCACCACCGGGATGATCGCGGCGATGGCGGTGGCCGTCACGTTCGTGCTGTTCAGGACCGTCGAGCAGACGTTCATGCCGGTCGCGATGCTGCTGCGGTCGGTGCCGCTCGTGGTCATGACGCCGCTGATCACGCTGATCTTCGGCAGGGACCTGATGGGCGTGGCCGTCATCGGCGGCATCGTGGTGTTCTTCCCCGCGCTGGTGAACATCGCCTTCGGGCTGAGATCGGCCTCACCGCAGGCGACGGACCTGATCATGGCGTACGGCGGCAGCCGCCTGACCGTCCTGCGCAAGGTCGCGGTGCCGACGGCGATGCCCTCGGTCTTCGCCTCGGCCAGGATCTCCGTGCCCGCCTCGATCATCGGCGCGCTCATCGCCGAGTGGCTGGCCACGGGGCAGGGGATCGGCGCCGAGATCCTGCGGGCGATCGGCGGGTTCCGCTACGACGAGGTGTGGGCGGACATCGTGGTGGTCACGGCCGTGTCCATCCTGGCGTACGCGGTGGTCGGCGTGGTCGAGTCGCTCGTGCTGGCCCGCTTCTCGGACGAGCCCCGGCGCTCTTGAGCTGAAGGAAGTGCGGGCCCGGCCGCGGTCCTGTGTGCGGGGGAGGCGCGGCCGGGCCCGCCCGGAGGGGAGCGTATGGGCGTGCGGTGGGATACCGGCTAGGGGTGTGGCCGGTGAAGCCCGACGCTCCCTGGCTCTGGGGGGATCGTGCTCTGGGTTCGTGCTCTAGTGGGCGGCGAAGTCCTGGGTCCAGGTGGGCCCCTTGGCGGCATGTCCGACGCCGATGTGGGTGAACGAGCAGTTCATGATGTTCGCGCGGTGACCTGGGCTGTTCAGCCAGGCCTTGACCACGGAGGCGGCGGTGGGCTGGCCCTTGGCGATGTTCTCGCCGGCCAGGCGGAAGGAGAACCCGGCCGCCTTGATGCGCTTGTCGAACGTGCGCCCGTCACGCGAGTTGTGGTCGAAGTAGTTGTTGGCCGCCATGTCCGCCGAGTGGCGCTCGGCGGCGAGGTGCAGCTTGGCGTCGTGGACGAGGGGACGGCAGCCCTTCTTCGCCCTGGCCTCGTTGGTGAGCTTGACGACGGCCGTCTCGGCCGCGGAGGAGAAGCCCCCGTTCGAGGCCGGCCGGCCGCACGACAGCTTGACCGAGCGTGACGTGTTCGTCCTGCCCTGCGAGTCGAGCGCGACCACGTAGTAGCGGCGGGCGGTGGCGGTGCAGCGCACGCCGGCGGTGATCCGGCCGTTGCCGACGATCTTCGAGCCGCTCTTGACGACGCGGTCGGGGCCGGAGACGGCGACCGTGATGCGTACCCGGAGGCGGGCCTGGTCGGCGCAGCCCGCCCGCGAGACCGTGCCGCGCACCATGCCCTTGGAGACGAACGGCTTGACCGCGACCACGCGGCACGCGAGCTGGCTGGTCGTCTGCTGCTGGCTCGCGGCCTGGGCGGCGGGGGCGGGGAGGCTCAATGCCGCCAGACTCCCGAGGCAGGCCAGCGCCTGGAGCGGTCTGCGCATCTTGTCCTCCGGTTGGTGCTCGACACTGCGTCGAACCCGCATTCTGGTCCCCTTGGGTGGGCTATGTACGGAAATTCTCCCCGTAACCTGGAGCTCCAAGTGGCCGAATCGTAATGGGGTCCGCCGCGATTCGCGTAAACCATAGCGGCCCCCTGCGCGTCAGGGGGCCGCCGGGGTCTCAGTGAGCCGTCAGCACTGGACGGGCTTGAGCCACGAGCACTCGAGGTCGCCCGCCGCACCTTCGTCCGTGGCGCGGAGCTGGACCGATCCGGAGGTCGCGGTCACGCGGGAGAACTGCGCGAGCCGGACCGCGATCTTGTCCTCGATGTCCTTCGGCGAGGCCGACAGGTACTGGTTCAGCATGATCGAGAAGATCAGCGGCTCGCCCTCGGCGCTCGTGACGTAGCCGGACAGCGCGGTGACGCCGGTCAGTGAACCGGTCTTGGCGTGCACGTTGTTCGCGGCGGGCGTGTTCCGCATCCGGCTGCGCAGGGTGCCGCCCACGAAGCGCTCGGCGTTGCCCGCGATGGGCAGGGACTCGTACCAGGTGGTGAACCACGGCTTGCCGCGTACGGCGGACAGGAGCTGCACGATCGAGCTCGGCGAGAAGCCGTCACGGCGCGAGAGGCCGGAGCCGTCGCGCATGTTGATCAGCTGCACCCCGTTGGCCTTGGCGAAGTCGGTGCTGACCTTGAGCCCGGCCGACCAGGTGCCCTGGTTCGCGGCCTTGCGGCCCATGGCCTTGGTGAGGATCTCGGCGTGGATGTTGTTGCTCAGCTTCATGAACGGCACCAGCAGCTCGCCCAGCGTCATCGACTCGTGCTTGGCCAGCTCCTTCGCGCCGGACGGCGCCGCACCCGCGACGCTCGGCCCGAGCACCTTGACGCCGTGCTTGGCCAGCGACTTGCGGAACAACGCCGACACGTACGCCGTGGGATCGTCCACGGCCACCCACTCCTGGTACGGATCCGCCACCGTGCCGGTGATCACGACCGTGCGCGTGCCGTGCTGCCGCTCGATGAGCACGTCGGTCTCGGCGCCCGCGGTGGCCTTGTTGACGATCTTCAGGTAGTCGGTCTCCGGCGTGGTGGACACCTTGACCTTGTCGCCGTCGGCCGCCACCGAGACGATCACCGAGCCGGCGTCGTAGTCACGGTCGGGCGAGGCGGTCAGTGCCGAGATCGGCGCCGCGTAGTAGGCGCTCTCGTCGTCCCACGACCAGTCGTTGCCGAGCCGCTGCCCGTCGAACCAGGTGTCGTCGGCCACCAGCTTGCCCGTGACGACCTTGATGCCGGCGGCGGCGACCTCGGCGGCCAGCGCGTCGTAGTCCTCGGCCAGCATGGTCGGGTCGCCGGTGCCGCGCAGCACCAGGTCGCCGGTCAGCACCGAGCCGACCTTGCGGCCGCCGTTCAGCACGGTGGTCGGGAAGCGGTAGCCGAGCCCGAGCGTCTCCACGGCCGCGGCGGAGGTGAACAGCTTGGTGTTGGACGCCGGGGTCAGGAGCTTGCCGGCGTCGGTGGCGTACAGCTCCTCGCCGGTCGTGGCGCTCTTGACCACGACGCCCGCCCTGGCGATCGTGAGCCGCGAGTCGCTGAGAATCTGGTTGATGTCCTGGGTCAGGTCGGCCACGCCCGCGGAGGGATCGAGCGCGATGGCCGGTGAGGAAGGGCTGGACGCCCACGCGAGGGCCGCGACGAGCGCGCCCGCGACGAGGGAGGCTGAGGTGCGCCGCATGGGGTCTCCAAAGACTGGGGGATCGCATGAGAGCATGAATCAGCGCAGTCAGCCTGTAATCCGCAAATATCCGTATTTATGGGGGTCTGGGGCCGTCCTCAGAGGGACGGCCGGTGCGGTCCTTACAGGGACGGCTGGCCCGAGGACAGCAGGAAGCCGCAGTCGCCGAAGGAGATCTCGTCACCCGACCGGACCTTGGCCGGGCCCACCAGCCGCCAGCCGTTGAGCCTGGTGCCGTTGAGCGAGCCCAGATCCACCAGCAGCCAGCCCTCGTCACCCTCGCGCCGCAACTCGGCGTGCACCCGGGAGACCGTCAGGTCGGACAGCACGAGATCGCACGCCGACCCCCTGCCCACCACGTAACGCAGCCGCTCGTCGTCCGGCAGGGCCAGCCGGGGCAGCCTGGGCTTCCGCCACGCCGACCGCACCCTGATGGTGAACTCCGACGCCGACGCGACGGCGTCGGTCAGCCGCTGCCTGAACGTCTGCCGCTGCGGCAGGTCGGCGACGAGTTCGTCCAGCTCATGACGGCTGCGGGCGCGTAGCGCCTGGTCGACCCGGCCGACGAACGTGTCGTGGGAGATCCGTCCCTCTACGGCGCGATCTCTGAGCTCTCCGATCGCACGGTCACGTTCCCCATCGGAGGCGCGAAAGGGCGGATGCGTGGAGCTCATGTAGCGAGTATCGGCCTGAACCTCGGTCCGTGTCCAGAATACGCGGATCAGTTGCGATAAGCATACTCAGTATGCATACTCAGTATCTATGTCGATTAGACACGGACTGCTCGCCCTGCTGAACGGCGGACCGCGGTACGGATACCAGTTGCGGGTGGAGTTCGAGGCGTCCACAGGGGCGACCTGGCCGCTCAACATCGGCCAGGTCTACACGACGCTCTCCCGGCTCGAACGCGACGGCCTGGTCGCCCCCGGCGGCGCCGACGACCAGGGCAGAGCCGTCTACACGATCACCGAGGCCGGTCGCGAAGAGCTGCGGCGATGGTTCAGCACCCCCGTCGCGCAGAACGACCGGCCTCGGGACGAGCTGGCCATCAAGATCGCGATGGCCGTGGCCGGCGCGGACGTCGACGTGGCCGCGGTCATCCAGACCCAGCGCGAGGCCACCATGCGCGCGCTGCAGGAGCTCACCCGCGCCAAGCGGGCCGCGGCCGACGGGCTCGCCCAGCGGCTCGTCATCGACTCGTCCATCTTCAAGGCCGAGGCGGAGCAGCGCTGGCTCGATCACTGCGAGGCCGTGTCCCAGGACACCTCCAAGGAGAAGAAGGCATGACTGTGGTGAGGTTGCGAGAGGTCACCCGCGAGCACGGCCAGGTGCACGCGCTGAGGGGCGTCAGCCTGGAGGTCTCGGCGGGGGAGCTGGTGGCGGTCATGGGCCCGTCGGGCTCGGGCAAGTCCACGCTGCTCAACCTGGCCGGCGGCCTCGACAGGCCCACGTCCGGCAGCGTGACGATCGAGGGCGAGGACCTCGCACGGGTGAAGGACCTGGCCGGGCTCAGGCGCAACAGCGTCGGCTACGTCTTCCAGGATCTGAACCTGATCCCGTCGCTGACGGCGGCCGAGAACGTGATGCTGCCCAGGGAGCTGGACGGCGTCAGGACCGGCCGGGCCAGGTCGGAGGCGCTGGCCGTACTCGCCGAGGTGGGGGCGGAGGCCGTCGCGGACCGCTTCCCCGAGGAGCTGTCGGGCGGGCAGCGCCAGCGCGTGGCCATCGCCAGGGCGCTGGTCGGGGACCGACGGTTAGTGCTGGCGGACGAGCCGACCGGAGCGCTCGACACCGCCACGGGCGACGAGATCCTGCAATTGCTGCGTGCCCGCTGCGACGCGGGCGCGGCGGTGCTGCTGGTCACCCACGAGCCCCGGTACGCGGCCTGGGCCGACCGGGTGGTCTACCTGCGTGACGGCCTGATCGTGGAGTCGAACGCGGTGCGGCTGGAGAGCTCCCGATGAGCGCGTTCCGCGCCGCGCTGCGGCTCTCCCGCAGGGACGCCTGGCGCGCGAAGGGGCGCAGCGCGCTGGTCATGGTGCTGATCGGCCTGCCCGTCCTGGCCATCACGGCGCTGCTCACCGGCTCCGCCATCACGGACCTCACCCCGCAGGAGAGGCTGCCCTCGCTGCTGGGATCCGCCGACGCGCGCCTGACCACGCTCCCGTCCCGTGACCCGGTCGAGCAGGACTACAGCGGCCAGAGCTTCGGCGCGCGCTCAGCCAAGGGCCCGCAGCGTCAGTGGACGGCCGCCGAGCTCGGCACCCTGCTCCAGGGCCGCTTCCTGCGCTGGCAGAACAACGCCGTGGAAGTCCGCGTCACCGACCGGTACGACCGGATCGACGTGCTCGAAGTGGACCTGCGCGACCCGATGGCCCGGGGGATGCGCCCGCTGGTGACCGGCCGGTACGCCGCCGCCCCCGGCGAGGCCGCGGTTACCCAGGCGCTGCTCGACCGCGGCGCGCGGATCGGCGGCACGGTCAAGGTGACGCGCAAGGACCGGCCGGTCCTGGTGGTCGGCGTCATCGAGAACCCGAACCGGCCGGGGCTCCCGGAGCTGGCCGGCTTGCCGGAAGGCGCCCTGTCGCACCAGAACGACGGCGACAGCAGCGGCTGGCTCGCCGAGACCCCCGGCCCCGTCGACCGGGCGGAGATCAAGCGGCTGAACCAGGCCGGACTGGCCGTCAGCTCCCGTTTCGTGATCGAGAGCCCGACGCAGGCCGAGCTCGACGACAACACCTACCGGCCGGACGGGCTGCGCAACCTGGCCATGCTCGGCATCATGGTCGTCCTCATCGTCATGGAGACCGTCCTGCTGGCCGGGCCCGCCTTCGCCGTCGGGCTGCGGCGACGCCGCAGGGAGCTCGCCGTGCTCGCGGCGCAGGGGGCCTCCGGCCGGCAGCTCAGGACCATCGTGCTGGCGGACGGGCTCGTGCTCGGCGGTGCCGCGGCCCTGCTCGGCGTCGCCTTGGGGATCGGCACGGGTGTGCTGATGGAGTGGCTCCTGGCCCGCTCGATGGACTGGACCCACGGCCCCGTGGAGGTGCCGTGGCCGCCGGTGCTCGGCGTGGCCGCGCTGGGCGTGGTCAGCGGCCTGACCGCGGCGATCGTCCCGGCGATCCAGGCCGCCAGGCAGAGCCCCGCCCAGGTGCTCGCCGGACGAGCCGGCGCGGACGCGCGCAAGCGTGCGGGGCGCCCGCTGCTGGGGCTCGTACTGGTGCTGCTCGGGCTCGGGGCGACCTTTTTCGCGCTGCGGCGCGACTCGCTGTACGTCGCCGCGTCCGCCGTGGTGCTCGTGCTCGGGCTGGTGGCGCTGATGCCATGGCTGATCCAGGTCTCGGCGCGGCCGGCCAGGCGGCTGCCGCTGCCCCTGCGCCTGTCCGTCCGCGACGCCTCCCGCCACCGCGTCCGTACGGCCTCCGCCGCCGCGGCCGTCATGGCGGCCACCATGGTGGCGGTCACCATCGGCATCGGCGTCAGCAGCTCGTACGCGCAGCGAGCGGACGAGCGCACCTCGGTGGAGCCGGTGGGGACCATGGCGATCAGCGGCCGGGGCCTCGACGATCAGAAGTGGGCCGGGCTGCGGGCGGAGATCGAACGGCAACTGCCGGGAGCCGCCCTGGTCCCGGGACAGGAGGTGTCGGACGCGCGGGGCAGGAGCCTGCTCCTGCGCCCGGTCGGGCCTCGTCTGGACTGCCGGCGGCGCTGCGCGCCGGAACAGTACACCTTCCTCTTCCTGCCGATCGGCGACGAGCGGCTGCTCGCCTTCCTCCAGGGCCGCCATGACCCGCAGGCCGCCGCGGCGCTGGCGGCGGGCAAGGCCGTGGCGTTCAACGCCGAGGTGGTGCGCGACGGCATGATCGAGCTGGACGCCAGGAACTGGGACGCCGGCGCGACCAAGCCCGCCAAGGTGTTCAAGGTGCCGGCCGTGGTGTCGAGTGGCGCCGAGCCCACCCAGACCGGCGCGCTGATCCCGGCCTCGGCCGTGCGGGCGGCCGGCCTGCAGGTGGCCGAGCGCGTCGTCTACACCAACCGGCCCCCCGGCGACCTTGACCGCCTGGGCCGCGACCTCAGGGCGGTGAGCGGCATCGCCTACCTCCACGCGAACGAAGGCCACGGCGACGGCCTGCTCCAAACGCTCCTGGTGCTGCTCGGCGCGGCGCTGATCGTGGTGCTCGGCGGCACGTTCGCGGCCACCGGGCTGGCCGCGGCCGACATGCGCCAGGACCTCGACACCCTGTCCGCCGTCGGCGGGCCGTCGCGGACGCGCAGGCTGGTGGTCGCGGCCCAGGCCGGTTACATCGCGCTCCTGGGCGCGCTCGTCGGCCTGGCCGGCGGCGCGGTCAGCGGCATCGCGCTGAGCCGGCCGCTGACGCGCAGGTACACCGCGATCGGGCAGGAGATGTTCAGCACTCCCGGGCCCACCACGATCTCCATCCCGTGGCTGTTCCTGGCGGGGGTTGTGCTGGGATTGCCGCTGCTGGCCTCCCTGGTGGCCGGGCTGCTCACCCGGACTCGTCCGGTCCTGGCCCGACGGGTGGCGTGAGGCGGTACTTCAGCGTCATCAGCACCGACGCGAAGATGATCACAGCCGGGACCGCGGTCTGTCCGATGAGGACCGCGGTCACCGCGCTGTCCGGCTGCTGGACCGGCGTGCTCGGCTCCGACTCGATGAAACCGCCCAGCGACAGGATCACGCCGAAGATCAGTGCGCCGAACGAGCTGACCCCGCTCTCGATCGCCGTCCACAGCCCGGTCAGCACGCCGGCCCGCCGCTTGCCCGTCCGTGCCGCGTCCGCCGCGATCACGTCCGCGAGCATCGAGAACAACAGCAGCTGCACCCCCGCGATGCCGACGCCGACCACCAGGATCGTGAGGTGCGCGTAGAGGGGGCCGAACAGCGGGGTGGCGACGGCCGCCGCCGTGCCGCCGCCGAACAGCAGCGCGGCCAGGACCATCGCCCCGCGCTTGCCGAACCGCTTGGAGAGCCGCACCCAAAGCGGCATCGTCAGCAGCATCGGGCCCACCAGTGCCGCGAACAGCGTCTGCGTGGCCGCGGGCGTGCCGATGGTGTAGGCGGCGAAGTACGGCGCCGCGGCCAGCATCATGCTCACGGCGAGCATCTGCGTGCAGGCCAGCGCCGTGATCCAGATGAACGCCGAGTTCCCCTTGATCGCCGCGAACTGCTCGCGCCAGCCGCCGCGGTCGGCCTCGGGGGCGCCGGTCATCGGGGCGCGGGCGGTGCCGAAGAAGGAGCCGAACATCGCGACCAGCAGGATGACCGCGATCGTGGCCGCCATCAGCCGGTAGCTGCCCACCGTGCCGTTCGCGCCCTGGCTGGAGACGATGGCGGGGGCGAGCACGCCGCTGATCGCGGTGGCCGCGCCGATGAAGATCATCCGCCACTGCAGCAGCGAGGTGCGCTCGTGGTAGTCGTGCGTCATCTCGCCGGGCATCGCCTTGTACGGCACCTCGAACAGCGCGTACGCGGTCGCCGTCGCCATGAAGCAGGCCCCCACGTACAGGGCGGCGGGGACCCCCGTCAGCGGCGGCCCCGCGAACACCAGGAAGAACGCGATCGGCAGTGTGCAGGCCCCGGCCAGCAGCCACGGCCGCCGCGGGCCCATGCGCGACCTGGTCCGGTCCGACCAGCGCCCGACCAGCGGGTTGATGATCAGGTCCCATGCCTTGGGCGCGGTCACCACCACCCCGGCCAGCCACGCGGGCACCGCCAGGAAATTGGTCATGTAGTAGAGCAGGAGCAGGCCAGGGACGGCGTTGACCGTGGCCGTGCAGAAGGAGCCGACGCCATAGCCGAGGCGCACACCCCGGGAAACCGTGGGCGCACTCACCACCGGTGCGATCATGCCCTCATTGAAGCCGAGCGAGGGCTTGTTTGGGAGGGCCCAGTTTCCCGGCCCTCCCGCGTCGCCTCAGTCGGAGACGTCGGCGCACACGACGTGCGCGCCGATCTCGATCATCCGGCGCTCGCTGCGCGCGTCCGCCACTCTGGCCATGAGGATCGGCGCCCCGGAGGCCGCGAACTGCGGCAGGCGGGCGCGGACCAGGCGGTGCAGGTCGCGTACGACGTCCTCGGCGGCGGACATGTGCACCTTCACGTGCAGCATGATCCCCGGGGCCCCCGACGCCGTGCGGGCCTCGGAGATCCAGACGTGGTGCACCAGCGGGAAGTCCATGAGCAGGTACGAGATGGCCTGCCGCAGCGCGGGCAGGATCGGGTGCGTGCACCGCCGATATCCCGGATCCACCTGCTGCATCGGCCCCGACAGATGCGGCCTGGGCGCGGGCACCCACGGCAGCGCCGGGGCCTCCGGGCTCGGCGGCGCCACCTGGGCCAGCGCGGCACCGCGTGACACGGTCGCCATCGCACCCGTCGCGTACGCGGCCGGCACCGCCCCCGAGAGGACGGGATGCGGCCCCGAACGCGTCGAGGTGAGGAAGCGCTGGAGATCGTCGATCGGCACAGCCGCGGCGGCTGGTCCGGCCGCGTCGATGACGATCTCCCGCACGCCGGTGACGCGCTGGATGTCCAGGATGGTGTCGGCATCGCACGCCGACAGGGAATGACTGCCGCGGTGCCTGGCATAGGTAGCAGGACCGGTGTAACCGAGAAGCACTCGGTCACCGGCTTGGGTCGTCCCTAGGACGACCGAACGATCTGGTCGCACTGCCACCAGGATTCCACCGTCGGCGAGAGCGCTCAGCAGGCGATGGGGCGTGCCATGCTGGGCGAGCACGTCGGCAAGCGCAGGATTCCCGATGCTCATATGACGAACCATAGGTAGTCGGCCACGGCTTATCAGGCTAATGGCGAATAAATCTCCCGATCAAGACAAAGATGCGTTCAGAGTGGATGAGTTTTCGCCGCGCTGGGTACGGCGGACCCGTCTCACATCGTGGGTCCCTCGTGAACGCGTTCACAAGCGGCGGATAGACTCTGTGGGACCGCCGGGGGATCCGTGGACGTGTCCCCCGAAGCCCGCCGCATGCCGCGAAGGATCCACACCAGTGAACAAGCCCGTCGTTCTGGTCGCAGAGGAGCTGTCCGAGGCCGGCCTCGCCGTGCTCGGAGCCGATTTCGAGGTCCGCCACACCGACGGCGCCGACCGTTCCAAGCTGCTGCCGGCCCTCGCCGACGTGGACGCGCTGATCGTCCGCTCCGCCACGCAGGTCGACGCCGAGGCCATCGCCGCCGCGCCCAAGCTGCGCGTGGTCGCCCGCGCCGGCGTCGGTCTCGACAACGTCGACGTCGAGGCCGCCACCAAGGCCGGTGTCATGGTGGTCAACGCCCCGACCTCCAACATCACCAGCGCCGCCGAGCAGACCATCGCCCTCATCCTGGCCAGCGCGCGCAACACGGCCCAGGCGCACGCCGCGCTGAAGAACGGAGAGTGGAAGCGCTCGAAATACACCGGTGTCGAGCTGGACGAGAAGGTCGTCGGCATCCTCGGCCTCGGCAAGATCGGCCAGCTCGTGGCTCAGCGGCTGCAGCCGTTCGGCGTCGAGCTGATCGCCTACGACCCCTACCTGCCGCCGGCCCGCGCCGCGCAGATGGGCGTCAAGCTGCTCAGCCTCGAAGAGGTCCTCAAGCAGGCCGACTTCATCACCGTCCACCTGCCCAAGTCCAAGGAGACGCTCGGGCTCATCGGTGACAAGGAGCTGCACGAGGTCAAGCCGTCGGTGCGGATCATCAACGTGGCCCGCGGCGGCATCGTGGACGAGGGCGCCCTCTACTCGGCGATCAAGGAGGGCCGGGTCGCGGGCGCGGGCCTGGACGTCTTCTCCAAGGAGCCCTGCACCGACAGCCCGCTGTTCGAGCTCGACCAGGTCGTCGCCACCCCGCACCTGGGCGCCTCCACGCACGAGGCCCAGGAGAAGGCCGGCACCCAGGTCGCGCGCAGCGTGAAGCTGGCGCTCGCGGGCGAGTTCGTGCCGGATGCCGTCAACGTCCAGGGCGGCGTGGTGGCCGAGGACGTCAAGCCGGGCCTGCCGCTGGCCGAGAAGCTGGGCCGGGTGTTCACCGCCCTGGCCGGTGAGGTCGCCACCAAGCTCGACATCGAGGTCCGCGGCGAGATCGCCTCCCAGGACGTGCGGGTGATCGAGCTGGCCGCGCTCAAGGGCGTGTTCACCGACGTGATCGAGGAGCAGGTCACCTACGTCAACGCCCCGCTGCTGGCCAAGGACCGCGGCATCACCGTCGAGCTGGTCACCAGCTCCGACAGCCCTGACTGGCGCAACGTGGTGACCGTGCGCGGCGTGCTCGCCGACGGCCGCCGGGTCTCGGTCTCCGGCACGCTCTCCGGGCCGCGGCAGATCACCAAGATCGTCGAGGTCAACGGCTACGAGATGGAGATCGAGCCGACGGCTCACCTGTGCTTCTTCACCTACGCCGACCGTCCGGGCATCGTCGGCGTCGTCGGCCGCCTCCTCGGCGAGCACGGCATCAACATCGCCTCGATGCAGGTGGCCCGTGACGTCAAGGGCGGCAAGGCGCTCATCGCGCTGACGGTCGACTCCGCGATCCCGGCCGACGTGGTCGACCAGATCGTCACCGAGATCGGCGGCGAGAGCGGCCGCTCGGTGGACCTGGAGGGCTGACCTCCTCCCGCCGTCGCTTGAGGGCCGCCACCCGGATCGTTCCCGGGTGGCGGCCCTTTCTGTTGTCTCAGCATGCGAGATACTAGGACATCCAACGAGATTGCTGGGGTACTGTTGCTGGAAATGCGCCAGGTTCTCGTACTTATTACCTGCCGCGGCGGGGCCTGTTAGGGCAGGTCGACGACTCGCCGCGGTGAGCGGCGTTGTGTCGGCCAATAAGCCCCTTTCGTCCGGTCCGTGACCCGGACCACGAGATCAGGCCCGGTTCGGATTCGCGACCGGGGTCCGACTTCTTCCGTTGGAACGCGCCCGCGAAATGAGATGAGTCCACATGTACGAGATGTATGCCTGGAATCGCACAGAAGAGCACGAGGACGAGGCCGCGGAGGCCGTTCAGACCGCGCTGGACCGCCGGGACAACGGTGGCGCGCCGCAAAACTCCGGTCGTTAGCACCCCACCCGGCGTGGGCCGCCCCGCGCCGGGCCGCCCACGCCGGGTAGTCCTTTACAGGGTGGCGGTCAGTCTGGCCGGCGCCGGAGCGTCACGCTGCTCCTTGAGCTCCGTCCATCGCCGCACGCCCTTGGGATCGGGCCGTACGCCGCCCACGAAGGCGGTTCTGCGCCATTCGGAGAGCTGTTCTTCCTTGACCACGTCGCCGGTGTGCGGCGCGTGCACCATGTAACCGGGGCGGGAGATCATCCCGACATGTCCCAGGTTGCTGAAGAAGACCAGATCGCCTGGCTTGAGATCCTTCCAGGCGATCTTCTTCGAGAACGCGCCGTACTGCTCTCTGGCCGTGCGCGGCAGCTCGATGCCCGCGTCCTCATAGGCCCGGAGCATGAGTCCCGAGCAGTCGTATCCTCGGTCGCTGGTGCCGCCCCAGACGTACGGGATGCCGCGCTTCTGCATGGCGAATCCCAGGGCGGTCTTCCAGGCGGGCTTGGGCGCGTTCTGCAGCCGGATGCGTTTGATGTCGGCGCCCGTGAGGGTGATGGCCGAGCTGTCCTGCGGAGTGCCGGCCGAGTCGTTCTTCGGGGTGGCCGCCTGGGCTGGAGTGCTCAGGGCGAGCCCGGTGATGCCTGCCGCCAGAACCAGGGCGACGCGTGGCAATGCGATGGGAGACAGAGGACTGTCCTTCCACGAGGCCGACCGGGTTAGCTGACGGGCTCGGGCCTGGAAGTAGCCCTACGGCGCAGGTGAGCGGCCGATTCGCCCCTTGGGGGGAAAGTGGGTCCCCGGCTCCACGCAGCGGCTGCGTGGATTAGGCCCGACGGACTCTAACGAAATGGTCAAAAGGCCGCAAATCGGGCAAAACTGGACGTCCGAAAAATGAGATGGTGTGTTCGTCAGTCGAGACGAGCCGGTAAGGTACCGCCCATGGAGTCGCGTAACATCCGCCTGGCCGTCATCCCTGGAGACGGCATCGGCACCGAGGTCGTAGCCGAAGGACTCAAGGTCCTGGAGGCGGTGGGCACGAAGATCGAGCCCACTCACTACGACCTGGGAGCCGCCCGCTACCACCGTACCGGCGAGACGCTGCCGGACGCGGTGCTGGAGGAGCTGCGCGGCTATGACGCGATTCTGCTCGGCGCGGTCGGCGACCCCAGCGTGCCGCCCGGCGTCCTTGAGCGCGACCTGCTGCTGCGCCTGCGGTTCGAGTTCGACCACTACGTCAACCTGCGGCCGGTCAAGCTGTTCCCCGGGGTGGCGACCCCGCTGGCCGACACGCCCGCCGAGAACATCGACATGATCGTCGTCCGCGAGGGCACCGAGGGCCTCTACGCGGGCACCGGCGGCGTCATGCGGCGCGGCACCCCGCACGAGATCGCCACCCAGGAGTCGCTCAACACCGCCTACGGCGTTGAGCGCGTGGTGCGCTACGCGTTCGAGAAGGCCAAGTCGCGGCCCCGCAAGAAGCTGACGCTCGTCCACAAGACGAACGTGCTCACCTACGCCGGCGACCTGTGGCAGCGCACGGTCAACCGCGTGGCCGAGGAGTTCCCCGAGGTCACGACCGACTACAGCCACATCGACGCGGCCTCGATGTTCTTCGTCAGCCAGCCCGAGCGGTTCGACGTGGTCGTCACCGACAACCTGTTCGGCGACATCATCACCGACCTCGGCGCGGCCATCGCGGGCGGCATCGGCCTGGCGGCCAGCGGTAACATCAACCCTGAGCGCAGCACGCCCAGCATGTTCGAGCCGGTGCACGGCAGCGCGCCCGACATCGCCGGGCAGGGCAAGGCCGACCCCACCGCGACCATTCTCTCCGTCGCCATGCTCCTCGACCACCTCGGCCTGCACGCCGAGTCGGCCAGGGTCGAGCAGGCGGTGGCCGACGACATCGTGGACCGGCTGGCCGGCTGGGCGGGCCGCACCACCCACGAGATCGGTGACGACATCACCGCGCGAGTATCCGGCTAGGACCGCCTAGCCCCGAACGCGCCTGGTGGTCCGAAGAGGACTGCCAGGCGCTTTTTCGCGTCCAAACGGTCGAACCACCCCATTGGCCGCTTGCCATCCCATATAGCGAGACAATAGGAAGTACGGACCGCCTCGCGCGGGCAGCGCCGCTCCGCAGGTTCGTAGATTTCGCAGCTTCGTTAGGTTTTCGTAGAGTCGCAGAGAGAAGGACCGCCGTCATGACCATCGCTCAGAAGCTCAGCTTCGACGTGCAGCTATCCGACCACGCTCGCACCGCGGCCGAGCGGGAGCAGGTACTGGCGAACCCCGGTTTCGGGCAGACCTTCACGGATCACATGATCTCGATCGACTACACCGAGGGCGAGGGGTGGCACGACGCCAGGCTGATGCCGTACGGGCCGCTCTCGCTCGACCCGGCCACCTCGGTCTTCCACTACGCCCAGGAGCTGTTCGAGGGCTTGAAGGCGTATCGCCAGACCACCGGGTCGATCGTGACTTTCCGCCCGTACGCGAACGCCGGCCGGTTCAACCGCTCCGCGCTCCGCATGGCCATGCCGGAGCTGCCGGAGGAGACGTTCGTCGACTCGCTGGAGCTGCTCGTCGAGACCGACAAGGAGTGGGTGCCGACCACCGAGGGGCACAGCCTCTACCTGCGCCCCTTCATGATCGCCACCCAGGCGGGGCTGGGGGTCAACTACCCGTCGAGGACCTACAAGTACATGGTCATCGCCTCGCCGGCGGCCTCGTACTTCACCGGCGGCATCAAGCCGGTCTCGGTGTGGCTGTCCACGGAGTACACGCGCGCCGCCCCCGGCGGCACCGGCTTCGCGAAGTGCGGCGGCAACTACGCGGCCGCGTTCGTCGCGCAGCGGCAGGCCGTGGAGAACGGCTGCGACCAGGTGGTGTGGCTGGACGCGGGCGAGCACAAGTACGTCGAGGAGATGGGCGGGATGAACCTGTTCTTCGTCTTCGGCAACAAGCTCGTCACCCCGGAGCTGACCGGCACCCTGCTGCCCGGCATCACCAGGGAGTCGATCCTGGAGCTGGCCGGGGACCTGGGCCTGGAGACGGAGGAGCGCCTCATCTCGGTCGAGGAGTGGCAGGCGGCGTCGGAGTCGGGCGAGCTCACGGAGGTGTTCGCGTGCGGGACGGCCGCCGTGGTGACGCCGGTGGGCACGGTCAAGGGCGCGGACCGCTCCTGGACCGTGGCCGACGGCACCCCCGGGCCGGTGACGATGCGGGTGCGTGAGGAGCTGGTGGGCATCCAGTACGGCGCCCGCCCCGACGCCCACAACTGGGTCCACAAGATCGTCTGACCCGCACTCGGTGCCTCGGGGCCCCACACCCCGAGGCGCCGGCGTCCTCTCGGCTCGTGCTCTCAGCGGTCGATGTTGCCCAGGTAGGCGGCATCGCCCTGGGCGCCGGCCGCCGCTCCTGGCGGCACCAGCTCCTCCAGCCGCAGCAGCACCTCCTTGTCCAGCGTCACGTCGCCCGCCGCCGCGTTGGCCCGCACGTTCGCCACCCGGCTGGTCCCGGGGATCGGCACGGCGTTCTGGTGCGTGAGCCAGGCCAGCGCGAGCTGCGCCACCGTCAGGTCCTGCTCGGCCGCCAGGGTCGCCACGGAGTCGGCCAGCGCCACGTTGTGGTCGAGGTTGCCCTCCTGGAAGCGCGGATTCCCCCTGCGCCAGTCGCGCGGCCCCAGCTCCCCTTGACCGCGGATCGCGCCGCCGAGCAGGCCCCTGCCCAGCGGGCTGTAGGCCACGAAGCCGACCCCCAGCTCCGCGCAGACCGGCAGCACCTCCTGCTCAGGAGCCCGGTTGAACAGCGAGTACTCGGTCTGCACCGCCGTCACCTGGTGAACGGCGCAGGCCCGCCTGATCGTCTGCGCGGACACCTCCGACAGTCCGATGTGCCCGATCTTCCCGGCCTGGATCAGCTCGGCGAGCGCGCCCACGGTGTCCTCGACGGGCGTGCTCGGATCGAGCCGGTGCAGGTAGTACAGGTCCACGTGGTCGGTGCCCAGACGGCCGAGGCTGGCGTCGATCGCGGTCCGCACGTACTCGGGCCGGCCCAGCCCCGGCACCAGCCGCCGCTCCTTGTCCTGGTTGCCGCCGAACTTGGTGGCCAGCACGAACTCCTCGCGCCGCCCGCGCAGCACCCGTCCGATCATGCTCTCGCTGTAGCCGGCGCCGTAGATGTCGGCGGTGTCGATGAACGTGATGCCCGCGTCCAGCGCCGCCTGCAGCGTCTCCGCGGCCTCACGCTCGTCCACGTAGGCGTACACGTTCGGCGCCAGCGTCATCGCGCCGAACCCCAGCACCGACACGGTCGGGCCGCGCCCTCCGAGAGTGCGATATTGCATGTCTCCCCCTCACCGATAGGCCTCAGTCCGAGACTGCCCCCCTCCCGGCCGGCCATACGGGCCGGCGGCAGGGGGACGCGCCCTAGTTCTTCCTGATCATGGTCATGCCGTCCGCGACCGGCAGCAGGAGCACGGTCACCCGCGGATCCTCGATCACCAGGTCGTTGAACTGGCGGATCTCCACGGTCGTGGTCTCGTCGTGCGCGGGATCGGCCACGAACCCTCTGCGCAGCGTGTTGTCCGCCACCAGCAGCCCGCCCGGCCGCAGGCGCTCCATGAGCAGCTCGTAGTAGCCGGGGTAGTTGCCCTTGTCGGCGTCGAGGAACGCGAGGTCGATGGTCTGGTCGAAGGCCGCGAGCGTGTCCAGCGCCGGACCCAGCGTGAGCGTCACCCGGTCCTCCACCCCGCCTTCGCGCCAGTAGCGGCGCGCGATGGACGTCCACTCCTCGCTGACGTCGAAACAGTGCAGCTTCCCGCCGGACAGTCCCCGGGCGATGCACAAGGACGAGTAGCCGGTGAACGTCCCCACCTCCACGGCCACCGACGGCGCCATGAGCTGGGTGATCATCGTCAGGAAGCTGCCCTGGTCGGGAGAGATCTGCATGTTCGCGGCGCCGCCGGTGGCCGCGGCCGTCTCCTTCGCCAGCTCGGCCAGCAGGGGGTCGGGCGGGGTGGAGTGGGCGGCGACGTACTCGGCTACGGCGGGATCCAGGAGGTATGCCTTCATACGGTCATTGTTTCCGCTTCAGGTAAGGTCTGCGCGATCGATGAGGCGAGAGTGGGCGAATGATGAAGCGATGGGTGGCGGTCGCGATCGCGTGTGCGGCGATCGTCGTGCTCGGGGTGCTGGCGTTCTCGGAGCCGGGGGCGTCCTCGGAAGGGGTGCGATTGGCCAGGCAGGTTGACGGCTCGATGGTGCTCGGCGCCCGGGGGAGCGATGCCCCTGTGCTGGACGTGTACGAGGATTTCGACTGCCCCGTCTGCAAGGACATGCATACCAAGGTGGACAGCACGATCCAGCGGCTGGCAAAAGACGGCAAAGTTAAAATCGTCTTCCACCCGGTGACGATCTTCCAGGACGAGCCCATGCGCTCGAACTCCATCCGCGCCGCCGCCGCGGCACGCTGCGTTCCCGAGGAGAACTGGCTGGCGTTCAGGGATCAGCTGTACGACCTCCAGCCCGCCCCGCACGGCGAGGCGTCCGGCTTCACCGTCGCCGAGCTGGTGCAGGCGGCCAGGAAGGCCGGCGCGTCGGTGGACGAATGCGTCACCTCGCAGTCGTACGCCGAGCAGCACCTGACGGAGACCGCCAAAGTACGCCTCGAAGGCACGCCGACCGTGCTGCTCGACGGGCAGCTGCTGGGCAACGAGGTGTTCGACCCGCAGGCGCTCGAACGCGCCATCACGGGCGGCGGCGCCGGCGTCGTGGTGTGACGTAACGGAGCCGCGCCTTCTTGACGGAGCTGGGCCTTCTTGACGGAGCCGTGTCCCGAGGAGTGAGACCCGTGTGCCGGATGGTGAATTCGTATGGCAGACTGGGTGGCACCATGTTCTACGGTCTGCTCATTATCGGCAGGCGCGCTGGCTGACAAAGGGACACCGCCAGCGCGCAGACCTCTCACGTCCGTGAGGGGTCTTTTTGTTTTCCGTCTTAGAGAGACCTCCCGGAGAAGAGAGACTCATGGCCGACGACCGCTTCCACGTATACGACACGACGCTGCGTGACGGCGCACAACAGGAGGGCCTCAACCTCACAGTCGCCGACAAGCTCGCCGTAGCGCGCCACCTGGACAGCCTGGGCGTTGGTTTCATCGAAGGGGGCTGGCCGGGCGCCAACCCCAAGGACACAGAGTTCTTCAGGCAGGCTCGAACAGAGCTCGATCTGAAGCACGCGCAACTAGCCGCGTTCGGCGCGACCCGCCGGGCCGGTGTGAAGGCAGCCGACGACCCATTGGTGGCCGCTTTGCGCGAATCCGGCGCGCCGGTCGTGACCCTTGTCGCCAAGAGCCACGACCGGCACGTGGAGCTGGCCCTCCGCACGACTCTCCAGGAGAACCTCGCGATGATCCGCGACACGGTCTCCCACCTCCGTGCGGAGGGACAGCGAGTCTTCCTCGACGCCGAGCACTTCTTCGACGGTTACAAGTCCAACCCAGCCTACGCGCTGGAGGTCCTCAGGACCGCCGCGGAGGCCGGGGCCGACGTCATCGCCCTGTGCGACACGAACGGCGGCATGCTCCCCGACGAACTGGCCGACATCGTCCACAACGCCGTGCAGACCAGCGCCCGGGTCGGCATCCACTGCCACGACGACACCGGCTGCGCGGTCGCCAACACCCTGGCCGCCGTGAAGGCGGGCGCCACGCACGTACAGGGCTGCGCCAACGGCTACGGCGAGCGCTCCGGCAACGCCAACCTCTTCACCGTCGTCGCGAACCTCCAGCTCAAGCGCGGCTTCGACCTCGTGCCGCAGGAGGCGCTCGGCGACATGACCCGCATCGCGCACGCGATCACCGAGGTCACCAACGTCACCCCCAACTCGCACGCCCCCTACGTCGGGATGTCCGCCTTCGCCCACAAGGCCGGCCTGCACGCCAGCGCCATCAAGGTGGACCCCAACCTCTACCAGCACATCGACCCCGCCCAGGTCGGCAACGACATGCGCATGCTCGTCTCCGACATGGCCGGCCGCGCCTCGGTCGAGCTCAAGGGCCGCGAGCTGGGCTACGAGCTCACGCCCGAGCACACCAAGACCCTGGTCGAGCGGGTCAAGGACCTGGAGTCGAAGGGCTACACGTTCGAGGCCGCGGACGCCTCCTTCGAGCTGCTGCTGCGCGACACCGTCCACGGACAGCGCCGCCGCCACTTCGAGGTCGAGTCCTGGCGCGTGATCGTCGAGCGCACGAAGGGCGGCGAGCTGGTCAGCGAGGCCACCGTCAAGGTGCACGCCAAGGGCGAGCGCATCGTGGCCACGGGCGAGGGCAACGGCCCCGTGAACGCCCTGGACAAGGCGGTACGCCAGGCGCTGGAGCAGCTCTACCCTGACCTGGCGAAGCTGGAGCTGGTGGACTTCAAGGTCCGCATCCTGGAGGGCGCGCACGGGTCGGACGCCATAACGCGCGTCCTGATCACCTCCAGCGACGACACGGCCGAGTGGGCGACGGTCGGGGTGGCGGAGAACATCATCGACGCTTCTTGGCAGGCGCTGGAGCAGGCGGTCACGTACGGCCTGCTCCGGGCCGGCCACGAGACCGCCTGAAGCACGGCCCTCCGCCTCGGGGGCGCGACGGGAGCTCCGGGCAGCGCCTCCCAGGGGGGCTGCCGCCCCCTTTCGAACCCCCAAAACCCGCTGTCGCCCACCGTGGACCAGTTCCCCGGTGGGCCTCGGCGACCGGCAGCACAAGAGACCCGCCGCTGCGGTGGCCCAGGACCGGCCTAGCCTTCCTGGGTGAAGTCGCCGTACGTCGGCTCGCCCGCGGGCCGGTAGACGCTGAGCACGCAGCCGCTGCTGGTCGTCCTCGACTCGATCAGGCGCAGCGCCGTCGCCGTGCGTCCCGGCTCGAACAGGCGTTTGCCGCTGCCCAGGACGACCGGGTAGGTCCACAGCCGCAGCTCGTCGATCAGGCCGTGGTCCAGCAGCGACTGCGCGAGCACACCGCTGCCGTGGATCTGGAGCTCCCGGCCGGGACGGGCCTTCAGCTCGGCGATCTCCTTGAGGACGTCGGACTTGATGATGGTCGTGTTCCGCCATTCGGCCTGGTCCAGGGTCGTCGAGACGACGTACTTGGGAAGGGTGTTGAGCGAGCTCGCGATCGGGTCGTTCTCGTCGGTGACGGTCGGCCAGTAGTTCGCGAAGATCTCATAGGTCTTCCGGCCCAGGAGGAATCCGTCCGCCTCGGCGAACCACGTGGTGCCGTAGGTCCCGAGCTCCTGGTCGGCGTAGGGGAACTGCCAGCCGCCGTGCCCGAACCCGTCGCTGGTGTCCTCGCGGGGCGCTCCCGGCCCCTGCATGACCCCGTCCAAGGACAGGAACGTCGCCAGGGTGATCCTCATCATCGTGCTCCATCTGTCGTCGCGTCTGTGCCGATGAAGACGATCCCCGCACCCGGAACTCATCGCTGACCTCGCGGGCCGGTCGGTCAGGAGCGCGCCCGCCGGCCACGCGTCGACGATCGCCGCAGGTGGTCGGTGGTGGCGGCGTCGGCAGGGAAGAAGGACTCGACGGCGATCTCGTCGAGCGTGATGTCGAAGGCCGCCCCGAACGTCGTGATCGTGCTGAAGAAGCACAGCTCGGCCCCGTCGTGCAGGAGCCGGATGGGCATGGCGATGTCGGCGGGCCCCGCGGTGGGCGGGTCTTCCTCGGTCCCGTACGACCGCAGCTCCTCGTACAACGCGCTCAGCTCGGGATCCCCCGTGCGGGCCGCCTGGCGGGCGAGCCGGGGCAGCAGGTACGCCCGCACCTGCCCCAGGTTCCGCAGCCGGGGCGCGAACCCGCGCGGATCCAGGCCGAGCCGCATCATGTTGACCGGCGGCTCCAGCAGCACCGGAGCCACCCCGTCCAGGAAGACCTCCATGGCCGAGTTGGCGAGCACCACGTTCCAGCGGCGGTCCACGGCGACGGCCGGGAACGGCTCGTGCCCACTCAGCACGCCCCGGACGGCCTCGTACGCCTGGGCCAGGTCCGGGTCCTCCAGCGGACGCCGGTCGTAGGCGGGGGCGTACCCGGCCGCGACCAGGAGGCGGTTGCGTTCGCGCAGCGGGACGTCCAGGCTCTCGGCCAGGTGGAGCAGCATGGCGCGGCTCGGGATCGTCCGTCCCGTCTCGACGAAGCTGACATGCCGGCTGGAGACGTCCGCCTGGATGGCCAGGTCGAGCTGGCTCAGCCGGCGACGCCTGCGCCACTCGCGCAGCAGCTCGCCGACCGGGGGATCACGATGCACCTTCCCTTTGTACCGGCCTGGGATATCCGGCTGACCGGCGGCCTGTCCATTACATCGCATGTAATCGACGAGCCGGGCCCGCCGCCGCGATGGTGGTCCCATGACGGAGAACAACAGCAACAAAGAGCTCGCCCTGCGCGGCTTCGCGGAGTTCGCGGCAGGCAACATCGACATCCTGCGCACCTTGATCAGGGAGGATTTCGTCGAGCACAGCCCGGGGAACCCGTCGGGGCGGGAGGCGTTCATCGAGTACATCGCGAGCTCCCCGGTCGCCGCGGCCCGGCTCGACCTCAAGCGGGTGATCGCCGAGGACGACTACGTGGTGATGCACTATCACATGGTTCCGCCCGGGGACGGGCGCGGGCAGGCGGTCGTGGACGTGTGGCGGCTGGAGGACGGGCAGATCGTCGAGCACTGGGACGTGGTGCAGCCCGTGCCCGAGCCCGAGGAGATCCCGAACGGGATGTTCTGAGCGCGGCGGCGAAAAGCTCCGCGCGAAAGCCCTGCGGGAAAAGCCCCAAAGGAAAGCCCCGCGGGAAAACGCCCCCGGTCGCGTCAGCGCCTGCGGCGCAGGAACGCGTCGGCGAGCCGGTCGGTGAACTGCTCGTCGATCGGCTCGTTCGTGACCAGCACGCGGTAGTACAGCGGCCCCACCAGCTGGTCGGTCTCGCTCGCCAGGTCGAGCCCGGCCGGGAGCTGCCCCCGGCGTACGGCGCGCTCAAGCGGCACGCGGTCCCGGCGGCGCTGCTCATCGAGGTACCTGGCCCGGAACTCCGCGCCGAACGCCGGATCGTGCTGCGCCTGCGCGATCAGCGCCTTGAAGACGGCTCCCGCATCCGACTGACTGAGGAAAAGGGCCAGGTCACGCAGGTAAGCACGCAGATCGAGGGCGAGATCGCCGTGATCGGGCGGGGTCGGCTCCTCGGCCACGTCCTGCAGGAACGCGTCCATGAGAACGTCGGTCTTGGCCTTCCACCAGCGGTAGATGGTCTGCTTGGCGACCCCGGCCCGCGCCGCGATGCCCTCCATCGTGACGCCCGCGAAGCCCTTCTCGGCCAGCAGGTCGTCGGCCGCCTCCAGGATCGCCTGCCGGGCCTCCTCGCTGCGTCCGTGCCGGTTGCCGCGATGGGCTCGTACGGGCCGGTCAGTGGCGTTCTCGCCGGCAGGTCCCATGTCGCCTCCTCGTCCAAGCGCCAGCCTTCCAGACATTCCGCCTGCCTGTAGCTCTAGATTCGACGCAACGTCCCGTCTACTCTAGCGGTCATGACACACACTCTTTCCGACCCCAGGGTCGAGGCGGCGCTCAACCAGATGTTCGGGAACGCGGCCCACGACGACGAGACGGCCGCACGGCGCGGCGCGTACGAGACCTGGGACCTCGCGACCCCGCAGGCGCAGGCCGACGCCGCGGCGGAGATCTACATGCCGATCTCCGCCGCGGGCGGGCAGTTGCTGTACAACCTGGTCCGGGCCATCCGGCCGGGCACCGTCGTCGAGTTCGGCACGTCGTTCGGGATCTCCACGCTGTACCTGGCCGCCGCCGTGCGCGACAACGGGACCGGGCACGTCGTCACCACGGAGCTCAGCAAGTCCAAGATCGACGCGGCCCGCCGCACGTTCGCCGAGACCGGGCTGGACGACGTGATCATCGTGCTGGAGGGCGACGCCCGCGAGACACTCAAGGACCTCGGCTCAGCCGATTTCGTGCTGCTCGACGGCTGGAAGGACCTGTGCCTGCCGGTGCTGCGCCTGCTCGAACCGCGGCTGAAGCCGGGCACCCTCGTCGTGGCCGACGACGTCGAGCTGGCCGGCCTGCAGCCGTATCTGAGCTACGTGCGCGCGCCGGAGAACGGCTACCAGAGCGTGACCTTCCCCGTCGAGGACGGGATGGAGATCAGCTGCCGCCTGTGACGCCGAGCCGGGTCAGAACAGGTCGGCGGAGAAGGAGACGCCCTCGACGGTGACCTTCCCGCCCGAGCACGACACCTTGGGCGAGTCCGTGCCCGGCACGATCACCGTCAGCAGCGACTTGGCCGCCGGGGAGACGACGACGTTCGTCGCCTGCTTCGACAGGTACGTCGGCGACACCCAGCCCAGCTTCCCGCCGCGCTCCACCTTCTGCCCCCCGGCCCGGTCGCACGAGGAGAGCTGCACCAGCGTGACCTTGAACTTGCCGTCGCCCAGGACCACCTTGCCGCCGCTGTCGGAGAGCACCTTCAGCGACGGGTCGAAGCGCCACACGTTCCTGACCTCCTTGCCACCGGAGGCCGTGTCCAGCACCGCCATCAGGTCCTCGCCGTGGTTCACCAGCACCGACCTGGTACGGCTCACGCCATACGCCTTGTCCGTCACCTTGAACGACTGCCGGTCCTTGCCGTAGTCGGACTTGACGAGCGAGCTGGACGTCTTCGGCCTGAACCGGGCGCCCTCCACCGTCGGGACGTTGTGCGCCTCGGGGGAGAGCGTCCAATACCGGTAGGAGCTCTTCTCGTAGGAGTGGAACCCGCCGTCCACGAGGATGTCGCGGCCCTGCGCGTAATAGGTGACGCCCAGGTGGTCCTCGTGGCCGTGGAACTTCATCCCCGGCCCGTACCTGATCGAGTAGTACGCCGAGTCGGGCTTGCCCCAGGCCGTGCGCCCGAAGACGTACCCGGCCCGGTACGCCTTGACCTCCTGCTTCGGCGTCCCGGTCTCCATCTTGGGCTCGGTCTCGGCGCTGCCGTCCCCGATGGGCACCATGTAGCCGTTCGGCATGGTGGAGTGGGCGATGAAGTCCTTCAGCGCCTCGGCCCGCTCGGCGATGTCGCCGGGCACCTTCCTGCCGCACGCCTTCATGTTGGTGATGGCCACCTGCAGCCGGCCGTAGACATAGACCGCGTACCGGGGGGCCTGCTCCATGAGCGCGCCCTGGGAGTCGACGTCGAGCTTGACCGTGCCGGTGAGGCGCTTGGAGGCCAGGGCCGACCAGTCCTTGCGGCCGTACCTGCAGCCGATGCCCATGAGCGCGATGTCCTGGTCGATGCCGTGGTTGTGGCCCTTCTTGTAGAGCCGCGAGTCCGACAGGAGCCTGGCGTGGCCGGCCAGGCTGTCCTTCAGCCAGGCGTCCTTGACGTGCATGCTCAGGCACAGCAGCGGCTGCGTGCGCAGCGAGACGGGGTGGTCCTTCCACACGTACGACTTCGTCCCGGCGGCCCCGCGCTTGTTGCTCGCGACCCAGTCCTTGGCGATCTCGGTGGCACGATCCAGGTAGCGCTGCTCGCCGCTGTTCTCGTACTGGACGACCAGCGTGCCCATCCAGCGCAACGACTGGAAGACGAACTCCCACGACCGGTTCTTGTACGGGCTCGCACTCCAGTTGATCTTCTTGCCCAGCGTGTACGCGGGCAGCCCGACCAGCGAGATCTCACCGCGCATGACGTCGTCGGCCGTCGGAGTGCCGGGCAGCCAGTCGCCTTGGCACGCCGCGGTGCGGGTGACCTTGTCGGCCTGCGCGGGGCTCACGAACCCGCCGATTGCGAGCGTGAGGGCAAGAGGTATCGCGAGCCGGCGCACGCCAGTTCCTTCCGGACAAAAAAGATGAGGGCGGGACATGCTTTCCGACTTGCGATCAAGTGGTCAAGCCGCGTGCCGGATTCGTTAGCCGCCCGATGCGTCGCCGGCACCTTGGGATGGCGGGGACCGTACGTTCGGGACATGCTTACGTACGTGAAATTCGACGATCTCGCGATCCCCGACACACCCGCCTGCAGGGGCGCGCTCGAAGTGGCGACCCGCTACCACTCGCCCTCGCTGCTCAACCACTCGATCCGCGCCTACCTGTGGGCGGCGGCCTACGCCCAGGACAGCGGCATCGCGTTCGACGCGGAGCTGCTCTACGTGTCGTCCATGCTGCACGACATCGGGCTGGTGGCCGAGTTCGACAGCCACACGGTGCCGTACGAGGAGGCGGGCGGGCACGTGGCCTGGGTCTTCTGCGCCGGGGCCGGATGGTCACCCGAGCGCAGGCTGCGCGCCTGCGAGGTGATCATCCGGCACATGTGGGAGGAGGTGCCGGTGGAGCAGGACCCGGAGGGGCACCTGCTCGAGCTCTCGACCGGCATGGACATCTCGGGCCGGCGTACCGACGAGATCCCCGCGGAGGTGCGCAAGGACGTCCTGGAGCGCTATCCGCGGCTGGAGATCGCCAAGGAGTTCGGCGTGTGCATCTCCGAGCAGGGGGCGCGCAAGCCGTCGAGCTTCGCCGGCCAGTTCGTCCGGGGCGGGATCGCGGACCGCATCGCCCGCAACCCGCTGGACGCCTGACCCACGTGGGGACGGCTAGGAAGCCGGGCCCGCGCTCTCCGCGACCTCGAAGGACCACACCTCCGAGCCCGTCGAAGCGGGTCCCTGGCCGTGCCCGTGTCCCTGGCCGTGCCCGTGTCCCTGCCCCTGAGCTTGGGCGTCCTGAGCGGCCTGCGCGTGCCCGCGCTGGAACGCCTGACTCTGCTGCCAGGTCTGGAAGTCCTCCTCGCTGCGCCAGCGCGTGTAGACGAGGTAGCGCTCGGTGCCGTCCACCGGCCGCAGCAGCTCGAACCACTCGAAGCCGTCGGCCGAGTCCACCATCCCCGCGCGCTTGGCGAAGCGCCGTTCGAGCTCCTCGCGCATGTCGGCGGGCACGGTCAGCACGTTGATCTTCACGACGGACAACAGGGACCCCTCTCGTGAACGCGCCTCAGCGCACCACGCGGTGCGGCGCAGGTGAGGGCTCCAGGCTAACGCGGGCCACCGCCGGCACGTGATCCCGGTCCAGCGCGTCGCGCATGTGCGGCAGTGCCACCCCCGACAGGTGGCCGCTCAGCTCGCTCATCGGGGCCGACTCGTCGGCGACCAGGCGCAGCCGTACCTCTGGGTGCCCGCGACCGCCCACCAGGTCGGCGTCGGCGCTCAGCACGGCAGGGCTCGACTCGACGTCGGCGGCGACGGCGTTCGCCATCCCGCCCGCCGACACCTCGGTGACGCCGGTCGGGGCGCTCTCCAGTCGCAACGATCCGTGCGTCTCCCTGCGGCCCTGTACGAGCAGCCAGCGCAGGGCGAGCAGCGCGACGACGATCGACAGCAGGGCCAGGGCCCACCAGATCCACGGACTCGTACGGGCGAAGAAGTCGCGCACGTTGCCGTCCACGATCGGCGTCCGCGCCGCGGCGAAGTTCTGCGAGAACGCGCCCAGCCCTCTGGCCAGCGCGACGCCGCCCAGGATCGTCAGGGCCAGGCCGACCAGCGCCAGCCCCCATCGGTTGCCCCGCCCGGTCTTCCTGTTCACCTGCGCTCCTTCACGTTCACGGCCACCCGGTACGGCTCCACGAGGTCCAGCGCCGCCAGCCTGCCGAGCACGGCCCCGCGTACCGCCTCGCCGAGCTCTTCGCCTGTGCCGCCCGTGGAGGTGACGGCCACAGTGCGGCCGCGCATCCTGACGCGGGCCGAGCGCACCCCGGGCACCTTCTCGGCCGCGTGGGCCAGCGCCCTGGTGACGCTCTTGGGGCGCAGGCCGATGATCACATCGCGGTCGCCGCTGCGTACGGGCACCATGCTCGGCCGTCCCGGCACCAGAGCGGTGACCAGCAGCGCCAGCCCGAGCAGCGTCACGATCGCCGAGCCGAGCAGGAACACCGGGTTCGACCACAGCGTGGAGGACGCCCAGGCGAGCATCCTGTCGTAGGGGAGCCACCGCAGCGGCCGCCCCACCAGCGCCGAGATCGTCTCCGCGGCCACGAGCAGGCTCAGGAGCGTGAGCAGCAGGGCGACCACGATGGCCGGAATCCTGCGCTGCGGACGGAACGCCCGCATCGCCGCCCGGTCGGCGGACCGGTCGCGGGGCGGCCGGGCGCCCGCCCGATGCGCGCCGCCACCGCCGTCGGCGGGAACGGCGCACACCTCGGCCTCACCGGCACGCTCGCCGGCCGTCATGACAGGTCCCCGTCCATATCGCCGCTCCCGAGGTCGGTGACGGACAGGTCCACGCGGGTGACGGTCAACCCGGTCTGGTACGCGACGCGGCGGATCACGTGCTCCCTGAGCCGCGCCGCCACGGCGTGCACCGGCGACGGGTAGACGATGCTCACGTTCAGCTTGACCGTGGCCTGGTCCCCGTGGACCTCGGCCCCGGACGAGCGCGTCCACGGCAGCCCGCCCATCCGCACGCCGCGCACCTCGGGCACCTCCTTGGCGGCACAGCTCGCGATCTTCACGACCACCCGGTCGGAGACCTCGGTACGCCCCCGCTCCCGCGGCGTGCGACGCTGCGCGGGCACCGTCGTCGCGCCTGCCTCGCGCTCGGAGCCGACGGCGGTCATTTGCGCCTCACGGTCAGGCCGGACAGGTTCACCTCGCCGGTCTCGGCGATCCGCCCGACCAGGAAGCCGACGGCTCCGAGCACGAGGACGAGCAGGAACGCGCCCAGCCCGCCGAACGCCCCCGCCAGCCCGAGTACGATGCCGGCCGCCATGCCGACGATCGGCATCCAGTGCGTGTTGTTCATGGCCTCTCCTAGCTCTCGTCGAAACGGCTCTCGTCGCAAGGGCTCTCGTCGCAAGGGCGCTCGTACGTCAGCGGCTTTGGACGTCCTCGGCGCCGGAGCCGTCTGTATGCGCGTCGTCGACGCGGATGTCGTCGATGCGCACGTCGACCCGCCGGTCCCCGGCCACGTCCAGCACGGATCGCCGTACCTCGTCGGCCGTCTCGAACAGCGGCCGGTCCAGCGTGGCGACGATGGCGATCTCGATCGCCGCGCCGTTCACCAAGACCCCCAGCAGCCGCTCGCCCGGGAGATAGGTGGCCACCGTCCCGAAGCGGCCGCCGGAGAGCCCGGCCACCCCGGCGCAGGCCAGCACCCGATCGGCGATCGCCTGCGCCTCCGACGTGGCGGTGCCCGCCTCGCCGGTCATCGGACCCTGGGCTCCTCGTCCGCGTCCTGCCGGTGCCCGTCCTGACCCCGATCCCGATCACGGTCGCGGTCCTGGTCGGGCAGGTGCACGTCGTCGACCCTGATGTTGACCTCGGTCACCTCAAGCCCGCACATCCGCTCGACCGCCTCGATCACGTTCCTGCGCACCGCCGCCGCCAGGTCGGGGATCGCGGTGCCGTACTCGGCCACCAGGTCGAGGTCGACGGCGGACTGCCGTTCGCCGACCTCCACGGACACGCCCTGCGTGAGGTTCCGATCCCCGCCGACCATGCCGCGCACGCTCCCGAGCGCGCGTGCCGCGCCTCCGCCCATGGCGTACACACCGGACACCTCACGGGCCGCGAGCCCGGCGATCTTGGCGACGACCCCGTCGTCGATGCTGGTGGTCCCCTTGTCGGTGACCAGCGCGGTCCCCGAGCCGCCGTCCTGCGTCCTGGCCCGCGGTACGGTCCCGGTCTGACCAGTCGCGGTGGCCTGGTTGGACATCGTGTCCGACATGATCCGTCACCCCCCTCTGCGTCTCTTCGCTAAGAAACAGAGCTAACCGCTGTGACACGCCTAATGCACAACAAAACGGACTTTAGGGGCATTAATGACTCTTCCGTGGCGGGCGGCGCGGGTGGGCGGACCCCTCCGGCGGCGGCGATAGCCTTGTCAGGTGCGTATAGCGAGGTTCTCCACAGGCGAAGGCGTGTCGTTCGGCGTGGTCGAAGGCGGCCCGGGGGAGGAGTTCATCTCCGGCGTCTCCGGTCATCCGTTCGGCCAAGTGCAGTTCACCGGCGAGCGGTATCCGCTGTCCCAGGTGAAGCTGCTGGCCCCGATGCTGCCGACGAAGGTGGTCGCCATCGGCAGAAACTACGCCGAGCACGCGGCCGAGCTGGGCAACGAGGTGCCCGACGAGCCGCTCATCTTCCTCAAGCCGTCCACCACGGTGATCGGTCACGGCGAGCACATCGCCTACCCCACGACGCTGTCCGACCGCGTCGACTACGAAGGGGAGCTGGCCGTGGTGATCGGCCGGCTGTGCCGCGAGGTGCCGGTCGAGCGGGTCAAGGACGTCATCTTCGGCTACACGTGCGCCAACGACGTCACCGCGCGCGACCTGCAGAAGAAGGACGTCCAGTTCACCCGGGCCAAGGGGTTCGACACGTTCTGCCCGCTCGGGCCGTGGATCCAGACCGACCTCGACGCGAGCGACCTGGCGCTCACGACCACGGTCAACGGCGAGATCCGCCAGAGCGGGCGCACCAGCCAGCTCATCAACGACATCCCCGCGCTGGTGGCCTACGTCAGCGCCGTCATGACGCTGATCCCCGGCGACGTCATCCTGACCGGCACCCCGGCGGGCGTCGGCCCGCTGGAGATCGGCGACGAGGTCAGCGTCGGCATCGAAGGCATCGGCACACTCACGAACAAGGTGGTCTCCCGTGACTGACGTACGGGTGCGGTTCGCGCCGTCTCCTACCGGCATGTTCCACGTGGGCAGCGCCCGCGCGGCGCTGTTCAACTGGGCCGTCGCCGAGCAGACCGGCGGGCGGTTCATCCTGCGCATCGAAGACACCGACGCCACGCGCAACCGCCCGGAGTGGACCGAGGGCATCATCTCGGCGCTCGACTGGATCGGCGTCAACGGCACCAACCCGGTCTTCGAGGGCCCCTACTTCCAGTCGGCCTACGAGCCGCAGCACCGCGAGGCCGTGGCCAAGCTGCTGGCCGACGGCAAGGCCTACTACTGCGACTGCACGCGCGAGCAGGTCCAGGAGCGCACCGGCTCCAAGGACAAGGGCTACGACGGCCACTGCCGCGAGCGCGGGCTGAGCGCCGGCGCGGTCCGCTTCCGCACGCCCGACGAGGGCGTCACGGTGGTCGACGACGTGATCCGCGGCCGGGTGGAGTTCCCCAACAACGCGCAGGAAGACTTCGTCATCGCGCGTACCGACGGCTCGCCCCTCTACGTGCTGGCCAACGCCGTCGACGACATCACGCAGGGCGTCACCCACGTGGCCCGCGGCGAGGAGCACCTGCCCAACGCCGTCAGGCAGGAGCTGCTCTGGCCCGCGCTGGGCGCGCGGCCGCCGGTCTGGGCGCACCTGCCGGTGATCGTCAACGAGCAGCGGAAAAAGCTCTCCAAGCGCCGCGACAAGGTGGCGCTGGAGGACTACCGCGAGGAGGGCTACCTCCCCGAGGCGATGGTCAACTACCTCATGCTGCTCGGCTGGGGCCCCGGCGAGGACCGCGAGATCATGCCGTGGTCGGACATGGTCCCGCTGTTCAGGCTGGACGACGTCAATCCGTCCAACGCGTTCTTCGACGAGAAGAAGCTGCGCGCGTTCAACGGCGAGTACATCCGGGCGCTGCCGCTGGAGACGTTCGAGGAGCGCTGCGCGCCCTACCTCGACCCGTCCTGGGACCGTGAGCTGTTCAGCAAGGTCGCGTCGCTGGCGCAGACCCGTATCGCGGTGCTGTCCGAGATCCGGCAGAACGTCGACTTCCTCTTCCTCGACGAGCCGGTCTTCGACCAGGTGTCGTGGGACAAGGCGATGAAAAACTCCCCTGAGGAGATCCTCACCGGCTACCTCGACCGGCTGGAGTCGGTGAGCTGGGACCCCGAGTCGCTCAAGCAGGCGCTGGAGGAGGTCGGCACGGCCCACGGGCTCAAGCTCGGCAAGGCCCAGGCCCCCGTACGCGTGGCGGTCACCGGCCGGACGGTGGGCCTGCCGCTGTTCGAGTCGATCGAGGTGCTCGGCCGCGAGCGCGCCCAGGAGCGCCTGCGCGCGGCACTAGCGCGCCTGCGAGGCTGATCGAGGCCCCCGCGGCCATCGACAGCCACACCCCGGTGACACCGAGCCACGAGCTCAGCAGACAGGCGAGGGGCAGTTGCACGGCGAAGCCCGCCAGCGTGGCGGCGAGCAGGCGGCTGCCCCTTTCGCTCGCCTGGAGCACCCCGCCGACGGCGATCAGCCCGCCGAACGGCACCAGATACAGCGTCATCCAGCGCAGAAACTCCACCGCCGCCCCCGGATCGCCGGTGAACCACCCGGCGGCGGGCGTCGCGGCCACGTTGAGGACGATCGCCACGACCGCGCCTGACCCGAGCCCGAGCAGGAGCGGCGACCTGACGGTCTCCGAGCGAGCGGTACGGATCATCGCCGCCTGGCGCAGTGCGTAGAAGACCATGACCCCGGCCAGCATGATCTTCTGCCCGATCCCGTAGCCGGCCACCTCCGCCGTCCCGAACCCGGCCACGATCGCCACCAGCGCCATGCCCACCAGCGAACGTGCCAGGAAATCTCCGGACATCGGAAGCCCCGTCCGGATCACCTCGCCCGCGACCAGGCCCTGGCCGGGGGAGCGGAGCCGTACGACGGACAGCAGGGCGATCAGCAGCGTGATCAGGCGCGCCAGCACCGTGGCCAGCGCGGCGCCCTGGACGCCCAGATCGAGGCCGTAGATGAACAGCGGGTCCAGGGCGATCACCAGGCCGTTGCAGATGAGGGCGTTGCGCATGGGGGTCGTCGTGTTCCCCAGGCCCTTCAGCACGCCGTCCACGACCGTCTGGGCGAAGAACACCGGCAGTCCCGCGAGCGAGACCAGGAAGAAGTCCGCGGTCGGCGCGGGGGAGTCGGTGAACAGCGCCGCCAGCGGCTCGCGCAGCAGCACGCCGGGCACGGCGATGGCGAGCGAGAGCACCGCCCACAGCGCCCAGCCCGTCCTGATCACGGGAGCCAGCGGCGCGGTGCCGTCGCGCCGCCCGATCAGCACCGTGACCCCTGTCGGAACCGCCAGGAACAGCCCGTAGGCCAGGTATTCGACCGTGGTGCCCACCGTGACGGCCGCGATCGCCGCCTCGCCGAGCCCGGAGACCCAGAGCAGGTCGATCACGCCGACCGCGACCACGGCGGTGAGCAATTCCACGTAGATGGGCAGCGCCAGCCGGAGCATCGTCATTACCTCGCTTCGATATATATCGTTTAGAGGTATAGCGTTACGATGCACCCCATGGCAAGCGGCGGTGACCTGAGCCTCACCATCCTGGGATTCCTGAACGAACGGCCGATGCACGGCTACGAGCTCAAGTCGCGCCTGGCCGCGCTCACCGGCCACCTGCGCCCGGTCAGCGACGGCGCGCTCTATCCCGCCATCTCCAGGCTTGAGGCGAAGGGCCTGGTCGAGCGGCACGAGGAGGCGGGCGCGGCCGCCGCGCGCCGTCAGGTGCTGACGATCACGGACGCCGGGCGCGAGGAGCTGCTCCTACGGCTGCGCGAGCCCGCCGACCTGGACGTCAGCGACCAGACCAGGTTCTTCGCGCTGCTGACGTTCCTGTCGGCGCTGCCCGACCCCGCCGACCAGGCGAAGGTGCTGGCCAGGCGGCTGGCCTTCCTGGAGGCTCCGGCGAGCTTCTTCTACGAGGGTGGCAAACCCGTCAGGGCCAAGGACGAGCCCGACCCCTACCGCCGCGGCATGCTGCTGATCGCCCGCGCGTCGAGCCAGGCCGAACGCGAATGGCTGCGCCGCCGGATCGAGGAGCTGGAGGCGTAGCCGGGGCGACAGCGGAGCGGCCCACCGCGCACGTTCGCGCGGTGGGCCGCTCAATCCGTCTTCCGGTGGAACCGATCAGTCGAGGCCCCGGCGGGCGAGCAGCGGCTGGATGCTCGGCTCACGTCCGCGGAAGTTGCGGAACGCGGTCAGCGGGTCGAGGCTCCCGCCGCGGGACAGCAGCTCCTGGCGGAAGTGGTCGCCGTTCGCCCTGGTGAGGCCGCCGTTCTCCTTGAACCACTCCACGCTCTCCGCGTCGAGCACCTCGCTCCAGATGTAGGAGTAGTAGCCGGCGCTGTAGCCGCCGGCGAAGATGTGCGCGAAGTAGTTGGTCCGGTAGCGCGGCCTGACCTGCGGGACGGCGATCTGGGCGGCTTCCAGGGCCGCCGACTCGAACGCCTCCGCGTCGTCCACCGTCTCCCCGGGCGCCAGCTTGTGCCAGGCCCAGTCGAGCAGCGTGGCGGCCAGATATTCGACGGTCGTGAAGCCCTGGTTGAACTTCTCCGACGCCGTCAGCTTCTCCACCAGCTCGGCCGGCATCGGCTCGCCCGTCTCGTGGTGCTTGGCGTAGTTGGCCAGCACCTCGGGCCAGGTCGCCCACATCTCGTTGACCTGCGACGGGTACTCGACGAAGTCGCGCGGCACGCTGGTGCCCGACACGCGCGGGAAGCGTACCTGCGAGAACAGCCCGTGCAGCGCGTGCCCGAACTCGTGGAAGGCCGTGTTCACCTCGTCGTGCGTCAGCAGCGTCGGGCCGGAGGCGGGCTTGGTGATGTTGAGGTTGTTGATCACCACGGGGAGCTGGCCGAACAGGAACGACTGGTCGACCAGGTTGT
This sequence comes from Nonomuraea rosea, assembly GCF_039539705.1. Taxonomy (NCBI): domain Bacteria; kingdom Bacillati; phylum Actinomycetota; class Actinomycetes; order Streptosporangiales; family Streptosporangiaceae; genus Nonomuraea; species Nonomuraea rosea. The sequence goes on along the minus strand of NZ_BAABDQ010000011.1, from coordinate 72,306 downwards.
TCATCCACGCGCCGCCGCGCTTGGTCTCCCGCGCGTACGGGTCGAGCACGAACAGCCCCAGCCGGCTCCCGTCCTCGTTGAACACCTCGAAGACGGTCACATCAGGGTGGTATCCGCCCAGGTCGGTCCGCTCGGTGAAGGTGACCCCGTACAGTTTCGTGGCCGCGAAGAACACGCCGTCGCGGTAGACGCGGTTGAGCTCGAAGTAGGGCCGCATCGCGGCGCCGTCGAACTCGTAGCGCGCCTGGCGCACCTTCTCCGAGTAGTAGGACCAGTCCCACGGCTCGATCTCGAACCCGGCCTGCTCCGCCAGCGCCTCGGCCTCCTTGCCCGCGTTGCGCACGGCCGGGCCGACGAGCTGGCCGAGCATCTCCTCGACCGCCTCGACGGACTTGGCGGTCTGGTCGGCCACCGAGTACGCGGCGTGGCTGGGGAACCCGAGCAGCGCCGCCCGCTCGGCCCGCAGCGCCGCCATCCTGGCCGCCACCTGGAAGTTGCCCGGCGCCCTGCGGATGCTCAGCTCGTAGAGCCTGCGGCGCACGTCGCGGTCGGTGAGCTGGGCCAGCCCCGGCTGGGCGGTGAAGTTCAGCAGCGGCAGGACGTACTTGCCGTCCTTGCGCAGCGACTCGATCCTGGCATCGTCGAAGCCGTCGAGCTCCTTGGGGTCCTCGACCACCAGGGCGGACTCGGTCGAAGCCTTCAGCAGGCTCTGGGCGAACCCCGTCGAGAGCTTCGACAGCTCCTCGTTGAGCTCGCGCAGCCGGCCCTGCTCCACCTCCGACAGGTCGGCGCCCGCCCTGATGAAGTCGTCGCGGTACTTCTCCAGCAGCCAGGACTCCTCGGCGTCCGCCGTGGTGATCTGCTTGATCCGCGCCCACAGGGCCCTGTTGAGCCGGATCGCGTCGCTGTGCTTGGTCAGCTCGGGAGAGATCTGCTTCTCGATCTCCATGATGCCGTCGGTGGAGTTGGACGCGGCGACGGTGAAGAAGATCGTGGCCGTGCGTTCGAGGATCCGTCCCGATCGCTCGAGTGCGGCGATCGTGTTGTCGAAGGTCGGCGGCTCTGTGCTGCCCGCGATCGCGTCGACCTCGGCCAGGTGCTCGGCCATGCCGCGCTCGAACGCGGGCAGGTAGTGCTCCTCGCGTACGTCCGCGAAGGGCGGCAACTGGTACGGCAGATTGCTAGGGGCGAAGAACGGATTCTCGGCCAACGCTCGGGCTCCTCCACGTGGTGTTTTGTCCCCTTCAGCTTGGCACGACCGAGCCTGTGCTGTGGGCGGCGAAGGACCGGTCTGCCAAACGTTTTGGTCTTACCCCCCGAGCTGGGCTATTCTTTCGGACGTCGCCAACGCGCTCCGCAAGGAGTGCGCTGCGGTGGGGTATGGTGTAATTGGCAGCACGACTGATTCTGGTTCAGTTAGTCTAGGTTCGAGTCCTGGTACCCCAGCATTTAACGGATGTCTCCATCGGGAGACGTCCGTTTTTTCATTTCGCGAGCCGGTGCAGGATCTCCCGGATCTGCTCCAACGCCTTGACCGTCGGCGCGTGCGGCGAATCCACCGTGAACACCCCGAACTCGTTGCCCGGCGTCGCCGCGTCCGCCTCCTTGATCATCCGATTCTGCAGCGCGAGCGGGATCATCCGGTCGCGCGCGTGCCTGATGTACACCCGGGGCACCCGCCCCCACGCCTCCTTGCGCCCGCGCGCGTCGGCCCCCGACACCTGCATGCTCTCGTCCGGCAGGAGCCCGTTGAGCATCGCGAGGAACTCGCCGTCGCTCGCCTCCGCCATGAACGCCGCCTTGGCCGCCGCCAGGAACTTCCTGTCGTTCGTCCGCCAGTTGATCCGCATCGCCCCGATCGCCGCCGGGTCGGCGATGACGCCCGCCGCCAGGCTCGCCCCGAGGCTCTCGCGCCCTTCCGGCGTCTGGAGGTAGTCCGCCGGCGAGCGCAGCTTCGTGCAGCAGAACGCCGCGTCGTACACCAGCCGGTCGATCAGGTCGGGCACCTCGTCGGCCGCCTTCGTGATCGCCGCGCCACCCAGGCTGCCGCCCACCAGGATCACCGGGCCGTAGCCGGAGACCTTGCGCACGACGTCCACCGTGGCCTCGACGTAGTCGTCCAGCTTCACCCCGGCCACCGCCGACGGAGCCGTGGCCAGCTTCGCCAGGTCCTGGGGAGCCTGGTAGGCATACTGGAACTGCTCGGCGGGGCCGTGCCCGGGGAGCTCCACACCCACGGTGCGGTGCCCGCGCAGGGCCAGCCCCTGATCGGCCGACGCGACGCCGTTCGCGCCGGTCACGAAGACGTACGTGGTCACCTTCTTGGGCTTGACGGCGGCCGAGGCCGTGTAGGTGCCCGCGCCTGCCGCGGCGGCCAGCTGGAACATCGCTCTCCTGCTCGTTTCGGTCATGCCCCGATGCTCGCCCAGCTCAGCGCCGCTCCACATCGCCCGAGCGGCTCGCCATCCGGCTGACACCCACCATCCACCAATCGGCTGATACTCGTTCCCGCACCGCCTGGCCCCGCCACCACCTGCCCACCGGCCGCCTGGCCCCGGCACCACCCCGCCTCCGCACCACCCCGCCCTCGCACCACCCCCCCGCAATCCGCATGCCGCCGGTGCGGTGCCGGCGGCCTCCACACCGCACGTGGGCTCTGCCGATCACCGGGAGACGTGCCAGGGTGGACCCCATGAGCTGGCTCGACGGACGCGAGCGCTGGGTCTACCTGACGCTCGCCTACGGACTGCTCGCCGTCTCAGCGACCGCGGCGGCTCTCGCGCAAGCTCCGGAGGGCGTCGCACCGTGGACGGCCGTGCGCCGGCTCGCGGGACCGGCGGTGGCCTGGCTGGCGGAGCTGGGCCCGACGGCCGGCGGCTCAGGATGGCCGGTCCTGGCGCTGGCCGCCGCACTCTGGCTGGCCCCGATCGCCTGGCTCCACCCGCGCCGCGACACCCACCGCCCGCTCGTCGTGGGCCACTTCCTGATCCTCATCGCCCTCGCCGGCGCGCTGGCGTTCAAGAGCACCGCTTTCGTGGTGTTCACCTCGGCCGGCTACCCGATCGCCATCGCCATGCTGCCCGCCCGGCTGATCATGGCGGGCGTGACGCTCACCGCCCTCGTCAACGTGGCGGTCCAGGCCGGCCCGGGAGCCCAGGCCACCCTCCTCACCGTGATCGCCGGCGTGGCCGTCCCCCTGGTGGCGGCCGGCTGGTACGTCTCAGCCGAGCACGACAAACGCCGCCACCTGGTCGAACGGCTGCGCGCCGCCATGACCGAGAACGCCGGCCTGCACGCCAGGCTCCTCGACCAGGCCAGGCGGGCGGGCGTGCTGGACGAGCGGCACCGGATGGCGGGCGAGATCCACGACACGGTCGCCCAGGACCTCATCGCCCTGATCGGCCAGCTCAACGCCGCCGACAGGACCTCCCAGGAAGCCGCCCGCCGCCGCCACCTCGACCAGGCCGCCGAGCTCGCCCGCCAGAGCCTCTCGGAGGCCCGGCGATCCGTACGCGCGCTGCGCCCCGAGCCGCTGGAAGACTCCCGCCTGCCCGAGGCCATCAGCCGAATGGCCCGCTCATGGTCGGAGACGGCCGGCGTACCGCTCACGCTTGAGATCACCGGCACCCCCGTCGCCCTGGCCGCGGATGTGGAGGCCACCCTGTTCCGCATCGCCCAGGAGTCGCTGGCGAACGTCGCGAAGCACGCCACGGCCTCCAGGACGGGCCTCACCCTCTCCTACACGGACGAAACCGTTCTCCTCGACGTCCGCGACGACGGGACCGGTTTCGACCCGCAGCGGCCCGCTGACGGCTTCGGCCTGCACAGCATGCGGCACCGGGTACGCGGCGTAGGCGGCACCCTGGAGATCGAGTCCGAGCCCGGCCAGGGCACCGCGATTGCCGCCGCCGTCCCCGCCATCCCCGCACCGAACACACCCCCTACCACTGACGCTGCCCCGGCGTCCCCCGCAGCCTCAGCGGGGGACACTGCAGCCGCGGGGGCCACCGGTCCTGCGGGGGCCACCGGTCCTGCGGGGGCCACCGGTCCTGCGGGGGACGATGGTTCTGCGGGGATCACCGGCTTTGAGGGAGACGCTGGTCCTGCGGGCGGCGACGCCACTGCCGGAGCTGCCGGCCCTGCGGGGGTCACCGGCTCAATGGGCGACGCCGACCCTGCCGGAGACGTCGACTCTGCCGGAGACGCCGGCGCTGCGGGGGACGCCGACGCTGAGGGAGACGCCGCTCATGAGGAGGACGGCACCCTCGGTGAAGGCGGCCCCGGCCGCTTCCGGGCTTCGGGCGAGGGGTGAGACCCTGATGGCAGGCGATCATCCGGGGGAGGGGGACCGATGCGGCTCAGGCTGCTGATAGCCGACGATCACCCCATCGTGCGCGACGGCCTGCGCGCGGCCCTCGGGAGCGAGCCCGACTTCGAGATCGTCGGAGAGGCCGCCGACGGGGCGGAAGCCGTACGCCTGGCCGCCGAGCTCCACCCCGACATCGTCCTCATGGACCTGCGCATGCCCGGCATGGGCGGCGTCGCCGCGATCCGCGAGCTGAGCGGCCCAGGGCTGGATCGGACAGGGCTGAGCGGCACGGGTCCGAGGGTGCTGGTGCTCACCACGTTCGACACCGACGTGCTGCCCGCGCTCGAAGCGGGAGCCAGCGGCTACCTGCTGAAGGACGCGCCCCCGGAGGAGCTCGTCCGCGCCGTCCGCGCCACCCACCGCGGTGAGACCGTCCTGGCCCCGGCCGTGGCCACCCGCCTGGCCGACCACCTCCGCAGACCCGCGAGGGGGCAGCTGAGCAAACGCGAGCTGGAGGTGCTGCGCCTGGTGGCCGGAGGAGCCACCAACCGGGAGGCGGCGGCCGCCCTGTTCATCAGCGAGGCCAGCATCAAGACGCACCTGCTGCACGTCTACGCCAAACTCGACGTCCGCGACCGCGCCGCCGCCGTCGGCGAGGCCTACCGCCGCGGCCTGATCGACTGACGCCCCCGGGCCTGGCAGCCGCCCGCCCCACGGCGCCTCCGCCTCCGTGCGTCCGGTTCGCCTCCGTGCGTCCGGTTTGGGCGGTGCCGCTCCGGGGCGTCTGGGTCCGGGTGGTGCCGTGGTGATGTGTGGTCGGAGTTGGGCGGTGCCCTGATGGTGTGTCCGGGCCCGGGTGGTGCCGCCGCTACGTGCGTCCGGGTCTGGGCGGTGCCGCCGCTCCGTGCGTCCGAGTCCAGGGTGCCGTGGCGGCGGGCGTCCGAGGTTGGGCGGGTGCCCTGGTGACGTGCGGTTGGACGGGGGTGGAGGGTAGAGTCCGCCCGACTTATGGATGAATTTCGTATCCGCGCGGGCAGCTTCCCGCGCTTCGCCGCTCCGTTCGCCGCCCCACTCGTGCTCTTCTTCGCCGTCTGCCTCCTCCTGGGCGCCATCTTCACCAACAGCACCCCGCTCGGCGTCCTCATCGGCGCGCTGGCCACCGCCGCCCTGCTCGCCGTCCTCGTGGGCAAGCACCGCCGTCTGGCCTCGGGCACCGTCGTCCGCTTCGCCCCGGACGGGGTTGAGCTCTCCGACTCGTACGGCTTCCGCACCCGCCTCCGCTGGCCGGACATCACCAGGATCGACGTCGTGGACACCCAGCTCGCGAACCCGAGGCGCATCGGCCGCCCCGGCGGCGTACAGGTGCGGGCACAGGCCCTGCGCTCGGTCGGGCTCATCGGCTGGGGTGAACGGACGGTGCCGTCCCGCGTCCCGGGCTGGATGCGGGACCGCCTGGCCCGCGTACCGGTGGACCCGGCCACGGGCCGCCCGGAGGTGGCGATTCCGCTGGGCGAGTTCGACCCGTTGTGGGAGCGAGGCCCGATGGGCGACTGGGTCCGGCGCCACAGACCCGATCTGATGGGCCGATAAGCGGTTTGGTTGTGGTCTGCGGGGTGCGGTAGAGTTACCTGCGTTGCCGGGGAGACCCGGCACAGCAGCTTGTGGACAGGGTCCCGTCGTCTAGTGGCCCAGGACGCCGCCCTCTCAAGGCGGTAGCGCCGGTTCGAATCCGGTCGGGACTACCACTGTCACAAGCCCGCGAAGGTCCCGTCGTCTAGTGGCCCAGGACGCCGCCCTCTCAAGGCGGTAGCGCCGGTTCGAATCCGGTCGGGACTACCACTGTCACAAGCCCGCGAAGGTCCCGTCGTCTAGTGGCCCAGGACGCCGCCCTCTCAAGGCGGTAGCGCCGGTTCGAATCCGGTCGGGACTACATCTGCAACAACCGCTCCGGTGCTCTCAGCCCGGAGCGTTTCGCGTTTTCCGAGCGGTTTCTGAGCGATTTCTCCAGCGGCCGACGACTCTTCCGTCTCCAGCGGCTGGCGGCTGTCCCGTCTTCGGTGGTTGACGACTCTCCCCGCGAACGGCCGGCAGAGCGCACGTCGCGGTGGCCGGCCCCGTGAACCTCAGGAGCGTTTCCCTGGACAGAGCCCGGCCCCGTGCGGCGGGTGGGTCCTCCCGGTCGTGAGCGTAACGAAAAAGGAGGACGTCCCGGTCGGGAGCGTAAAAGAGAAAGAAGACGCGAAAGCCCCCGCCGAGCAACGGCGGGGGCTTTCGGCGGATCACGCCGAGCGGGCCTTGAAGAGCGCGCGGCGCGCCGCCTTGCCCACCTGCTTGTCCGGGTGCACCTGCGAGATCAGATCCAGCAGCTCCTCCACATGCGCGTGCGGGATCTTCCAGATCACCTCCAGCAGGCTGTTGACCATGTCGGGCCCGATGTCCTGCAGGCTGCTCACGAACTCCGACCGCCCGAGACCGGCCGAGATCGTCCACATGTCCAGGATCAGCCAGTGGGTGTCGTCCTGCGTGGGCTCAGGCGCGCCCTCGACCTCCAGCTGGCTCAGATGCGTGGCCGCGTAAGGGCGCAGCGACGGCTGCTTGAGCGCCGCCTGCCAGGCCGGGATCGCCGCCTGCCCCAGCGTGCCGACGACGCTGGCCGCCTGCACCCTGATCAGCGCGTCGCTCTCGTCCTCCCCCGCCGCCTCCAGCAGCTCCTCAGCCGCCTTCTCCGGCTCACGCAGCCGCATCCAGGCCGCGAACTCGGCGTCGGCCTCGTCCTCCGGCAGCTCCGCGCTCAGCGCCAGCAGCTCGTGAGCGCTCATCGACTCGATCGCCGGCCTGGCGTCCACCTCGATGTCGGCGTCGTCCACCAGGTGGACGACCCCTTCGGTGCCGAGCGGCGTGAGGCTGAGCGTCTTGCCCTCGACCGCCACCATGCCGTAGCCGGTCAGCCAGTCGATCGCCGGGGCCAGCGGGTCGCCCGCCGCCTCCCACGCGTCCGAGCCCAGCTCGTCGAGATCGGCGGCGGCCTCGGCCAGCTCCTGCCCCAGCTCCTCCAGGTCGCGCGAGCCGCCCCCCAGCAGCAGCCTGACCAGGACGCCGCGGGTCAGGCCCGCCAGGGCCATCGTCAGGTCGTCGTCGGCCAGCTCGGGGTCGCCGTAGTCGACCGAGTGCAGCCCGAGCATCCAGGCGTCGAGAACGTCCTCGTCGTCGTCGAACGGCCACTCCGAGGTGTCGTCCTGCACGGCCACGGTGTTGGCGTCGCCGGGCTCCAGGAACTCGAGGTCGACGGCCAGGTTCCAGATGTTCCAGAGCTGGGGGACAGCTTCGGCGAGCGGGCCGTCGGCCTGCGGCCTGGGCAGCCCGACGGCCGTCAGCGCCTCTTCGACCTCCTCGTCGGTGAGCAGCGTGTCCTCGCCCACCCGGCGGCCGGAGCCGACCCACAGGGCCAGATCGCGGGCCTTGGCGACCAGCGGCACCGCGCGGGCGGCCGCGGCCAGCTCCGAGTCGGGCCGCAGCCTGATCGTGTCGAGCTCGGCCAGCTCGTCCGCGAACGGCTCGAAATCGCCGAGGTCGCCGGCCTCTTCCTCGTCGTCGTCGCCTTCGGCATCCTCCAGCAGGTCTTCCATGAGATCGACGAACTCGTCTTCGACGTCGTCGAGCTCGGCCTGCAGATCGGCGAGGGAGTCCGAGCCCTCGGCCAGCCTGCCGGTCTGCGAGAGGAACGTCAGGTACGCGTCCACGGCCGGGAGCATCCCGTCCGCGGCGGCGTCTGGATCCTCCAAGACCTTGGGCATACGGTCGAGCAGCAGGTTACGCAGGTCGGCGCGCTTCCACGTGCCGAGATCCTGCGAGAAGGCGAGACGGTGCCACAGAGCGGCAGGCCCCACGAGCTCGGGGTCGCTCCCAGGGGCGTTCACGCGCGCCCACATGATGAACTCTTCGAGCAGGGGTCGCAGCTCAGTGGCGGCTACCTCGATGCGATCTGTCACGCACTCAGGCTAGTGCGCCTGCGAGGCAGTCGGCTCCCCAAATACATCCTTTTGCTGATCATGACGTACGTCGCATGGCTTCTGTGATGCGTTCCGCGGCCGCCATCACGGGCACCGCGTGCAGCCGACCAGGCGCCCTGGTCAGCCGTTCGATGGGTCCGGAGACGGAAACCGCCGCGATGACCTTGCCGCCGCTGCCCCTTATAGGAGCGGAAACACTCGCCACCCCCTGCTCGCGCTCGCCGACACTGTGGGCCCAGCCCCTGCGCCGTACTGAGGCCAATGTGGCGGCGGTGAACTTGGCGCCGCGCAATCCCCGGTGCAATCTGTCCGGCTCCTCCCATGCCAAAAGGATCTGCGCCGCCGAGCCTGCCGTCATGGGCAGCGCCGAACCCACCGGGACCGTGTCACGCAAACCGCTCGATCGTTCCGCGGCCGCCACGCAGACCCGTTCGTCACCCTGGCGCCGGTAGAGTTGGGCACTCTCCCCGGTCAGATCCCTGAGCTGCATCAGCACGGGCGAGGCCACCGCCAGCAGCCGGTCCTCACCGGCCGCGGTGGACAACTCGGAAAGCCTCGGTCCCAGGACGAACCTGCCCTGTGTGTCGCGGGTCACGATGCGGTGATGCTCCAGAGCGACGGCCAGCCGGTGGGCCGTGGGGCGGGCCAGGCCGGTGGCCTGGACGAGCTGCGCCAGTGAAGCGGGCCCCGCTTCGAGGGCATTGAGTACAAGAACTGCCTTGTCGAGTACTCCGACTCCGCTAGAGTTGTCCATACACCGATACTGCCGTCTCGACATATGAGAAGCAAGTCGGAGGCAATCTCAAGGAGGAGATCATGGGCCGCACACTGGCCGAGAAGGTCTGGGAGCAGCACGTAGTCCGGCGCGCCGAGGGTGAGCCGGACCTGCTCTACATCGACCTGCACCTCATCCACGAGGTGACCAGTCCGCAGGCGTTCGACGGGCTCCGTCTCGCCGGCCGGAAGGTGCGGCGGCCCGATCTCACGATCGCCACGGAAGACCACAACGTGCCGACCGTGCTCGGCCCGATCTCCGACCCCGTGTCCAAGAAACAGGTCGAGACGCTGCGCAAGAACGCGGCCGAGTTCGGCGTCAGGCTCTATCCCATGGGCGACGCCGGGCAGGGCGTGGTGCACATCATCGGCCCGCAGTTCGGCCTGACCCAGCCGGGCATGACGATCGTCTGCGGCGACTCCCACACCTCGACGCACGGCGCGTTCGGCGGCATCGCGTTCGGCATCGGCACCTCCGAGGTCGAGCACGTGCTGGCCACGCAGACGCTGCCCGCCTACCGGCCGAAGACGATGGCCATCGAGGTCTCCGGCGAGCTGCCCGCGGGCGTCACCGCCAAGGACCTGATCCTCGCGATCATCGCCCAGATCGGCACCGGCGGCGGCCAGGGCTACATCGTCGAATACCGCGGCGAGGCCGTGCGCAAGCTCTCCATGGAGGGCCGCATGACCGTCTGCAACATGTCGATCGAGGCGGGCGCCCGCGCCGGCATGATCGCGCCGGACGAGACCACGTTCGACTACCTCAAGGGCCGCCAGCACGCCCCCGAGGGCGACGCGTGGGACCAGGCCGTCGAATACTGGAAGTCGCTGCGCACCGACGACGACGCCGTGTTCGACAAGGTCGTGGAGATCGACGCCACGACGCTGACCCCGTACGTCACCTGGGGCACCAACCCGGGCCAGGGTCTGCCGCTGGGTGACGCCGTGCCGAGCCCCGAGTCCTTCGACGACCCGGTGGCCCGCTCGGCCGCCGAGCGCGCGCTGGAGTACATGGGCCTGACCGCCGGCACCCCGCTGCGCGAGATCGAGGTCGACACGGTGTTCGTCGGCTCGTGCACCAACGGCCGCATCGAGGACCTGCGCTCGGCCGCCGAGATCCTGCGCGGCCGTCACGTCAAGACGCGCACGCTGATCGTGCCCGGCTCGATGCTGGTCAAGCTGCAGGCCGAGCAGGAGGGCCTGCACGAGGTGTTCAAGGCCGCCGGCGCCGAGTGGCGCGAGGCCGGCTGCTCGATGTGTCTGGGCATGAACCCCGACACGCTCCAGCCGGGCGAACGCAGCGCCTCCACCTCCAACCGCAACTTCGAGGGCCGCCAGGGCAAGGGTGGCCGCACCCACCTGGTGTCGCCGCAGGTCGCCGCCGCGACCGCCGTCACCGGCCGCCTGACCGCCCCCGCTGACCTGTAAGGAGAGACAAGACCGATGGACGCTTTCACCACCCACACCGGTACGGCGGTGCCGCTGCGCCGCAGCAACGTCGACACCGACCAGATCATCCCGGCCGTCTGGCTCAAGCAGGTCAGCCGCACCGGCTTCGAGCAGGGCCTGTTCGCGGCCTGGCGCGAGGACCCGACGTTCGTGCTGAACGACCCGTCGTACGAGGGCGGCTCGATCCTGGTCTCCGGCCCCGACTTCGGTACGGGCTCGTCGCGCGAGCACGCCGTCTGGGCGCTGCAGCAGTACGGGTTCCGTGCCGTGATCGCGGCCAGGTTCGGCGACATCTTCCGCAACAACTCCACGAAGATGGGCCTGCTGCCGGTCATCCTGCCCGGTGACAAGGTCGAGGCCCTGCAGTCGGCCGTCGAGGCGGACCCGAAGCTGGAGATCACCGTCGACCTGGGCGAACGCCAGGTGCGCTGGGCGGACGAGGTCGTCGCCTTCGAGATCGACGACTACACCCGCTGGAGGCTCATGGAGGGCCTCGACGACATCGGGCTGACCCTGCGTCATGCCGAGGATGTGGCGGCGTACGAGAATGGTCGGCAGCCATGGCTGCCGACGACCGTCTAGAAGACGACGAACTGGCGCGGCGGTTGCGCGAGGCGCACCGCCGCGTCCGCATGCTCTCCGCGGGTGCGAATGCGACAGAAAGGGAGCGGCTGGCCCGCCGCTACCTCACCATTTGCGACCTGGCCAAGCGAGATCCGGAAAGGGCCGCCGCCCGTCTCGACGCCTTTCTGGCCGCACTCGGCCCCGCCGCCGACACGCCACGCAATGAGAAAAACACGCTAGGTGATTGAGTTCCCCCGCAATCCCGCCTACTTTCGAGCGCGTAAGGGGTTTCTACGTCGGACTCGTGAGCTGGAACCCCGAGCCGTTACTGGGGGAGCAGAACTTTCATGAACAAGCGAGAACTCGTCGAGGCCATCGCGGATCGGGTGGGCGACAGGAAGACGGCCACGGAGGCCGTCAACTCCGTCATCGACGCCATCCAAAAGGCCGTGGCCACCGGCGACAAGGTCTCGATCACGGGCTTCGGCGCGTTCGAGATGGTGCACAAGCCCGCCCGCACGGCCAGGAATCCGTCGACCGGAGCGGAAATCAAGGTCGCGGAGAGCTGGGCGCCCAAGTTCCGCCCCGGCTCCGATTTCAAAGAGCTGGTCAATGAGGGCGGCAAGAAAATCGGAAAGAAGAAGTAAACCCAGCGGACCATCGCGCCCGGGCCACACGGCCCGGGCGTCCGCATTTACCGGGGCGGAACGGGGAAAGTCGAGAGCGTGATGTAGGTGATTTCCGCACCTGTCATCGCGAGGTTGACCCGTTGCCCCGAGCGGAGCAGCAGCAGCGGCCCCGCGTCGAAGGCGGGAGCGCCGAACTCCAGCACGGTCCCGTCGTCGAGGAAGACCGTGCCCGAGCGAGTGGCCTCGTCGAAGCTGCGTACCGTCGCCTGCACGCGGACCAGCCTAGGGCGACCGCGACCCCCGGTCCAGCACGCTCACGACCCCGCCACCGCGCCCACGGCCCCCGGTCCGGCACGCTCACGACCCCGGCCACAGCTCCGCGACCACCGCGGCGGTGTGCCGGCCCAGCCCCAGCGCGATGGCCGCGCGCAGGTCGTCGGGCGTGTCCACGTCCCGCCGCACCGAGTCCACGCCCGGCACGCACAGCTCCTTGGCCCCGCCCGCCAGATGCTTGGCCCGCGACTCGCCGCCGAACCTGGGCGTGAACGGCGTCCCCGGGCGCACCCCGTAGAAGGTCGTCCCGACGTCGAGCGCGTCCGGCAGGAACGACTGGTCGAACTCGGCCGCCGCCTCCAGCGCCACCGCCAGCTCCGCCGGGCGCAGCGCGGGCAGGTCGGCCTGCAGCGCCCCCACCGCGTCCCCGGGCGCGAGGCGTACGGCATGGGCGGCGCCCGCGCGCAACGCCGTGTTCAGCCCGCGGTCCGGGTCGTGCACGACGTCGGCGCCCAGCGCGCCCAGCGGCCCCGCCGCGGCGGGATCTGCCGTCACCACGATCACCCGGGCCACCACAGGGCAGGAGAGGGCCGAGGACACGGTGTCACTGGCGACCGCGACGGCGAACTTCGTACGGTGCGGACCCGTCGCGGCGGCCAGCCGGGTCTTCGCCGCGACCAGCGTTTTCACCGGAATGACCAGTGACCAGCGGATGCTCATACGCTTAAGCATCGCGCCTCGACATCCCAGGCGGGCAACCGGGAGACTTGGGGCGCATACCGGAGGAGGAGATCATGAGCCGCCCCACGCGACCATCGCGCTTCTGGGAGACCCTGGCAGTAGTGATCGTCAAACCGCTGTCCCGGCTCCTCATCAAGCGGGACTGGCGCCAGGGCGAGCGCATCCCGCGCACCGGGGGCGTGATCATCGCGGCCAACCACCTCTCCTGGTCCGACCCGGTCCTGCTCTCGCACTTCCTCTACAACAACGGCCGCTGGCCGGTGATCCTGGCCAAGTCCGCGCTGTTCAGGGTCCCCTTCCTCGGTCATGCCGTGACCTCCCTGCTGGCCATCCCCGTCGACCGCGGCAGCAGCGAGGCGGCCAGGTCGCTGAGCGCGTCGGCCCAGCGGCTGGAGGACGGCGCCGCGATCCTGTTCTACCCGGAGGGCACCTGCACGCGTGACCCGGGTCTGTGGCCGATGGCCGGCAAGACCGGCGCGGCCCGGCTGGCGCTGGAGAGCGGCGCCCCGGTGATCCCGGTGGCCCACTGGGGTGCGCAGGAGCTGCTCCCGTACGGTGAGAAGAAGCCCAGGCTGTTCCCGCGCAAGACGTTCCACGTGACGGTGGGGCCGCCGGTGGACCTGTCGAAGTACGCGGGCAAAGACCCGCAGGGCGACGTGCTGCGCGACGCGACGGCCGACATCATGGCGGCCATCACCGCACAGCTCGCCGAGCTCCGTGGTGAGAAGGCGCCCGAGACCCCATACGATCCAGCCGGGAGGTGACGGCATGACGAAGGTCGCCGTTTTCGGCACGGGCTCGTGGGGCACCACGTTCGCCATGATCCTGGCCGAGGCAGGCAATCAGGTCACGTTGTGGGGGCGCAGGCCGGAGCTGGCCGAGGCGATCGACCGTGACCACGTGAACGCCGACTACCTGCCCGGCGTGACGCTGCCCGAGGCGCTGCGCGCCACGACAGACCCCGCGCGAGCGCTCGACGGGGCGGACTTCGTGGTGCTCGCGGTGCCGTCGCAGCAGCTGCGGCCCAATCTGAGCGCCTGGCGCGAGCACATCCCGCCCGGCGCCGTCCTGGTCAGCCTGATGAAGGGCATCGAGCTGGGCACGACCAAACGGATGAGCGAGGTGATCCGCGAGGTCGCGGAGGTCCCCGAGGAGCGCGTCGCGGTCGTGTCGGGCCCCAACCTGGCCAAGGAGATCGCCCACCGCCAGCCCGCCGCCACGGTCGTGGCCTGTACGGACGAATCGGTCGCCGAACGCCTCCAGGCGGCCTGCCACCTGCCTCCGTGGTTCCGCCCGTACACCAACACCGACGTGGTCGGCGTCGAGCTGGGCGGCGCGGTGAAGAACGTCATCGCGCTGGCCGTGGGCGTCTCGGCCGGCATGGGCATGGGCGACAACGTCAGCGCCATGCTCATCACCAGAGGGCTGGCCGAAATCTCCCGGCTGGGCGCCGCGCTCGGGGCCGACCCGCACACGTTCGCGGGGCTGGCCGGGATGGGCGACCTGGTGGCCACGTGCACGTCGCCGCTGTCGCGCAACCGTACGTTCGGGGAAAACCTGGGCAGGGGCATGACCCTGGAAGAGGTCGTCGCCGCCACCAAGCAGACCGCCGAGGGCGTGAAGTCCTGCGAGTCCGTCCTGGAGCTGGCCAGGAAGCACGACGTGGAGATGCCGATCACCGAGGTCGTCGTCGGCGTCGTACACGACGGCATGTCACCGGCGGAGGCGGGCATGCTGCTCATGTCCCGTTCGCCCAAGCCGGAGCGTTACGGGGTGTGAGAAAGACCTGACTACGGCGTGCTTGGCTCGCTGTGACCGGGACACCCCGGTAGATTCGGACACCATGAGCAAGCCACGCGTCGCCGTCGTTTTCGGAGGCCGAAATTCTGAGCATGCCGTGTCCCTCATGGGCGCGGGCAGCGTGCTGGACGCCATCGACAGGAGCAAGTACGAGGTGGTCCCCATCGGGATCGCCCAGGACGGCAGATGGGTGCTCGCGGCCTCCGGCCAGCGTTACGCCATCGAGGCCGGCGAGCTCCCCGTCGTCGAGACCACGGGTGCGGCGCTGGCGCTGCCCTCGGGCGGCGGCCCGCTGGTGGCCTACGACCCCGGCAGTATCCCCGTGGAGCTCGGCTCGGTGGACGTGGTGTTCCCCGTGATGCACGGCCCGTACGCGGAGGACGGCACCATCCAGGGCCTGCTGGAGATGGCCGGCGTGCGTTACGTCGGCTCCGGCGTGCTGGCCAGCGCGGTGGGCATGGACAAGGCCCACATGAAGACCGTCCTGGCCGCGGCCGGGCTGCCGACCGGGCGCTACGTCGTCGTACGCGACCGCGACTGGCGCCTCAACCGCGAATGCGTGCTCAAGGAGGCCGAGGAGCTCGGCTACCCGGTGTTCGTCAAGCCCGCCAGGGCCGGCTCCTCCCAGGGCATCTCCAAGGCCTCCGACCGGGCGGAGCTGGAGTCGGCGGTGGAGTTCGCCAGGCAGCACGACCCCAAGGTGCTCATCGAGGCGGCGATCGTGGGGCGCGAGATCGAGTGCGCCGTGCTGGAGTCGCCGGGCGACGAGCCCGCCGCCGCGTCGATGCCCGGCGAGGTGAAGGTCGAGGGCGGCCAGGAGTTCTTCGACTTCGAGGCGAAGTACTACCCCGACCAGATGTCGCTGACCGTGCCCGCCGACATTCCCCAGGAGACGGCCGAGGAGCTCAGGGCGCTGGCGGTGCGCGCGTTCGAGGCGCTCGACTGCGAGGGGCTCTCGCGGGTCGACTTCTTCTACACGCCCGGCGGCGAGCTCATACTCAACGAGATCAACACCATGCCCGGGTTCACCGCGCTGTCCGTGGCGCCGCAGCTCTGGGCCGCGTCGGGGCTGCCCTACCCGGCGCTGGTCGACCACCTCATCCAGCTCGCCCTGGCCCGGCCGGTGGGCCTGCGTTGAGTCCTGGGCGTCAGCGGGGCTGCGGGGCCATCTGGCCGACCGGCTTGGACAGGTCGGCGAGCACCTCGGCGGCCACGTGCTCGCCGCCGACCGTGACCTCCACATAAGCGGTGTCCGTCACAGCGGTGAACAACGCGGGCTTGTCCGGATCGGCGAACCAGCCCACGCCGCCGATCTCCTGGAGCTGGTCGGTGGGCGCCATCCTGACCGGCCGCGGCACGCCGCAGCGCAGCGCTATGGTGCCCGCGCCCCAGACGGCGACGTACGGGGACTGCGGGGTGGACGTGCCACGCTGCTCGCCGTCCAGCGCGCCGGGGAGCAAGGTGGCCAGCTTGTCGCAGGCGGTCACCGCGTCGCCCTGCGGCTTGGGCGGATCGACCTGTAGGGTGCCGCCGCAACCGGCGAGTGCTAGGAGAACGAGCAGGACGGCGGCGGCACGCATGCGACGACTACCTTTAAATGTGGACGATCGGACACGTAAGCGTACGCGTGATCCCATCCACGGCCTGAATCTGCGCGACGACGAGCTTGCCCAGCTCATCGACGTTGTTGGCCTCCGCGCGCACGATCACGTCGTAGGGCCCCGTCACGTCTTCCGCCTGAGTGACCCCGGGAATCCCGGCGATCTCGCGAGCGACGGCGGCGGCCTTGCCGACCTCGGTCTGAATAAGGATGTAGGCCTGCACCATTACGTCCTCCCGGGCGATTGGATCACGCCGAAGGGCCACCGTACCCTGTGTGCGTCAGGAGGTGCGTCATCACAGTCGGAGATCTCGGCGAATTTGGTGTGGTAAATCGTATTACCAGACGTCTGCCCCAAAGTGCGGCGGTAATGCTCGGTCCGGGGGACGACGCCGCGGTGGTCGCCGCACCCGACGGCCGGGTCGTGGTCTCGACGGATCTGCTGCTGGAGAACAGGCATTTCCGCCGCGATTGGTCCGGCGGTTATGACGTGGGCCGCAAGGCCGCGGCCCAGAACCTGGCGGACGTGGCGGCCATGGGTGCCGCGCCGACGTCCATCGTGGTCGGGCTCGGCATCCCTGCGGACCTGCCTCTGGAGTGGCTCGACGCGCTGACCGACGGGCTCCGCGACGAGTGCGCGACGATCGGGGCGAGCGTGGCGGGCGGCGACGTCACGCGGTGTGACCTGGTCGTCATCGGCGTGACCGCGCTGGGGGACCTGGGCGGGCGGGCGCCCGTGACGCGTTCGGGGGCCAGGCCGGGGCAGCTGGTGGCGGTGGCGGGCCGGCTGGGGTACGCCGCCGCAGGATGGGCGCTGCTGGAGGCGGGCGTGCCGCTGGACTCCGCCGCGCTCCAGGAGGCCGTGGCGGGGCACCGCAGGCCCTGTCCTCCGTACGCGATGGGCCCCCAGGCCGCTGAGCTGGGCGCGAGCGCCATGCTGGACGTCAGCGACGGCCTGCTGCAGGACCTCGGCCACATCGCGGCGGCCAGCGGCGTACGCGTCGAGGTGGACCCGCAGGCGTTCGCCGTGGGGGAGCCCGTGGCGGCGGCGGCCAAGGAGCTGGCGGCCGATCCGCTGGAGTGGGTGCTCACGGGGGGTGAGGACCACGCGCTCGCGGCGGTGTTCCCCGCGGAGGCGCCCCTGCCGTCGTCGTGGCGGGTCGTGGGCCGGGTGGTCGAAGGTGACGGAGTTCTGGTGTATGGGCGCGAGATTGGCCAACCAGGATGGGATCACTTTCGGTGATGAGTTGTCCCGATTTAAGTTATATTTTCCGGATTTGTGGCGTGACTACCGGGATTACTGTGACAAGGGTGTAGCGAAGGTGTTATGAAGATTGGCGGCCACTGTAACCGCGAGAAAGGGCAGCCATGGGCCGCCACGGCACAGGTGGATCCGACGATGAGGATGAACGGGGGGACAGCAGCGCTTTTTGGGGTCCTGACGAGCAGGCCGAGCCGCCAGGCTGGCCTTCGCTGCCGGACCAGCCTGAGGTGACGGGCCAGTGGGCTCCCATGCCACGGCGAGGGGACGGGCCGCCACAGCGCGATCCGCAGCGCGATCCACAGGGCGGTCCACAGGGCGGTCCGCAGGGGGAGCCGTTCGAGACCACCGGCGCGTTCGCGCTGCCCAATGACTCCACCGGCGGGTCCATGCCGCCCGGTGACACCGGCCACGGCGCCTTCCCGCAGGACCGTATGGGGGAGCCGGCCGGGCCGTTCGAGACGACGGGCGCGTTCGCCCGCCCGTCCGAGTGGGACCAGCCTCCCGGCCAGCCGAACCCCGGCGGCCCGCGAGGCCCCTTCGACCCAGCGGGCCCCGGACAGCAGGGCGGCTCCGGCGGCCCTGTGCCTTTCGCGGGACCGCCCGAGCGCTCACCCTTCTTCGAGGGCCAGGAGGACAACTCAGGTCCGTTCGCCGTCCAGCCCGGCGGCCCGGGGCCGTTCAACGGTCCGCCCGCGGGTCCGGGTCCTTTCGACAGCCAGCCCGGAGGTCCGGGTCCTTTCGGCGGTCCTCCTGGTGGCCAGGGGCCGTTCGACGGGCCGCCCGGCGGCCCAGGGGCCTTCGACGGGCAGCCGGGCCATCCGGGAGCGTTCGGCGGGCAGCCTGGTGGTCCAGGGCCCTTCGAGGGCCCGCCCGGCCACCCGGGGGGCTTCGACGGGCGTCCCGAGCGCCCAGGGCCCTTCGACGCGCCTGCTGGTGGGCCTTTTGATGGGCCGCCCAGCGGTCCCTTCGACGGGCCCGCCGACCGTACCGCCAGATTCGACGTCCCTTCGGGCCCCAACCCCATGTACGTCGGCCCGCCCGAGCCGGGTGACATCAAGGTGGCCGGCGAGCCGACGGCGATCCACAACACCCCCGCCTGGGCGAGCGCCGAGACCGGTTTCCTCGACTCCGGCTGGTCCTCCGACTCGGGCATCGACGACGAGCCGGACGAGCCCAAGAGCCGCCGCGGCCGCCGCAAGTCGCCGCGGAACGACGAGCTGCTCGCCGCCGCTCCCGCGAGCGCCGGCAAGGGCCGGGTCGCGCTGCTGTCCGTCGCGGCCGTCGCCGTCGTGCTCGGCGGCACCGTGGCGGGCGTCAAGCTCATGAGCTCCCCGGAAGGCCCGGCCAAGTGCACGGGTACGAGCTGCGCCGCCGTACAGGCGAGCGGCCCGCCGAGCGCCGATGCCGCCGATCCCGCGGCGGACGTGCCGGAGGAGGAGCCGGAAGAGGAGCCGTCGGACGACACCGAGTCCGCATCGACCCCGACGCCGACCACCACGTACGCGGCCCGCACACCGCGCCGCAGTGCGACGCCCACCCCCACGCCCACCAAGACGAAGGTGAAGCAGTCGGCGAAGCCCACCAAGGAGCCGACCACCCCGCCGCCCGTCGAGGAGAGCGTGTCGGAGACGCCGACCCAGGAGACGTCGACGCTGGACGACGACGACACGGGCGTCGTTCCGACCATGCCCAGCACCGCGAACCCCACGAGCACGGGGACGATGGGCTCGGGCAACGCCGGCGGCCAGTCGGTGAGCGTTCAGCAGACCATCAAGCAGCGCCTGACCAGCTACGCGGCCACCCTGCAGCTCTCCAACACCTCCACGGAGACCGTGGCGGACCCCACGGTCTCGCTGCCCGTGGACGGCCAGGTCATGAACGTGACCGGCGCCGAATGGACGCAGGACGGCGACCTGCTGATCCTGGACCTGTCGGCGGACCTGGCGGCCGGGACGTCGGTCGACGTCACCTTCACCGCCACCGGCAAGGGCTCCAAGGCGGAGAACTGCGGCATGGTCACTGGGGAGTGCTCCGTCACCTGAGTGGTTGGATGGGGGATATGACGGTTTCGACCCCTCCATGTGTGCTGACCGTCGCCGGCTCCGACTCCGGCGGCGGCGCGGGCATCCAGGCTGACCTGAAGACCATGATGGCCATGGGCGTCCACGGCATGAGCGTCATCGCCGCGGTGACGGCACAGAACTCCCTCGGCGTCCAGGGCTACTGGGAGCTGCCGCCGGAGGCCGTGCGCGCCCAGCTCGACTCGGTGCTCGGCGACATCGGCGCGCGGGCGGTGAAGACCGGCATGCTCGCCTCGCCGGTGCTGGTGGAGACCGTGGCCGACGTGCTCGCCTCCTGCGCCGCGCCCGTGGTCGTGGACCCCGTCGGGGTCTCGAAGCACGGGGACGCGCTGCTCGCGCCCGAGGCCGTCGAGACGATGCGGACGCGGCTGCTGCCCGTGGCCACCGTCGTGACCCCGAACCTGTGGGAGGTCGAGCAGCTCACCTCCGTCAAGGTCGAGGACGAGAACGGGCTGCGCGGGGCGGCGGAGGCCGTGCTGGAGCTGGGGCCGGCCTGGGCGCTGATCAAGGGCGGCCATCTGCCCGGCGCCCCGATCGACCTGCTCACGGACGGCACGAGCGAATATCGCTTCGCCGCCGAGCGCCTCGACAACCGGCACACCCACGGCACCGGGTGCACGCTCGCCTCGGCGATCGCCTCCCGGCTGGCGCTGGGCGACGACGTCCCCGAGGCGGTGGGCAAGGCGAAGGAGTACGTGACGGGCGCCATCGCCCACGGCTTCCCCCTGGGCGCCGGCATCGGCCCCGTGGACCACGCCTGGCGCTGGCGCTGACGCCTGGTGACGGCCACCGGGCATGACGAACGCCCGCCGCTCCTGCTGGGGCGACGGGCGTTCGTGGAAGTCGAAACTAGCGGGTGACCTTGCCCGCCTTGATGCACGAGGTGCAGACGTTCAGCTTCTTCGGCGTGCCGCCGATGACCGCGCGAACCGTCTGGATGTTGGGGTTCCAACGACGGCGGGTACGGCGGTGAGAGTGGGACACGTTGTTGCCGAAGGTCGGCCCCTTGCGGCAGACATCGCAGACGGAAGCCACGGTATCGCTCCTTCAAAACAGTCGATGTAGCCCTGTCCGCTGATGCTTTCCGGGCAGTGGGCATGCCGGTACAACCGGCCAGCCAGACGAGAATATCCGATCCACCCCTATGGGCGCGAACCGGGAGCGCTGGACGGAGCCCCGCGCGGCGATATCCTCCACCGACAACCGTAGCGCACTCAGGGAGGTCGGAGCGCGTAGATGAGGATCCTCGACCCGCCCGCGGTACGCCGCTGGGCCCGCCTGGCCGCCGACGCGCTCGGCCAGGCCAGGACGGAGATCGACGCGCTCAACGTGTTCCCCGTGGCCGACGGCGACACCGGCACGAACCTGCACCTGACCATGCTGTCCGCGGCCGAGGCCGTCGAGTCGCTGCCCGACGACGTGGACGCGGCCGTGGTCTGGCAGACGCTCTCGTACGGCGCCCTGATCGGGGCGCGCGGCAACTCGGGGGTGATCGTCAGCCAGGCGCTGCGCGGTCTGGCCGAGGTGCTGAAGGACGGCTCCGACCTGCGTGCCGGGCTGCTCAGGGCGGCCGTGCTGGCCAGGGAGGCCGTGGCCAGGCCGGTGGAGGGCACGGTGCTCAGCGTGCTGGAGTCGGCCGCCAGGGCCGTGCAGGACGTGGACGACGACCTGAACGAGGTGGCGCGGCAGGCCGCGGGTGAGGCCCGCGCCGCGCTGCGCCGTACGCCGGACCAGCTGGAGGTGCTGGCCCGCAGCGGCGTCGTGGACGCGGGCGGCGCGGGGGCGGCGATCGTGCTGGAGACCCTGGCCTCCGTGATCACCGGCGCCTACCTCGATCACTACGAGGTGCCCGCGCCGACCTCGCGGGTCTCGCCGATGACCGAGGTCGGGGCCGGATACGAGGTCATGTACCTGCTGGACGCCGACGACGGCGCGGTGGCCGTGCTGCGCGCGGAGCTCGACGCCATGGGCGATTCGCTCGTCGTGGTCGGCGGCGAGGGCCTGTGGAACGTGCACGTCCACGTGGCGGAGGCGGGTCCCGCCGTGGAGGCCGGGCTGCGGGCGGGCCGCCCGCACCGGATCAGGATCACGTACCTGGCCGAACGGACCCACCGCGGCAGCGAGGGCAGGGGGATCGTGGCGGTCGCGGCGGGGGACGGGATCGCGGCGCTGTTCGAGGAGTGCGGCGCGGTCGTGGTGGGGCGCGCCCCCGGCACCAGGCCCACGATCCCCGCCATGCTCGCCGCGATCAGGGAGGCGGGCAGCGAGGTCGCGGTCCTGCCGAACGACGAGGGCGTCCGGGCGGTGGCCGCCGCGGCGGCGGAGATCGCCCGCGAGGACGGGGTCGTGGTCAGCGTGCTGCCCACGAAGGCGACCGTGCAGGGGCTGGCCGCGCTGGCCGTGCACGATCCGCTGCGCCGCTTCGACGACGACGTGGTGGCGATGACGGACGCGGCGGGCCACACGCGGCACGGGCATCTGGTGGTGGCCGACAAGGAGGCGTTCACGAGCGCGGGGGTGTGCCGTCCCGGCGACGTGCTGGGGCTGATCGACGGGGACGTCGCGGTGATCGGCGGCTCGCTCGGCAGCGTGGCCGCCATGGTCGTGGACCGGATGGTGGCGGGCGGCGGCGAGCTGGTGACGCTGGTCACGGGCGCCGAGGCGCCGCCGGGCCTGGCCGGCCACGTGGAGGAGCACCTGAGGCGCACGAGACCGGACGTGGACCTGGTCGTGTACGACGGCGAGCAGGGCGGCTACCCGCTGCTGATCGGCGTGGAGTGACCGGGCCCGGCGCAGTGGAGTAACCGGGCGCGGTGCAGTGGAGTGACCGGGCCCGGCGCATCCGAGCCCGCCGCGCCACTGATCGGCGTCCCCGGACCGCCGCGCCACTGACCGGCGTCACCGGCACGCCGACGCGGCCGGGAGGCTCGGACGGGGTTCCTGTCGGCCGCAGGCGGTAGAACTTATTGCCGTGAGCCGTTTCGACGAGCCTCTGACGAAGGCCCTCGACCCCAAGACCGCCAAGTTGCTGCACAGCGTCCTCGGCCTGGAGACGGTCGGCGACCTGCTGCGCCACTATCCGCGCCGCTACGCCGAGCGCGGCGAGCTGACCTCGCTCGGCGCGCTGGCCGTGGACGAGCACGTGACCGTGGTCGGCGAGGTGACCAGGCTGATGCGCAAGCCCATGCGCAACCGGGGCGGCACCTGGCTGGAGGTCGAGGTCGTCGACGGCAACGGCAACAAGCTCTACCTGTCGTTCTTCGGCAAGGGCTCCCACGTGGCCGAGACGCGGCTCAAGGCCGGGCGGCGCGGGATGTTCGCCGGCAAGGTGGGGCTCTTCGGCTCGCGCACCAGCCCGCGCTGGCAGCTCGCGCATCCGGAGTTCGAGCTGTTCGAGGAGAGCGAGGCCAGCGCGGAGGAGTTCGCGGCGGCGCCGGTGCCGATCTACCCGGCCGGCAAGGACCTGACGCCGTGGGCGATCAGGCGCGCGGTCGGCGTCGTGCTCGACACGCTCGGCCCGCTGGACGATCCGCTGCCCGCCGACCTGCGGGCCAGGCACGGCCTGCAGGATCTGGCCGACGCGCTGGTGGCCATCCACCGGCCGAAGGACTTCGCGGAGGTGGGGCGGGCGCGCAAGCGGCTGAAGTTCGACGAGGCGTTCGTGCTGCAGGCCGTGCTGCTGCAGCGCCGCGAGGCCGCCACCGCCTGGCCGGCGAAGTCCAGGCCCAGGCGCGGTGACGGGATGCTGGCCGACTTCGACGGGCGGCTGCCGTTCTCGCTGACCGAGGGGCAGTCGGAGGTCGGCGAGGAGATCGCCGCCGACCTCGCGCTGGAGCACCCCATGCACCGGCTGCTGCAGGGCGAGGTGGGCGCGGGCAAGACCGTGGTGGCGCTGCGGGCGATGCTCCAGGTGGTCGACGCGGGCGGCCAGGCGGTGCTGCTCGCGCCCACGGAGGTGCTCGCCCAGCAGCACCACCGCTCGATCAGCGCCATGCTGGGGGATCTGGCGCAGGGCGGCATGTTCGGTGGCACGGCGGTCACGCTGCTGACCGGCTCGATGGGCGCGGCCGCCCGCCGCTCGGCCCTGCTCGACGCCGCCTCAGGCACGGCGGGGATCGTGGTCGGCACCCACGCGCTGCTGCAGGAGCACGTGCAGTTCGCCGACCTCGGGCTGGTCGTGGTGGACGAGCAGCACCGCTTCGGGGTCGAGCAGCGCGACGCCCTGCGGGAGAAGGCGGGCGAGGCCCGGCCGCACGTCCTGGTCATGACGGCCACCCCGATCCCGCGCACGGTCGCCATGACGGTCTTCGGCGACCTGGAGGTCTCGACGCTGTCGCAGCTCCCCTCGGGGCGCGCGCCCATCACGACGCACGTCGTGCCGGCGGCCGAGAAGCCCCACTACCTCGAACGCACCTGGCAGCGCGTCAGGGAGGAGGTGGGCCTGGGGCGGCAGGCGTACATCGTGTGCCCCCGCATCGGTGACCTGGAGGGCGACGAGGGCGATCTGGGGTCGGTGACCGCGGAGGAGGAGCGCAGGCCGCCGCTGGCGGTCCTCGACGTGGCCGAGCTGCTGTCCGAGGGCCCGTTCCACGACCTGCGCGTCGCCACGCTGCACGGCAAGCTGCCGCCCGAGGAGAAGGACGCGATCATGCGGTCGTTCACCAGGGGCGAGCTCGACGTGCTGGTGGCCACCACGGTCATCGAGGTGGGCGTGGACGTGCCCAACTCGTCCGTGATGATCATCATGGACGCCGACCGGTTCGGCGTCTCCCAGCTCCACCAGCTGCGTGGGCGGGTGGGCCGTGGCGGGCTCCCCGGGCTGTGCCTGCTGGTCTCCGACTTCCCCGAGGGCACCCCGGCCCGTGGGCGCCTGGACGCGGTGGCCGCCACGCTGGACGGCTTCGAGCTGTCCAGGGTCGACCTCGAACAACGCCGTGAGGGCGACGTCCTGGGCGCGGCCCAGTCGGGCAAGCGGTCCTCGCTGAAGCTGCTGCAGCTGCTGCGCGACGAGGACGTGATCGCCACCGCGCGGGAGGAGGCGGGGGCGTTGCTGGCCGGCGATCCGGAGCTGACGTCCCACGAGGGCCTCAGAGCGGAGATCCACCGGCTGCTGGCCGACGAACGGGCGGAATACCTGGAGAAGACCTGAGATGCCCCACAGGGCCGCTTGAGGGCGTTCCAGGGGGTGTGGCGCCCGCAGCGCGGGCTTAGAAAGAAAAGAACCCAGCCGCGGGGACGGCCTCCCCCCGAATGCCGTCCCCGGCTGGGCCCACCCTCGGGTCAGGTGCCGAGGGAACCGGCGTGCGGAAGGGCTCACGATCACGCCGGTCGGCCTTCATGTGGGTCACCTCGAAGGCCGCAGACTCATCATGCGGGGCCGCCGTGCCGATTCCAATCACCCTTGCGCTCTTGAGGCAGACACTTGTCCACTCTTGACCTGCGCGGACATGCGGAACAATGGGTCACATGACTCGGATCATCGCGGGGAGCGCAGGTGGGCGGCGGTTGGCCGTGCCGCCGGGGCGCGGGACGAGGCCGACCAGCGACAGGGCGCGAGAAGGGATCCTCTTGACGCTCGATTCACTCTACGGACTGCGCGACGCCCGCGTCCTCGACCTCTACGCCGGTTCGGGGGCCGTCGGCCTGGAGGCGCTGTCGCGGGGCGCCGCCGGGGCCGTGCTGGTCGAGTCCGATCCCAAGGCGGTCCGGACGATCAAGGACAACATCCGCTCGCTCGGCTTCGCCGGGGCCGTCGTGGTGGCCGACAAGGTGGCGCGGGTGCTCGCCAAAACGCCTGATCAGCCGTACGGCATCGTGTTCGCCGACCCGCCGTACGCGGTGTCCGACGACGAGGTGGTGAGGAATCTCGAGTCACTGCGAGATAACGGTTGGCTGGCCGATGAGGCGTTGGTGGCATTCGAGAGGGAAAGCAGGGGAAAGGCGTTGATGTGGCCAGAAGGGTACGTTGAGGAGAGGGTCCGTAGATATGGCGAAGCGTCCGTTTGGTACGGTCGCGCCGCCGGGAACCCGTAGACCTGGGAGGCGTCTTGCGCCGCGTAGTCTGCCCGGGGTCGTTCGACCCCATCACCAATGGACATCTCGACATCATCGGCCGGTCCGCCAGGCTGTATGACGAGGTGACCGTGGCAGTCCTCATCAACGTCGAGAAAAGCAGCCTGTTCACGGTGGACGAACGCATCGAGATGCTGCAGACCGTGACCAAGGAATACCCCAACGTCAAGGTGCGGAAGTTCCACGGCCTGCTGGTCGACTTCTGCCGCAACAACGACATCCCCGCCATCGTCAAGGGCATCAGGGTGGTCAG
The DNA here is from genome assembly GCF_039539705.1 of Nonomuraea rosea. Taxonomy (NCBI): domain Bacteria; kingdom Bacillati; phylum Actinomycetota; class Actinomycetes; order Streptosporangiales; family Streptosporangiaceae; genus Nonomuraea; species Nonomuraea rosea. The sequence continues at coordinate 46,487 of NZ_BAABDQ010000011.1, read as the reverse complement.
CGACTTCGACTACGAGCTGCAGATGGCTCAGCTCAACTATCGGCTGTCGGGGGTCGAGACGCTGTTCATGCCGACGAACCCCGAGTACTCCTTCCTGTCCTCCAGCAGGGTGAAAGAGATCGCCCGGTATGGTGGGGACGTGTCCGGTCTCGTGCCCGATCTGGTGCACAAGCTGCTCATCGAGCGGCTCAGGGGCTGACCGCGACCTGCTATCCTTTCATTTCGGCCTTGTACGACGGCGATCGTTTTCGCCATGCCTAGCGAGAGCAGGATGACTCAGCACCTCGACCCCCGCTCCCCTTGGGTGCTCTCCACTCATGACTTGGGGAAGCGGCCGGGGACGATGCGGCAGACGACCCTAGCCCTCCCGGCACCGGTGGATCTCGGCGTCGACATGATCGGTGTCCCCAAGGATGCCGAAGTCGAGCTGGAGCTCCGGTTCGAAGCAGTGATGGAAGGCGTGCTCGTGACAGGCACGGCGCAGGCCCCGCTCGCCGGGGAGTGCGCGCGGTGCCTCGACCCGGTCTCCTCGGAGATCGAGGTCGACCTGCAGGAGCTGTTCTTCTACTCCGACGAGGACGCCTCGGAGGAGGACTCACTGCTCGACGGTGAGCTGCTCGACCTCGAGCCGACGTTCCGTGACGCGGTGGTGCTCGCACTGCCGTTGAGCCCTATGTGCCGCGAGGACTGCGACGGGCTCTGCACGGAGTGCGGGATCAAGCTGGCCGAGGCCGGCGCGGATCACCGGCACGAGAAGATCGACGCCCGCTGGGCGTCGTTGCAAGGTCTGGTTACCGAGAACGATAACGATCAGGAGAAGTGACGTGGCCGTCCCGAAGCGAAAGATGTCGCGGAGCAACACCCGCGCCCGTCGCTCCCAGTGGAAGACGACTGCTGTCGCCCTGGTGAGCTGCCCGCAGTGCCGTTCGCCGAAGCAGCCGCACATCGCGTGCCCCACCTGCGGCACCTACAACCGCCGTCAGGTCATCGAGCCGTCTGCCTGATTGACGTAATGCCGACCGGGTGCCATTGTGCCTCGGTCGGCGTTACCGTCTCAGTTGCGTACGGCGGCGGTTCGCCCGCGGCCGTGGTGGACGCCGGGGCTACGCGTTACCCCGACGCCCACCACGTTTTCGGGCATCTTCCGCAGTCGGCGCGCCATGTGAAGATGTCCGAGGAGGAAGCACGTGGGCGCAGGTCCTAAGCCGGTGGCCGTGGAGGTCGCCAAAGACGAGCTGGAGCGGGTCCTCGAGGTCGGCCTCGGGCTCGACATCCTCGAGCGGGCGCTGACGCACCGCTCTTACGCGTACGAGAACGGTGGCCTGCCCACCAACGAGCGCCTGGAGTTCCTCGGCGACTCGGTGCTGGGCCTGGTGGTCACCGACACCCTCTACCGCAACCACCCCGACCTGCCGGAAGGCCAGCTCGCGAAGCTGCGCGCCGCGGTGGTCAACATGCGCGCGCTGGCCGACGTGGCCCGCAACCTGGGCCTGGGCCGGTTCCTGCGGCTCGGCAGGGGCGAGGAGGGCACGGGCGGGCGCGACAAGTCCTCGATCCTGGCCGACACCCTCGAAGCCCTCATCGGCGCGGTCTACGTCGACAAGGGGCTGGACGAGGCGTTCAGGGTCGTCCACCTGCTGTTCGACCCGCTGATCGTCCGCTCGGCCTCGCTGGGCGCGGGCCTCGACTGGAAGACCTCGCTGCAGGAGCTCACCGCCTCCGAGGCGCTCGGCGTGCCCGAATACCACGTCGAGGAGAGCGGCCCCGACCACGCGAAGTCGTTCACGGCCATGGTGCGCGTCGGCGGCGAGTCCTACGGCTCCGGCACCGGGCGCAGCAAGAAGGAGGCCGAGCAGCAGGCGGCCGAGGCGGCGTGGACCCGGATCAGGGCGCGCAGGGAGCAGCGGGAGAGCCAGCCCACGGGCTGAGCGCCGCGTTTCGCGCCGTCCCCGGGGATTACCGGAGGGCGAGAGTTCTGTTGCCCTTTTGACGGACGATGGGTGCTTGCGCGTTCGAGAGCCGTGCGGCGCCCGTGAGATCGGAGTGCGAGGTCTTCAGTGCCTGAGTTGCCGGAGGTCGAGGTCGTCAGGCGCGGCCTCGAACAGTGGGTCGTCGGCCGTGAGATCGCCGCCGCGGAGGTCCTGCACCCCCGCGCGATCAGGCGGCACGTGCCCGGCGCCGACGAGTTCACCGCGCGGCTCAAGGGCCGCGCGGTCCTGTCCGCCGCGCGCCGCGGCAAATACCTGTGGCTGCCGCTCTCGGGCGCGGAGGAGGCGCTCCTGGCCCACCTGGGGATGAGCGGTCAGCTGCTCGTCGTGGACCAGGACGCGCCGCTGGAGAAGCATCTCCGCGTACGGCTCCGCTTCGAGGACGGCGGCCCCGACCTGCGTTTCGTGGACCAGCGCACGTTCGGCCACGTCATGCTCACCGCCCTGGTGGACGGCGTGCCCGAGCCGATCTCCCACATCGCGCCCGACCCGTTCGAGGCGGCGTTCGACGAGGCCGAGTTCACCCGCAGGCTCAGGGCCAAGCGCACCGAGATCAAGCGGGCGCTGCTCGACCAGTCGCTGATCAGCGGCGTCGGCAACATCTACGCCGACGAGGCCCTGTGGATCGCGAAGCTGCACTGGGCCAGGCCCACGGAGACGCTCACCCGCCCGAAGATCGCCGAGCTGGTCGCCGCCGTCCGCACGGTCATGGGCGCCGCGCTGCTGCAGGGCGGCACGTCCTTCGACAGCCTGTACGTGAACGTCAACGGCGAGAGCGGCTACTTCGAGCGTTCGCTGGAGGCCTACGGCCGCCGCGACCTGCCCTGCTCCCGCTGCGGCACGGCGATCAAGCGCGAGGCGTTCATGAACCGGTCGTCCTACTCCTGCCCCAGATGCCAGCGACGAGCGCGGTGAGCACGGCGAGGCCGGCGCCTGCCCACATGACCGCGGAGATCGAGACGCCGTCCACGACCCGGCCGCCGGCGAACGCGCCGAGCGCGATGGAGACGTTGAACGCGCCGACGAACAGGGCCGTGCCCATCTCGCCGCCGCCCGCCCGCATGATCCACAGCTGCAGGGTCACGCCGACGCCTCCGTAGCCGAGGCCCCACACCACGAGCATGACCAGGGGCAGGCCGATCAGGGGCAGCGCCGCGGTGGCGAGCGCCATGAGCACGGCCAGCACGACGAGGACCGGCTTGGGGTCCCTGGCCGCCAGCGCGCCCGCCGCGAAGTTGCCCGCCACGCCCGCGGCCCCGTACAGGAGGAGCGCGGTGCCGACGAGACCGGGGCCGGCGTCGGAGACCTGCTCCAGGAACGGCCGTACGTAGGTGTAGGCGGCGAAATGGCCGGCCACGATCAGGACGGTCAAAATCAGGATGACCGTGAGCGGGCCCGAGAGCCACGCAGGGCGCTCCCCACGCGTGGAGGCGGGCTCAGGCCTGGGCGCGGCGCTCTCGCCCGGCAGCGGCGGCAATGTGACGGCCAGCAGCGCGAGCAGGGCCAGGGCCAGCACTCCCATGGCGGCGAACGCCGTCCGCCACCCCGCGAACGACGAGACGAACGTCGCCGCAGGCACCCCCAGCACCGACGCCACCGACACCCCCGCCAGGATGATCGACGTGGCCCGCCCCACGGCGCGCTCAGGCACCAGCCGCACCCCGATCCCGGCCGCGAAGGCCCAGAAACCGCCGATGCTCACCCCGGTCAGCAGCCGGGCCGCCAGCATGACCGGATAGCTCTGGGCGAACGCGCCCGCGAGATTCGCCACCGCCAGCAGCGCCATCAACGCGAGCAACGTGGTCCGCCGGTCCAGCCGCCGGGTGGTGATCGCGAGCACGGGCGCGGAGACGGCGGCGACGAGCCCCGGCGCGGTCATCATCAGTCCCGCGGTGCCGTCGGACACGCCCAGGGCCGAGGCGATCGAGGTCAGCAGGCCCACGGGCAGCATCTCGCTGGTCACGATCGTGAAGGTGCCCACCGCGACGGAGAGCACGGCGGGCCAGCGGGCCCGCGTACTGGCAGAAACGCCGGTCATAGTCATGCGAGTCAGCCTCCGGCGCGCGACCGGCGGGAACAATGGCGAAGTCCGAAGCCTTGGTTTAGGTGGGCTAACCGATCACGCGGAGGCAGGGATGGAGTTCAGGGAGCTGGAGTGCTTCGTGGTGCTCGCGGAGGAGCTGCACTTCGCGCGGACGGCCGAGCGCCTCTACCTGTCGCCCGGCCGCGTGAGCCAGCTCATGCGCGCGCTGGAGACCAGGATCGGCGGCCGGCTCTTCGACAGGACCAGCAGGCGGGTCCGGCTCACGCCGCTGGGCGAGCGGTTCCTGGCCGACCTGCGCCCCGCGTACGACGGACTGGCGGGCGCCGTGAGCCGCGCCAAGGCGGCCGCCCGCGAGGTGACCGGCGTCATCAGGGTGGGCTTCCTGGCCACGCCCACGGACGTCGTCACCGGCAGCGTCAGGGCCTTCGAGGAGCGCTACCCGGGATGCGCGGTCGAGCTGGTGGAGATCCCGCTCTCCGACCCCTTCACGAAGCTGCGGGCCGGGCAGGTGGACATCACGTTCACGCTGCTCCCGGTGGACGAGCGGGACCTGCGGACCGGCGAGGCCCTGAACCACGTCTCCTACCAGCTCGGCGTCTCCGCCGGGCATCCGTTCGCGGGGCGTGCGGGCATCGGGGTGGAGGAGCTGGCCGGCGTCCCGCTGATCGGGCTGGACGGCCCGGCCCCGCGCTCGTGGCACGAGCGGGTCGCGCCGCCCGTCACCCCGTCCGGCCTGCCGATTCCGCTGGCCGGTAGGGTGGCGACCACCCAGGAGGGCCTGACCGAGGTGGCGCTCGGCCGGGGCGGGATGCTGTTCTGCACGCCCACGGCGGCCCAGCACCGCCGCCCGGACATCAGTTTCGTGCCCGTCGCCGGGCTGCCCGCGTCGATCTTCGGCCTGGCCTGGGTGAAAGCGGAGGAGACCGCCGCCATCCTGGCGTTCGACGAAGCGGCGACGCGGTTCGCGCTCGGGAGCGAGATCCTGGTGGCTTGACGTCCTGTACGGGAGAGGAAATGTCGGAGAACGGGGAGAACGCCCGCATGACCGCCTGGGTCCGGGGGAGGGTCCAGGGTGTCGGGTTCCGCTGGTGGACCAGAGCCAGGGCGCTGGAGCTCGGCCTCGCGGGCTGGGCCCGCAACACCGAGGACGGCCGGGTCGAGGTCGTCGCGGAAGGGCCGCGTGCGGCGTGCGTCAAGCTGCTGGAGCTGCTCAGAGGTTGCGACACGCCGGGCAGAGTGGATGGAGTAGTGGAACGCTGGAGCGAACCCCGAGGTAGTTTGACCGGGTTTGCTGAGCGGTGACGCGTTTCGTCAAACAGCCTAAATAGGGTATAGTTGTATGTCGGGAGTGCCCATCAGTAGGGCTCAGCGGTTTGTTCGACTTGACCGCCCACACTGCCGGTGCGACTCTTGTTAGGTACCACGCGCACCCCTCCCGCGGAATAGAAGTGCGCGAACCAGTCTGGTCACTCAGCGTGGAGGACCCTTTACCATGGCGAAGGCTCTACTCGGCCACGTCGGCGGTCCTGACCCTCGGATGGTCTCGGAGATGCGCCGTTTGCAGCAGCGTATCCGGGATCTGGAGGCAGAACTCATCCGACTTCAGGCCACCAATGACGCTCTTGCGGCGCAAACCCGCGACGAAGCGCTAAGTCGCATGCAAGAGCGCGAGCCGGCACTCACCTGAGAGTGATCGGAGCGCAAGACCCAGGGACGTCTCGAAGAGGCGTCCCTTGTTATTTGCGCTGATTCGGAAAACTTCCTTTGCCCTGGTCGGGGCGGTCCTGACTGTACGTGCCCGCGAAGGGCAGTAAGGACCAGTAGTCTTTTCCGAAGTCCGTTCAGGGAGAAGGGGGCCGCGCTTGTATTTGAAGACCCTCACCCTGCGCGGCTTCAAGTCCTTCGCCTCCGCGACCGCCCTGCGGTTCGAGCCGGGCATCACCTGCGTCGTCGGCCCCAACGGCTCCGGCAAGTCCAACGTCGTCGACGCCCTGGCCTGGGTCATGGGCGAGCACAGCGCCAAGTCGCTGCGCGGCGGCAAGATGGAGGACGTCATCTTCGCCGGCACCTCGTCCAGGCCGCCGCTCGGCCGCGCCGAGGTCACGCTGACCATCGACAACTCCGACGGCGCGCTGCCGATCGACTACACCGAGGTCACGATCAGCCGGCTGATGTTCAGGTCGGGGCAGAGCGAATACGCGATCAACGGCGACATCTGCCGCCTGCTCGACATCCAGGAGCTGCTGTCCGACTCGGGCATCGGCCGCGAGATGCACGTCATCGTCGGGCAGGGCCAGCTCGACGCCGTGCTGCACGCGGGCCCCGAGGACCGGCGGGCCTTCATCGAAGAGGCCGCGGGCGTGCTCAAGCACCGCAAGCGCAAGGAAAAGGCGCTGCGCAAGCTCGACGCCATGCAGGCCAACCTGACCCGCGTCCAGGACCTCGCCACCGAGCTGCGCCGCCAGCTCAAGCCGCTGGGCCGCCAGGCGGAGATCGCCCGCAAGGCCGCCGTCATCCAGGCCGACCTGCGTGACGCCCGGCTGCGGCTGCTGGCCGACGACATGGGCATCCTCCGTACGACGCTGGAGCGCGAGGCCGCCGACGAGGCCGCGATCACGACCAGGCGCCATCAGGTGGAGACCGAGCTGGCCGAGGGCCAGCAGCGCGAGGCCGCCCTGGAGGCGGCCGAGGCCGAGGCGCAGCCCCGGCTGAGCGCCGCGCAGGAGACCTACTTCAGGCTGTCGTCGCTGCGCGAGCGCACCACCGGCCTGGAGCAGCTCGCCGCCGAGCGCCACCGGCACGCGATCGACGCCGCCGCCATCGAGCGCCGTGGCCGCGACCCCGAAGACCTCGAACGCGAGGCGGGCGAGGCCCGTGAGCAGGAGCTCATCCTCAGGGCCGAGCTGGAGCAGGCGCACGAGCTGCTGGAGGCGGCCGTCGAGCGGCGCGCGCAGTCCGAGTCCGAGCTGAGCGCTGAGGAGCAGCGGCTCGCGCTGGCCGCCAGGGCCGCCGCCGACCGCCGCGAAGGGCTGGCCAGGCTGCGCGGCCAGGTCGATTCCGTACGCAGCCGCGCCAGGGCCGCCGAGGACGAGATCGGCCGGCTCCAGCAGGCCGTGACCGACGCCGCCGAGCGCGAGCGGCAGGCCAGGGAAGACCTGGAGACGCAGCGCGAGGAGGAGCCCGCGGTCGATCCCGCGCTCGCCGAGGAGCTGGCCACCGCGCAGGCCGTGGTCGAGGAGGCCAGGGCCGTGGCCGACGAGGCCAGGGCGGCGGCGGAGGAGGCCAAGTCGAGTCTCGACGCGCCGCGTTCCGCCCTGCAGGCCGCCAAGGCGGCCGTGGGCACCGCCCGCGCCACGGACCAGGCGGGCCAGCGCTCGGTGGCCGCTCTCCAGGCCCGCAGAGACGCGCTGGAGCTGGGGCTGGCCAAGGGCGACGGCGGCGCGGCGCTGCTGGACGCCGATCTGGGCGGGGTGCTCGGGCCGCTGGCGGCCTCGATGCAGGTCACCCCGGGAGCCGAGCTCGCGGTGGCGGCCGTGCTCGGGCCGGTCGCCGAGGCGATCACCGTCAAGACCCTGGACACCGCCGTGGAGGCGCTGGAGCTGCTGCGCGCCCAGAGCGCCGGCCAGGCCACGCTCCTGGTCGCGCTGGCGGGCGCGGACCCGGACGCCGGCCGGGCGGCCACCGCCGCTCCCGGCGGCGGCCGGTGGGCGGCCGATCTGGTGACCGTGCCCGACCATCTGCGGCCCGCACTCGACCACGTCCTGGCGGACGTCGTGGTCGTGGACGACCTGGAGACCGCGCGCTCGATCGCCGAGCGCCATCCCCGCCTGCGAGCCGTCACCACGAAGGGCGACCTGGTCGGCGCCCATCTCGCCACCGGGGGCGCCGAGGGCGGCACCTCCGTGCTCCAGGTGCGTGCGGCGCTCGACGAGGCCGTCAGGAACCTGGAGGCGGCCGAGGCCGGGGCCGAGGAGAGCGCCACGGCGCTGGACGAGGCGATCGCCGGGGAGCAGGCCGCGCAGGCCGCTCTCGAAGCCGCCCAGGCCCACGTCAGCGAGATCCAGACCGCCGTCACCACCGCCCAGGCCGGCGTCAGCGCCGCGCAGGGCGCGCTCGACCAGGTCAGAGGCCGTCAGCGGGAGGCCGACCAGCTCAACGCCGCCGCGGCCAGGCGGCTGGCCCAGATCGAGGCCGCCGCCAATGCCGCCCGCGACGAGGCCGAGCGGCTGGCCAAGAGCGTCACCAGGGCGACGGAGGCCCGGACCGAGGGGCTGGAGGAGCTGGCCGACCTGGAGATCCGGCTGGCCGAGGCCGAATACGCCCAGGAGCTGGAGTCCGAGCCCACCACCGACGTACGCGACGACCTGGCCGTCGCCTGTGAGGCCGCCAGGCAGCGCGAGATGGACACCCGGCTTCAGGTGCGCACCGCCGAGGAGCGCGTCAAGGGTGTCGAGGGCCGGGCCGACGGCCTGCTGCGGGCCGCGACCAGAGAGCGCCAGGAGCGCGCCCAGGCGGCCGCTCAGCGCGCCAGGCGCAGGCGGCAGGCCGCCGTGGCCGAGGCCGTCAGCAAGGGGGCCAAGCGGGTGCTCGGGGCCCTCGCGCAGTCCATCCAGCTCGCCTCCAGGGAGCGTGACGAGGCAGATCTGGCCAGGGTCGCCATCGACGCCGAGCTCAAGCAGGTCCGCCTCCGCGTCCGCGAGCTGGGCCAGGAGCTGGACAAACTGGTCAACCGCGTGCACGGCAGCGAGGTGGCCCGCACCGAGCAGCGCCTGCGGCTGGAGCAGATGGAGCAGCGGGCGATGGAGGAGTTCGGGGTCGAGATCGAGGCCCTGATCTCCGAATACGGGCCTGAGGCCCCGGTGCCCGGCGACCCGCCCGTGCCGTACGTGCGCGAGGAGCAGGAGAAGCGGGCCAGGGCCGCCGAGCGCCAGATGAACCAGCTCGGCAAGGTCAACCCGCTGGCGCTGGAGGAGTTCGCGGCGCTGGAGGAGCGGCACGCGTTCCTGACCTCGCAGCTCGAAGACCTGAAGAAGACCAGGCGCGACCTGATGACCGTGGTCAAAGAGGTGGACGACCGGGTCGAGCAGATGTTCACCTCGGCCTACGAGGACGTGGCCAGGGAGTTCCAGCAGGTCTTCACCAGGGTCTTCCCCGGCGGCGAAGGGCGGCTGGTGCTCACCGAGCCCTCCGACATGCTGACCACCGGCATCGAGGTCGAGGCCAGGCCGCCGGGCAAGAAGGTCAAGCGGCTGTCGCTGCTGTCCGGCGGCGAGCGCTCGCTGACGGCGGTGGCGTTCCTGGTCTCCATCTTCAAGGCCCGGCCCTCGCCGTTCTACGTGATGGACGAGGTCGAGGCCGCGCTCGACGACACCAACACGCAGCGGCTGCTGACCCTGTTCGAGGAATTGCGGCAGAGTTCGCAGCTCATCGTGATCACCCACAACAAACGCACGATGGAGATCGCCGACGCCCTCTACGGCGTGTCGATGCGCGGAGACGGCGTCACACAGGTGGTCAGCCAGCGGTTGCGCGAGCGTGAGTCGGCCTGATCGGGGTGGCATTGGGCATACCATGCCGGTCGATCTGGAAAACTGACATCTTGTGGATGGTTATCTCGGCGTCATAGTGATCGTGGCCGTCGTCGCCCTGCTGGCGGCCGGCGGTCTCTTCCTGCTCTTCAGACCGGGACGCAAGGCGGCCCCGCCGGTGAAGCCGCCGGAGGCCCCCACGCTTCCGGAGGAGAAGCGGCCCGCCGGAGCGGGTGAGGAGGACGAGGGCGCGACCACCACGCTGCCGCCGCCGGTCAAGCCGGCGGAGCCGGTCGTCCTCCCGCCCGAGATCGAGAAGCCGCCGCCGTCCGCGGGCCGGATGGTGAAGCTGCGCTCCCGGCTGGCGCGCTCGCAGAGCGCGTTCGGGCGCGGGCTGCTGGAGCTGCTCTCCCGCGACCGCCTCGACGACGAGGTGTGGGACGAGATCGAGGAGAGCCTGATCACCGCCGACGTGGGCGTGGCCCCGACCCAGGCGATGGTCGAGGAGCTGCGCACCAAGGTCAAGGTGCTCGGCAGCCGCACGCCGGACGAGGTGCGCAAGCTGCTGCGCGAGCAGCTCCTCGCGCAGATCAACCCCGACCTCGACCGTACGCTGCACGTGCAGAAGCACGGTGAGCGGCCCGCGGTGGTCCTCGTCGTGGGCGTCAACGGCACCGGCAAGACCACCACCACGGGCAAGCTCGCCCGTTCGCTCGTCGGCGACGGCAAGAAGGTCGTGCTCGGCGCGGCCGACACGTTCCGCGCGGCGGCCGCCGACCAGCTCCAGACCTGGGGCGACCGGGTCGGCGCCGACGTGGTGCGCGGCCCCGAGGGCGGCGACCCGGCCTCCGTGGCCTTCGACGCCACCGCCAGGGGCATGGCGGAGAAGGCCGACGTCGTCATCGTCGACACCGCGGGCCGGCTGCACACCAAGACCGGGCTCATGGACGAGCTGGGCAAGGTCAAGCGGGTCATCGAGAAGAAGGCCACGGTCGACGAGGTGCTGCTGGTCCTCGACGCCACCACGGGCCAGAACGGCATGCGCCAGGCCCAGGTGTTCGCCGAGGTGGTGAACATCACCGGCATCGCGCTGACCAAGCTCGACGGCACGGCCAAGGGCGGCATCGTGATCTCGGTCCAGCGGGAGCTCGGCGTCCCGGTGAAGCTCGTGGGGCTGGGCGAGGGGCCCGACGATCTGGCGCCGTTCGATCCTGAGGTGTTCGTGGACGCGATCCTGGGCGATTGACGGGTTACGGCCAAGGCCAAAAATATCCCCGAAATGGCCCTTACCAGATAAATCTTGATCGGCCACTTTTCACTGTGCTGACATGTACCGGTCATCCCTATGATCGCTCGGTCCCGCATTGATCGTGAAAGGCCCCCATGAAGAAGATCGTCGTGCACAGGCCCGGAACCGTTAAGCCCACCGCCGCGGCCGCGCCGAGGCACGCGGCCTGACGCATCCCAGCTGATCGATTCCGCTGGACGACTCGGCCGGCGCCTCGCAGGGGGCGCCGGCCGGTGCCCGATCTTGGGAGGGGTGGGCACCATGATCTTTGACGCGGACCGCCGCATCGGCGGCCCCTACACCTTCGGCGCCGGGCTGCTCGGCCACCTGGTCCCGGTGGCGCTGGAGCGCTGGCCGGACCTGGTCGCCGCGTACGACATCGAGATCAGGGCCGCGGCGCCCGCACTGCGCGAGCTCGTCCCCGCGGTCCGCCGGTCGCTGGCCGACGACCTGCCGAGGGCGCAGCGCATCCTCGTCCCCGGCGCCCGCCGCAGCCTCAGGATCGCGAACGGGCTGGCCGAGCTCGTCCGCGAGCACCTGCTCCGCGCGGGTCCGCTCGCGCTCACCGTGCACAACCTCGGCGAGGCCGACCACACCGACGCCGAGCTCGTGACCGTGCTGCGCCGCAGGCTCGGCCCCGAGCTGCTGCGCATCGAGGAGGGCCCGTCGGCGCCGGGGGCCGGGCCGCTGCAGGCCGACTTCGACCGCTACCGCGACGAGGGCTTCCACCACGCCATGGCGGAGTCGGGTGTCGAAGCGCTGCGCGGGCTGGCGTACGAGGACGATCCGGCGGGCTGGGGGCACCTCCTGCAGCGGGTCGCCGGCGCGCTGGAGGCCATCGAGCGCGAGGACGAGGCCCGCGAGCTCTACGACCGGGCCAGGCGTGAGTGCGTCGACCCGAAGCGCCGCGCCACGGCCGCCTACGCCACCGCGATGATCCTCGTACGCCACCACGACCCGGCCCGCCGCGACCCCGAGCAGGCGCTGGCCTGGGCCAACGAGGCCATCACGATCACCTCCCTGCTGCCCGACCGCCGCGAACGGGCCTTCCACCTCGGGTTCGACCTCAACGGCAAGGCCCTGGTGGAGGTGCGCAGGGGCCGCCACGCCGCGGCCTTGGAGCTCGTCCGGCAGGCCATCGACCTGGCCGAGTCCGACCTGACGGACGAGCACCCGATCCACCGGCTGGTGCTGTACGCCAACAGGGGCCAGCTCCTGGCCATGGCGGGCGAGCACGAGGCGGCGCTGGCCGACTACACCCGCGCCATCGAGGCCGATCCCGGCTATCCCGACTACTACCTCGACCGGGGCAATCTGCTGCACAAGCTGGGCAGGCCCGCCGAGGCGCTGGCCGACTACGAGAGCGTCATGCGGCTCAGCGCGCCCTTCCCCGAGGCGTACTACAACCGGGCCGAGGTGCGGTTCGCGTCCGGCGACCACGAAGGCGCGCACACCGACCTGGATCACACGCTGGAGCTGGACCCCGGTTTCGCGCCCGCGTACGTCAACAGGAGCGGCCTGCACGCGGCCGCGGGCGACTACGTCCGCGCGCGCCAGGACGTGGAGCGCGGGCTGCGGCTCGCGCCGCGCGACCCGCACCTGCTGTGCGTGCTCGGGCAGATCGAGATGGCGGAGAGCCGCTACCCGGAGGCGCGGATCGCGTTCGACGAGGCGCTGGAGCTGGACCCCGAGCTGGTGGCGGCCTGGGCGAGCCGGGCGGAGCTGGCCTTCGAGCGCGGCGACGGGGAGGCGGCCCTGACCGATCTGACGCGCGCGCTCAAGCTGGAGGAGACGGCCGAGCTGCTGTTCAACAGGTCCGTGGTCTACCGGGCGGCGGGGCTGCGGGAGAAGGCCAGGCAGGACCTGGCCAGGGCCGCCGAGCTGGCCCCCGGCGACGAGGACGTCATAAGGGCGCTCGCCGAGGGCTGACCCGATGGGGCCTGCTCGGGCGGGGTCAGGCGGCCGGCTCGGCGGATGTCGGTCGCGGGCGCGTGCCGATCGGGACGACCAGGGGAGTCCCGGCCACGGGGTCCTCGATGACCTTGGCGTCCAGCTCGAACACCTCGCGCAGCAGCTCTTCCGTCAGCACCTCGTGCGGGGTGCCGGCGGCGATCACCTTGCCCGCGCGCATCGCGACCAGGCGGTCGGCGTAGCGGGCGGCCAGGTTGAGGTCGTGCAGGACCATGACGACCGTGCGGCCCGCCTCCTGGTGCAGATGACGTACGAGCTCCAGCACCTCCACCTGGTGCGCCAGGTCAAGGAACGTGGTGGGCTCGTCGAGCAGCAGCAGATCCGTGCCCTGGGCCAGGGCCATGGAGATCCAGGCCCGCTGCCGCTGGCCGCCCGACAGCTCCTCCAGCGGTCGTTCTGCCAGGTCGGCCAGGCCCGTCATGTCCAGCGCCGCGGCGACCGCGCCCTCGTCGTCCGAGGACCACTGCCGGTACCAGGTCTGGTGCGGATGCCGGCCCCTGGCCACCAGGTCGGCCACGGTCAGCCCCTCGGGCGCGCTGGGCGCCTGGGGGAGCACGCCGAGGATCTTGGCGACCTCGCGGGTGGGGATCTTGTCGATGCGCTTGCCGTCGAGCAGCACCTCGCCGCCCTGGGGCTTGAGCAGGCGGCCGAGCGCACGCAGGAGCGTGGACTTGCCGCAGCCGTTCGGGCCGATGATGGTGGTCACGGTGCCCGCTTCGATGCCGAGGTCGAGTCCGTCGACGACGGTGCGGTCTCCGTACCCGAGTTTGACGTCGGCGGCCTGCAGTCTCACTTGCGTGACCTCCAGATCAGGTGAATCAGGTAAGGGGCGCCCAGGACGGCGGTGACGATGCCGACGGGCAGTTCGAGCGGGGAGAACGTGGTTCTGGCGATCAGGTCGGCGGCCGTGGTGAGCACGCCGCCGATGACCGCCGAGCACAGCAGCGGCGGCTGGCCGGAGCGGGCCAGCCTGAGGGCGATCTGGGGTGAGGCGAGGGCCACGAACGCGATCGGGCCCGCGGAGGCGGTCGCCACGGCGGCCAGCAGGACGGCGGCGAGGATCATGAGGGCGCGGGCGAGGTTCATCCGGACGCCGAGCGCGGTGACGGTGTCGTCGCTGAAGCGCAGCGCGTCGAGCGAGCGGGTGCCGAGCAGCGTCAGCGGCACGAGGACGACCAGGGCCAGCGCCGTGGGCGTCACGTGCTCCCAGCCGCGGCCGTTGAGCGAGCCGCTGATCCAGACCATGGCGCGGCTGGTGTCGTTCACGTCGCCGATGGTCAGGAGCCAGAACTTGACGTTGGTGAACACGGCGGCCACGCCGATGCCGACCAGGACCAGGCGGTAGCCGTCCAGGCCGCGCCGCCAGGCCAGGCCGTACACGACGGCCGCGCCGATCAGGCCGCCGAGCAGGGCGAGGGCGGGGATGCCGAGGGTGGACAGCAGGCCGCTGGCGCCCCCGTACGCGCTGCCGCTGACCACGACGCCGGCCACGACGGTGACCGAGGCGCCGGTGGTGACGCCGAGGATCTCGGGGCTGGCCAGGGGATTGCGCGCGATGGACTGGATGATGGCGCCCGACAGCGCGAGCGCCGCCCCGACCAGGGCGCCGGTCAGCGCGCGCGGCAGGCGCAGCTCCATGATGACGAAGTGGGCGGCGCTGTTGACGTCGAACGTGCCGGCGACGACCTCGGCGAGCGTCATCTGGATGTCGCCGATGCGCATGTTCATGGCCATCAGCACGACGAGGAGCACGAGGCCGGTCAGGCTGACGACGACGCCACGGGGGCGTACCTGCCAGGACAGGCCGCCGACGCGCAGGGGGAGCGTGGTCATCACAGTCGCACGGGCTTCCTGCGGCGGACGAGTGCGACGAAGAACGGCGCGCCGAGCAGCGCGAGCACCACGCCGACCTCCAGCTCGCCCGGCGGCGCCACGACGCGGCCGATCACGTCGGCGACCAGCAGCAGCGCCGCGCCGACCAGCCCGGAGAACGGCAGCAGCCACCGGTGGTCGGTGCCGGACAGCGGGCGCACCAGGTGCGGCACGATCAGCCCGATGAACGCCAGTGAGCCGCACGCCGCGACGGAGGCGCCCGACAGGAGGGTGACGGCGGCGACGCCGACGGTTCTGGTCATGGGGACGTTCTGGCCGAGGCTCCTGGCGACGTCCTCGCCGAGGGAGAGCGCGTTCAGCCCCGGCGCGTTCACCATCGCGAGGAACAGGCCGGCCAGGATGAACGGCAGCACCTGCCAGACCACGTCGGAGCCCCTGGCGGCGATCGAGCCCGACTGCCAGAACCTGAAGACGTCCATCGCCTGCTCGTCCAGCAGCACGATGGCCGAGGTCAGGGCGTACAGGAAGGCGCTGACGGCGGTGCCGGCCAGCGCGAGCGTGACCGGGGTCGGCCCGCCCCTGCCGCCGACCATGCCGAGCGCGAACACCGCCACGCTCGCGACCAGCGCGCCCGCCAGGCCGAACCAGATGTAGGCGAGCAGGCTGGAGGCGCCGAGCAGGATGATCGAGGCCACCATCGCGAACGCGGCCCCCTGCGTGACGCCGAGCAGCCCCGGGTCGGCGAGCGGGTTGCGGGTGTGGCCCTGCATGAGCGCGCCCGCGACGCCGAGCGCGATCCCGGCGAGCACGCCGAGCACGGTCCTGGGGACGCGGAGCGAGCGGATGACGATGTCGTTCTCGGTGCCGGTGGGTGCGGTGAGCGCGTGCCAGGCGTCCGTGACCGGTACGGACTTCGCGCCGATCGTGATGCTCAGCAGCACCGCCACGGCGACCGCGAGCAGGAGGCCGGTCAGGACGGTGAGGCGGCGGTGGCGGATGCCGTGCAGGCGCGGCGCGATCGCCGTTGCGCTCACCCGCTCCTCCTCAACGTTTTGCCGGATCCTGGTGAAGTATGCCAGCTTAGGCAGGGCTAACCTAATTTAGGTTTGCCTTATCTTTTACGGAAGGATCCTGATGAGACCGTTGCGTGCCCTGGTCGGTGCTGTCCTGGTGGCGGGGCTGGCGGCCTGCGGTTCTGCCGAGCCGGCGGCGACGCCGTCGTCGAGCGCGCCGTTCAGGACGGTGAAGCACGCGATGGGTGAGACGGTCATTCCGGCCCAGCCGAAGCGGGTGGTGGCGCTCGACCAGAGTTTCGTCGACGCGGTGCTCACGCTGGAGACGCCGGTCGTGGGGTACACGACGTACCGGTCGATCGACTCCAAGCTGCCCGGCTATCTCGGGACGGTCGCCGCGCAGTACGGCAAGGAGGCGACCCCGGTCGGCACGCTGGAGGAGCCGAGCCTGGAGAAGGTCATGGCGCTCAAGCCCGACCTGATCGTCTCGGCGAAGGTCCGGCACGAGAAGGACTACGACAAGCTGTCCAAGATCGCGCCGACCGTGTTCAGCGAGACCACCGGGGCCATCTGGAAGGACAACCTCCGGCTCGTGGGGCAGGCCCTGGGCAAGGAGGAGCTCGCCGACGCCAGGATCAAGGCGTACGAGGAGCGGGCCAGGAAGATCGGCGAGGAGATCAAGGCGAAGGACGGGAAGCTGCCGACGATCTCGATCGTGCGCTTCGCCGGCGAGCCCACGACGCGGCTGTACGTGGAGAAGTCCTACTCGGGCCTGGTGCTGAAGGACGTCGGGTTCACGCGGCCCGAGGGCCAGCCGACCGTGGAGGACACGATCGCGGTGAACGTGAGCCAGGAGCGGATCGGGGACCTGGACGCCGACCACCTTTTTGTCGCGACATATCCGGATCCGTCGTCTGACGGGCCTAAGGAGAAGTTCGTGAACAACCCGCTGTGGAACAAGCTCAAGGGCGAGAAGCACGAGGTCAGCGACCTGACGTGGATGAGCGCCGTGGGCATCCAGGGGGCGCACTCCATGCTCGACGACCTGGCGAAGATCTTCGGCGTGGACCCGGCCAGAACGGCCTCCTAGCCCTTCCCGGCGTACTCAGACGGGCAGGAACGCGCGGAGCTCGGCCAGGTGGGGCTCGATGTCCAGGTTCTGGCCGGCGAGCCAGTTCGGGTTGCCGTACGTGCCTTTGTAGCGGTCGCCGCTGTCGCAGATCAGCGTGACGATGCTGCCCCGCTGGCCGCGCTCGCGCATCTCGGCGATGAGATCCACGCAGGCGGCCAGGTTCGTGCCCGTCGAGCCGCCCACGTTCAGGCCGGTGACCTCGCGGGTCCAGTGCATGGCGGCGATCGAGCGGGCGTCGGGTACGGCGATCATGCGGTCGATGACCGAGGGCAGGAACGACGGCTCCACGCGCGGGCGGCCGATGCCCTCGATGCGGGAGCCGGGAGCGGTGGCCGAGTCGTCGCCGGAGACCCAGCCGGGATAGAAGGCCGAGCCCTCGGGATCGACGACGGCCAGGCGGGTGGCGTGGCGGCGGTAGCGGATGTAGCGGCCGATGGTGGACGACGTGCCGCCCGTCCCCGCGCCGACCACGATCCAGGAGGGCTCCGGGTGGGGCTCCATGGACATCTGGGAGTAGATGGACTCGGCGATGTTGTTGTTGCCACGCCAGTCGGTGGCGCGCTCCGCGTAGGTGAACTGGTCCATGAAGTGGCCGCCCGTCTCGGCCGCCAGCCGGTGGGATTCCTCATAGATCGTGCCGGGATCGGCCACCAGGTGGCCCTTGCCGCCGTAGAACTCGATGAGCTGACACTTCTCCGGCGACGTGGACTCCGGCATGACCGCGATGAACGGCAGGCCCAGCAGGCGAGCGAAATAAGCCTCGCTGACGGCCGTCGAGCCGCTCGACGCCTCCACGATCGTCGTGGCGGGGCCGATCCACCCGTTCGCCAGACCGTATAGGAATAGAGATCGGGCCAATCGGTGTTTCAGTGAACCGGTCGGGTGCACTGACTCGTCTTTCAGATAGAGGTTTACCCCCCAATCGGAGGGCAGCGGAAAGACGTGCAAGTGTGTGTCGCAACTACGGTTGGCGTCGGCCTCGACCTTGCGGATGGCCTCCGCCACCCACCGGCGTGCGTCCGGGTCGTGCCGGTCCACGAAACTCATCCTCATACGCTATCCCATGTGACTCTCGCCACTATTAAGGCGAAATTGGGTGGGTGATGTTATGATAATGAGACTTGTCCGGCCGTGGACGTGACCACGCACGCCGCGAGCAGATGGACGGAACCCCCCTCTGACCAAGGCGGAAACTCTAACGCGTCCCTTACTTGGGACTTGCGATGATGGAATCGCCGTCAGGCGGCTTGTGCCGAAACGGGGGATAGCGCAAGGGGGAATGAATTGATCACTATGACCGATGAGCAGCGCCAGGACTGGTTCGAGCGCGATGTCGTGCCCGTGACGTCGCAGCTCTTCGCCTCCGCCATGCGCCTGACCCGTAACGCCGCCGACGCGGAAGACCTGGTGCAGGAGACCGTGGCCAAGGCGTACACGTCCTACCACCAGTTCCGTGAGGGCACCAATCTGAAGGCTTGGCTGCACCGGATCCTCACGAACAACTTCATCAACGACTACCGGAAGAAGCAGCGCTCGCCCAAGCTGTCCGCGGCTGAGGACATCGAGGACTGGCAGTTGCACGCCGCCGAGTCGCACAGCTCGACCGGTTTGCGGTCGGCTGAGACCGAGGCGCTCGACCGGCTGCCCGACAGTGTGGTGATGAACGCTTTGCGGTCCTTGCCCGAGGACTTCCGCGTGGCCGTCTACCTGGCCGACGTCGAGGGGTTCGCGTACAAGGAGATCGCCGAGCGGATGGGCACGCCCATCGGGACGGTCATGTCCCGGCTCCACCGTGGCCGCCGCCAGTTGCGGGGGATGCTGGAGGAGTACGCCCGCGAGGAGGGCGGCGTGCGCCTGCCCGCCCAGCGTGCCGCGTGAGCACCTTCCTAAACGGCCCCCATATTGAGATGAAGGCGGACGCGTAACACGCCGCCTTCCGCGCGCAGCTCGACGAGGTCGCAGAGCTGCCTGCTGATCCAGAGCCCGTATCCCCGAGGGGACTCGGGCTCCGGTGGTATGTAGCCGGGTAAGGGGTCGTCCAGGGCGCCGCCGGGGTCGGCGATCTCGCAGACGAGCTCCCCGCCGTTCACCCACATCGTGATCGTGCCGTACCCGGCGCCGTGCTCGACGCTGTTGGCGGCGATCTCGGAGACGCTGATCACGAGCGACGTGATGAGGTTGCGGTCCATGCCGGCCGCTCTGGCGAAGTCGCCGACGGCCTGGCGCAGCCGCTTGAGCTCGCGGGCGGTGAACCGGATCGTCTCGGCGTCGCCGGCCGGCTCGGGGAGCGGGGTGCGGTCGCCGTTCAGGACCAGCTCGTGCGGCGCGACGAAGCGGCTGCTCGCCGCCTCGCCGTCCGCGCCGAGGAGCAGCGGGTGGTTGACCGGGCAGAAGTCGAGCGCGGCCGCGGGCGCCTTGCGCACGTCGTACAGGCACAGCATCACGGTCGCGGCCGCCTGCAGCGCCGCGTTCAGCACCGACTCGTAGCGGATGTACTCCCTGACCTCGCGCTCGGTCCTGCCGTCCCAGGCGGGCTCGCCGATGATGAGGGTGCGGCGGCCCCTGGTGTACTCGTGATAGGCGGCCAGCGTCCGGTACGGGTGCCCGTACCAGGCCGTCGAGACGCGGCTGTCGATCCGTCCGGCGTCGCGCCCCAGCGCGTCGGCCAGCAGGGCGAGCTTGGTCGCGCAGGTGATCACCAGCACGCGCCTGTCCTCGTGCAGCGCGGACCGCACGCGCGGCACGGCCAGGCCCAGAAGGGCCTCGTCGGAGTCGTACGGCACCGCAACGTGCTTCAGCGACTCACCATCGGAACGTGCCCGATCAGGGCGCACGGCCAGAACGTAGCAAGCGCTAGAGGTGCGGCGCAACGGCTATGAGCGCCACCGCCACGAGCGCGCATGCGACACCGGCGATCTGGACGGCCCGCAGCCGCTCCCCGAGCACCTGCCTGGCCAGCAGCAGGGTGCTGGCGGGATAGAGCGAGACCAGCACCGCCACCAGGCTGAGCAGCCCGTCCTGCTGGGCGAGCAGATACAGGACGTTGGCCGCCATGTCGAGCACGCCCGCCGCCACGATGATGTGCAGCGAGCCGGGGCCTGGCTTGAGCGCGCGGCGGGTGAGCACGGCCAGCAGGGCCACCAGGGAGATCGACGACAGTCGGGCGCCCACCAGCGGCCACAGGCCAGCCTCGTGCGGCGCCATGGAGAGTAGGATGAAGAAGCCGCCGAACCCCGCTCCCGCCGCCAGCGCGGCCAGCACGGAGGCGAGCGAGCCGCGCTTCCCCGCCGAGCCCTCCTGGCTGATCAGGAGCACCGCGCCCAGTGCCAGCGCCACGCCGGCCAGCGCCCAGACCGTGGGCCGCTCGCCCGCCGCCAGCCCGAACGTCACCGGCAGCGCCGCCGAGGTGACCGCCGTCGTGGGAGCGACCACCGACATGACGCCCGTGGCCAGCGCCCGGTAGAACAGCACCAGCCCGGCGGCCCCGGCCAGGCCCGCCGCCAGCCCCCAGGCCAGCGCCCGGCCGTCGAACGCGCCGGGCAGCAGCGGCAGCAGCCCGAGGATCAGGGCGAGCCCGGCGAGCTGTGACAGCACGACGACCGAGAGCACCTGGGATCGCTTGGTGGCCAGGCCGCCGAAGAAGTCGGCGGTGCCGTACACCACCGCGCAGGCGGTGGCCAGGATCACTGTCACGTCTCACTCCTCATGGTTCAACAGGTTGCACCGGTAGTACAACACATTAGGTGCAATAGACTGCAAACCGGTAACACTAGACTGCACTGCATGGAAGATCCGGACCTCATCAACCAGGCGATCGCCAACAACGTCCGCGCCCAGCGCTCGCACCGGGGCCTGACGCTGGACGCGCTGGCCGCGAGGTCGGGCGTGAGCCGGGGGATGCTCGTCCAGGTGGAGCAGGGCCGGACGAACCCGAGCGTCTCCACCCTGACCAGGATCGCCTCCGCCCTGGGCGTCACCGTGGCCAGGCTGGTCGAGGTCGCCGACGTCCCGGTCGTCCGGATCGTCGACAAGTCCGACGTGGTCACGTTCACCCAGGGCGAGGTGCACGCGCGGCTGCTGGTCGGCGCGGACATGCCGATGATCCTGGAGCTGTGGGACTGGCGGCTGGCGCCCGGCGAGCACCATGACGGCGACGCCCACCCGCCGGGGACCCGCGAGATGCTGACCGTGCTGGACGGCGAGCTGACCCTGACGGTGTACGGCAAGAGTCACGTGGTCGGCAAGGACGACGCCGTCCTGTTCACCGCCGACCGGCCGCATCGCTACGCGAACAGGGGCAAGTCGGAGCTGAGGTTCGTCATGGTGGTCGCTGAGCCGCGAGAGGCGCATGACCAATAACGCCGAATGCCCTCCGGATCACTCCATGGAGTTCAATGATTACTCCATGTCTTGGACGGCTGCTGCCCGTGGTTGGGTACATCCCTGGTGTACGGCGAAACGTCGGCGTGCACACCGGCCGGGGGGTGGCGTGTGAGTGAGGCCCGAGCGGCGACGGAGAAACTCCATACGGAGCTTCATGGCCTGGGCGTCACGAGCGCGTACGAAGTGGGCGACGACGCGACCATCTCCGTGTGGATAGGTCTGGTCGTCCGGTACAGAGACGGCTTTTACCGCTGGCAGGAAGGCCCCGTGAAACGTCGGCATCTGGGTACGGATCCGGTCGGATGTGCCATGCGCGTGGCGCGCCGCTACAAGGAATTGCAGGCGGATATCCCACTCTGGTGGGACGACCTGGCCAGGGAACTGCGGGGGAGACCGGTCCAGGACTATCCGTAGGCCCCCGCATGCGGCGTTTCGGGGGGAAGCATGCGCGTATGGGCTTTGCCGCTGGCCCTGCTCGCCCTGGTGGGCTGCGTCACCCAGTCGGTGCCGCGCCGCCACCAGGTCAGAGCCCCGGTCGTGCCCAGCAGGCCGGCCGTCATCGATCCCGTCGTCCTGGCCAAGTGGCTGGTGTCGATGCAGTCCGGGTGGCCGCGCAGCCGCAAGTTCGACTGCGCGCGGCTCAAGTGTGTGGCGCTGACCTTCGACGACGGCCCGGGGGAGTTCACCGGCAAGCTGCTCGACGTGCTGAGCAAGCGCGACGTGCGGGCCACGTTCTTCGTCATCGGGCAGATGGTGGCCGCCGACAAGGGGGGCCACACCGTCCGCCGCATCGTGAACGACGGTCATGAGATCGGCAACCACTCCTGGAGCCATCCCGCGCTGGCCGGCCTGTCGCACGAGGAGCTCAAACACCAGCTCAAGCACACCGAGAACATCGTGCAGAAGCTGACGGGGGTGCGGATGCGGGTGATGCGGCCGCCGTACGGGTCCACGGACGACGAGGTGGCGGCCGAGACCCGGCGCGAGGGGCTGGCCCAGATCCTATGGAACGTGGACACCCTGGACTGGCGCGACCGGGTCCCCAAGACCGTGGCCAAACGGGCGGGGGACGCCAAGCCTGGCTCGATCGTCCTGCTGCACGACATCCACCGCACCACCGTGGACGCCGTGCCGTCGATGCTGGACACGCTCGGCAAGAAGGGCTACACGTTCGTCACGGTCTCGGAGCTGTACGGCAAGACGCCGGCGCCCGGCCGTACGTACACGGAACGGTGACGGCCGGCCTGGCCGCGCGCAGGATGTCGGTGCCGCGTGGGACCCTTGTCGACATGGGTTTCACCGGCATCCCCGACGACGCGTTCCGCTATTACGAGGGGCTCGAGGCGGACAACTCCAAGACCTACTTCACCCGGCACAAGCAGCTCTACGAAGAGGCCGTGCGGGGTCCGATGCTCGCGCTCACCGATGAGCTGGCGGCGGAGTTCGGGGCGGCGCAGCTCTTCCGGCCGTATCGTGATGTCCGCTTCTCCAAGGACAAGACGCCTTACAAAACCCATCAGGGTGCCTTCATCGATCTGCAGCCGGGGATCGGGCTCTACGTCGAGATCAGCGCGGCGGGGCTGTTCACCGCGGGCGGCATCTACACGCAGGCGTCCGACCAGGTCGCCCGCTTCCGCGCGGCCGTGGACGAGGACCTCACGGGCAAGGCGCTGGAGTCGGTCACGGACGCGCTGACGGCGGCCGGCTACGCGCTCCACGGAGATCGGCTCAAGACCAAGCCCAGGGGGTTCACCGAGGACCATCCGCGGATCGAGCTGCTGCGGCACAAGTCGCTCTACGCGGGGGTGCGCTTCGAGCCGGAGCAGTGGGTGCACACGGCGGCGGTGCGCGAGCGCGTGGCGGAGACCTGGCGTGCCTTCGGCCCGCTGGTCGAGTGGCTCTGCGCGCACGTCAGGGGCAGCGAGCTCCCCCGCCGCTGACCGCCTGCGGGGGCGGTCATCTGGGGGCGCTGGTGACCTGGTCGCCCTTGAGAATGCGGTCCACGGTCTGCCCGGCCGCCGACGTCGCCGCCGTCGTACCGGCCGCCAGGACGATGGCCAGCGTCGGCGCCGCCAGGCTGCGCACGCTGCGCAGCGTGCGCACCCGCGCCCAGGGCTCACCGGCCAGGTGCATGATGCGCCACTCCCAGAACAACCCGAGCCCGACGCAGACCATCATCACCTGCCCCACCACGATGCCCACCACCTGCGCCTTGTCCCACGGCCCGATGTCCGGCTCGACGAGCGTGGACAGATAGCCCGACAGCTCGGTCAGCAGCGCCGCCGCCGTCAGGTGCAGCGCCTTGGTCATGGGCTGGGTGCCGCGGACCCGTGGACAGAAGTAGCCGAACAGGAAGCCGAAGGCGGGAAGCGTGACGAGGTAGCGCCCGTCGAAGATGAAGCTGGTCACGTCCACCCCCTCGGGCCAGCCGTACACGATCGCGAAGGGCAGGCTCAGCAGCAGGCTGACGGTGAAGGCGAACACGCCGTTGCGCCACGGCGTGCACCCGGCGGCCGTGGCGAACGCCGTCTCGGGCTGCCGCCCGTGCTCCCGCAGCGCCGCCTCCAGAGCGTGCCGCCGCTGGTCGAAGTCGGCCATCGACATCTCGCCCGCGCCGAGCCTGCCCCGCCCGATGCGGTAGAGCTCCTGTTCGGAGACGAGCAGGAGCCGCTTGTGCAGGGCGGCCCTGATGAGCTGCCGGTGCTCCTCATGCGAGGCCGGCTCGGCCAGGACCGGACGCGGGCCGGTGAGCAGCCATCGGGCCGTCGCCCAGGCCACGAGAGACGTGATCGCCAGCAGCGGCAGCGGTACGTCGATGTCGGCCAGCGTGGTGCTGCCGCCAGGCGTGATGTAGACCACCATCAGCACGGCGATCATGGTGGACTCGGCGACCGGGTTGTCGATCGCCGAGAGCTGGCCCCCCAGCCGCCTCAGCCGCAGCACCAGCATCACGAACCCCATGAGCAACAGGCCGAGCACCCCGCGCACGATCGGGTCGAGGACGAGGCTGCCGATCATCGGCACCGGCTGGTCCACGGCCAGGCTCCAGGAGCCGGAGTCCAGCCACTCGGTCGGCCAGCCCTGCACCAGCAGGCTGATCAGGACGGCCGCCACCACGGCGGTGCGCTGCCACTGCTTGGTCGCCACGGCCACCGCGGAGATCGGGATCACGGCCCAGCCCAGCGCCAGGACCAGCCGGCTGCTGTCGGGCGGATAGACGCCCTCCAGCAACGCCCGCAGCCACAGCGCCAGCGCCAGCAGCCCGATCGCGGCCTCGGCCGACAGCACGGACAGGCGTACGATCACCGGCCGGACGCCCAGGTCCACGCTGAACGCGATCGCGGACCCCGCCGCCGCGAGCGCGGCCACCGCCCCGCCGGCCAGCAGGGCCTGCCCGGAGAGCTGCCCGTGCAGCCACGACCAGACCAGCATGCCGAGCCCGACCAGCACCCCAAGACCGGTCACGATCAGCAGGTCACGGGTGGTCCACGGCGGGTTGGTCGGCAGCATCCGCCCGGCGTGCCGCAGCGTGAGCGCCGGCACCGCGACGAACAGCACCACGTACGTCACCGCCGACCAGTCCTCGGCGACCAGCGGGATCAGCAGGGTGGGCGCCGCCAGCGCGAGCCCGATCACCAGCTCCCTGTTGGGCGGCCGCTGCCACCATCCCTTGCCGAGCGAGCGCAGCAGGTAGATGACCAGCGCGATCGCGGTGAGCACGCCGAGCGCCGTGGCCCACGAGAAGTCGTCGGCCACGACCACGTCGGCGAACCCGTAGGAGTCGGGCGCCAGCGTCATGCTCACCGGGTAGCCGCCGACGGTGAACTCCAGCCGCTCCGCCAGCTCCCGGTCCGGCGTGATCCCTTCGAGCCGCAGCGCCGTCCACTCGCCGGGCAGCACCGCGATCGTCCTGTCGGGCACGATCAGCGGGTCGGTGATGCTGGGGGCGCCGAAGTCCAGCTTGAGCAGCTCGTCCAGCTTGACCTGCCGCAGCAGCGTCACGGTGAACTTGGCCGTGGTGCGCCGGGCGTCCGAGACGAGGGCCGGCGCCAGCCGGGTCGTGGGACTGAGACCGGGACCGTCCACCTTGATCGCGCCGAACACGGAGTCGATGGCCTGCGGCAGCGCGCCCGGGAACCCGCCGCCCTGGCGCAACGCCTCGATGAGCGGGTCCTTGGGGGCCATCGTGAGCGAGTGGAAGACGGTCACCTTGACCTGGCGCTGGCGCGGGTCGAGCCGTCCTTGGGGCACCGCCGCCAGATCCAGGCCGCTCGCCCTGGTGACCAGCACCTCGGTGGTGGCCTGGCGAGCCCAGCGGGTGACGGTGTCGGCGCGGCCGGCGGCGGCCGCCCACGGGTTGGGCGCCGCGATGCCTCTGGGCGGCGCAGGGCCTGCTACCGGTCTGGCTGCGATGGTGCACCACACGATCGCCCCGAACGACACCAGAGCCAGCCCGAACGCGATGGCGATCCGGAGCTTTCCCACAAATTGGATGATTCTCCGGCATGCCCGATTGTTCTATCTCATCGGGTCACGGTGTGATTACAGCTGCTCCCATTACAACTTTTCTTTACGGCGGGACACGGGAGCGTCAATCCATCGCACGTGGCCGAGCCCGGATCCTTACTGGCGATGCTTACCCTGGAGCCGCGTTTTGTTCGCGTAAAAGCGAGCAAAACGCGGCTGCCGGAATCCTCGGCTCAGGCGCGCTTGGCGCGCGCGGCGGCGCGGCCGCGGGTGGAGGCGTCGAGCACGACCTTGCGGATGCGGACCGTCTCCGGGGTGATCTCCACGCACTCGTCCTCGCGGATGAACTCCAGCGCCTGCTCCAGCGACAGGTTGCGCGGCGGAATCACCTTTTCCGTCTCCTCGCTGGTGGAGGAGCGCATGTTGGTGAGCTTCTTCTCCTTGGTGATGTTCACGTCCATGTCGTCGGACCTGGAGTTCTCGCCGACGATCATGCCTTCGTAGACCTCGGTCGTCGGCGGGACGAACAGGGTGCCGCGCTCCTGCAGGTTGAGCATCGCGAAGGCGGTCACGGGACCGGACCTGTCGGCAACCAGGGAGCCGTTGTTGCGGGTGCGCAGCTCGCCGAACCAGGGCTCGTAGGAGTCGAACACGTGGTGCACCAGGCCGGTGCCGCGCGTCTCGGTCAGGAACTCGGTACGGAAGCCGATCAGGCCGCGGGCCGGGACCACGAACTCCATCCGGATCCAGCCCGTGCCGTGGTTGGTCATGTGCTCCATGCGGCCCTTGCGCACGGCCAGGAGCTGGGTGACCGCGCCCAGGTATTCCTCGGGGCAGTCGACCGTCAGGCGCTCGACGGGCTCGTGCACCTTGCCGTCGACGATCTTGGTGACCACCTGCGGCTTGCCGACGGTCAGCTCGAAGCCCTCGCGGCGCATCTGCTCGACCAGGATGGCCAGCGCCAGCTCGCCACGGCCCTGGACCTCCCAGGCGTCGGGCCGGTCGGTGGGCAGCACGCGCAGCGACACGTTGCCGACGAGCTCCTTCTCCAGCCGGTCCTTCACCATGCGGGCGGTCACCTTCGAGCCCTTGACCCTGCCCACGAGCGGCGAGGTGTTGGTGCCGATGGTCATGGAGATGGCGGGCTCGTCCACCGTGATCAGCGGCAGCGGGCGCGGGTCCTCGGGGTCGGCCAGCGTCTCGCCGATCATGATCTCGGGGATGCCCGCGATGGCGATGATGTCGCCGGGGCCGGCCTCCTCGGCCGGCTTGCGCTCAAGCGCGTCGGTCATGAGCAGCTCGGTGATCTTGACGCGCTGGATCGAGCCGTCGGTACGGCACCAGGCCACCTGCTGGCCCTTGCGCATGACGCCCTGGTGGATCCGGCACAGCGCGATGCGGCCGAGGTAGGAGGACGCGTCGAGGTTGGTGACATGCGCCTGGAGCGGCGCGTTCGGGTCGTAGACCGGCGCAGGGATGGTCGACTTGATGATGTCGAACAGCGGCTCGAGGTCCTCGGAGTCGGGCATGCCGCCGTCGGCGGGGCGCGCCAGGGAGGCCCGGCCCGCCTTGGCCGAGGCGTAGACGATCGGGAAGTCGATCTGCTCCTCGGTGGCGTCGAGGTCCATGAAGAGCTCGTAGACCTCGTCCACGACCTCCTTGATCCGGGCGTCGGGGCGGTCGACCTTGTTGATGCACAGGATGACCGGCATCTTGGCGGCGAACGCCTTGCGCAGCACGAAACGGGTCTGCGGCAGCGGCCCCTCGGAGGCGTCCACCAGCAGGACGACGCCGTCGACCATGGACAGGCCGCGCTCGACCTCGCCGCCGAAGTCGGCGTGGCCGGGGGTGTCGATGATGTTCAGGGTCATGCCACCGTGCTTGACCGCGGTGTTCTTCGCGAGAATGGTGATGCCCTTCTCGCGCTCGAGGTCGTTGGAGTCCATGACGCGGTCATCGACATCCTGGTTCGCACGGAAGGCCCCGGACTGCCAGAGCATGGCGTCGACCAGCGTGGTCTTGCCATGGTCGACGTGCGCGATGATCGCGATGTTCCGCAGGTCGTCGCGGCTGTTCAAAGGCATGATGACGTCTCGCTCTGTTGTCGTGGGGTCGGCCGCGCGAAGTCGCGACCTTATAAGTCTAGTTGATCCCCCCAGATGGCAGGAGCGGGACGAGGTGTCGGCGGGCGTAAGCGCGGGCGTCTTCGTCGTTACGGAGAGGGATCGCGCTGTCCGGGATGAGGACGAAAGACAGCGCTATCCGGATGAACATCTCGGCCACCGCCTCCGCCTCCGGGGTGTCGAGATGGGCGGCCAGCTGCTCCCTGGCGACCGCGAGATAGGGCCCCGCCTCCAGCGTGAGCTGGGGAAGGATGGTCCCGGGCTCGGTCGCGAGCAGGCGGCTCAGCAGGGGGTGGCCGCGTACGAGCCGCAGCGTGATGGCGAACCCCTCGGTCACCTGGTCGGCCGGCGTCGGCAGCGGCGCGACAGCCTGCCCGAACGTTTTCAGAAACCGGTTCAGCTCGCGCAGGATCACCGCGTGGATCAGGTCGCCCTTGCGCGCGAAACGCCGGTAGACGGTGACGCGGGCCAGCCCGGCGCGCCTGGCGACGTCGTCCATGGTCAGCCGGCGCAGGCCCTGCTCCAGCATCCCCGCGTAGGCGGCGTCGAGGATGCGATCGAGCGAGTCGTCCCGCATGGATCAAGGGTAAGGGCCGCGCCCATGGCGAGCCGCGTACGGGGACACCTACATAGGTGGTTGCACAATTGTGCGCATGGCAATCATGGCCGCGCTCCTTAGATTGGCGGCATGACCTGGACAGAGCTGGTTATGGCCGCGGCACCGATTCAGGGCGACCAGCCGGCTGTGAGCGATGTCAGGACCGGCGAGGTGTTGTCGTACTCGGCCTTCATGCGGCGGGTCACGCGGGCCGCGGCGGGGCTGCGCCGGCTGGGTCTGCGTTACGGCGATCACGTTCTCGTCAACGTCCCGCTCGGCGCGACGCTGCCCGTCGCGGTCCACTCGGTCGCCTGGGCGGGCGGGGTCTCGGTGCTCAGGTCCTACGGCGCCGCCCGCATGATGATCACCCAGCGGCACTACGACCCCGCGGCGGCGCGGGTGGAGCAGGTCTTCTCCTTCCAGCCGGTGGCCGGCGCCAAGCCGTTCGCCGAGCTGGTGGGCGAGCGCGGCCTGGAGTTCGGGCCGCTGGCGGGCCCGGCGGTCTGCCTCGACGGCGGCCGGACGTTCGACCACGACGAGCTGGCGAGCGACCTGCGCAGGCTGGCCGCGCGGCTGGTCATCGGCAAGGACGACGTCGTGATCAACGCGGTCAGCGAGTCGTTCAGGGGCCTGCGGGTGATCGACCTGGCCATGATGTCCGGCGCCCACGTCGTCGTCGCCCACGAGCCGAGCCTGGTGGGCTGCCGCGTGCTGGCCGAGGAGCGCCGGGCCACCCTGGTCGTCGCCCCATATGACCTGGCCAGACGACTGCTCGGCGACCCGATGCTGCGTGTCGTCGACGAAAGAGCGGTCGTAAGCTCGCTTGGACTGTGAAAAGTGCGACACTGTGGAAGAGTGTGATCCTTCCGCGACGCAGGGTGAACACATGCCAGAGCCCCCACGGCACAACCTTCCAGCAGAGCCCAACCGGTTCGTGGGTCGTGAGCGTGATCTCGACGATCTGCGCGGGTTGTTCGGCGAGACGCGGGTGGTGACGCTGTGCGGCGTCGGCGGCATCGGCAAGACCCGGCTGGCGCTGCGGGTGGCCGCCGGTCTGGTCCCCGCCTATCCCGACGGCGTGTGGCTGGTGGAGCTGGCCAGGTTCAGCCGGTCCGAGTTCGTCGTCCAGGAGATCGCCCGCGTGCTCGGCGTACGCGAGGAGCCCGGCCGGCCGCTGCTCGACACCGTGACCGCCAGGCTGCGCGGCCTGCGCTGCCTGCTGCTGCTCGACAACTGCGAGCACCTGGTCGACCGGTGCGCGGAGGTGTCCGCGGCGCTGATCGCCGCCTGCCCGTGGCTGAGCATCCTGGCCACCAGCAGGGAGCCGTTGCGCATCGCCAGCGAGCTGATCTGGCGGGTGCCGCCGCTCGACCTGCCCGACATGGGCACCCCTGACGCCGAGTCCGTGCAGCTCTTCATGGACCGTTCCGTGGCGGCGGGCACCAGGCTCGGCCAGGAGAGCCTGCCCGACGTGGTGCGCCTGTGCCAGGCGCTCGACGGGCTGCCGCTGGCGCTGGAGCTGGCCGCCGCGCGCACGAGCCTGCTCAGCCCCGGGCAGATCGCCGACCGCATAGACGACCGGTTCTCGCTGCTCACCACCGGCGGGCGCACCGCCCCGGCCCGGCAGCGCACGCTCCTCGCGGCCGTCGAATGGAGCTACGACCTGCTGTCGGCGAAGGAGCAGGTGCTGCTGCGCAGGCTGTCGGTGTTCGCCGGCGCCTTCGACCTCGACCTCGCCGAGCAGATCTGCGCCGAGCGGCCCATCTCGGAGCCGGAGATCGTCGACCTGCTCGGCGGCCTGGTCGACAAGTCCCTCGTGCTGTGCGACGAGAGCCGCAGGCGCTACTGGCTGCTGGAGACCATCAAGCGTTACGCGGTCGAGCGCCTCGAACACGCGGGCGAGCGGGAGGTCCTGCGCGAGCGCCACCTCAGCGTGCTCTGCGAGCTGCAGGAGCGCCACTTCACGACCGAGATGGTCACGCCGGACGTTCCGTGGCCGCAGCGGCTGGCGTCGCTGACCATGAGCCGGAGCCTGCTCGACGACCAGCGGGTCGCGCTCGACTGGGCGGCCGAGTTCGGCAACGTGCCGCTGGGCCTGCGCCTGTGCTCGACCAGCACCGGGCTGCTGCCCATCGGCGGCAACCTGACGGAGATCGTCGCCTGGATCGAGCGTCTGTTCTCGCTCGACCTGACCGGCGTGCCCGACGAGCAGGTCGCGCACGCCAAGGCGTACCTGGCCTATGGGCTGGAGGCCAGAGACGAGCTGAGCCGCTCGCTGGAGGTGGCGGGGCAGAGCCTGGCGGGGCTGTCGCCGTCGAACGTCTTCCCGCGCTGCGTCATGCACAGCCTCATGGTGGTGGTGCTGCTGCGGATGGGCAGGATCGACGAGGCGCTGCACCACGCGGAGGATGGGCTGGCGCTGGCCACGAGCTCCGGCGACACCTGGAACCAGGCGGCGGGGCTGGCCGGGCTGTCGGCGGTGGCGCTGACCCGCGGCCGGCTGCGCGAGGCGCAGCGGCACGGCGAGGAGGCGCTCGCGCGGGCGCGCGCGCACGGCCACCGCTGGATCATGGCCAGGACCGCGGCCCAGCTCGGCGCGGTGGCCGAGGCCCGGGGCGATCTGGTGACCGCCCAGACCCAGTACGAACTGGCCGTCCCCTGGTTGCGGGAGCTGGGCAGCGATCTGGAGCTGGCGCGCTGCCTGGCCAGGATCGGCAGGGTGGCGGCGATGCTGCACGAGTTCGGCACCGCCAGGGAGCGGCTGGCGGCGAGCCTCGCGCTGGGCCGGGCGACCGGTCAGCGCCAGGGCGTGGCTAGGTGCCTGGTGGGGCTGTCGGTGCTGGCGGAGTACGAAGGCGACCTGGAGGGGGCCGTGCTGGCCGCGGCGGCGGCGGCCACGCTGCGCGAGTCGATCGGCCAGCACTCCGCCACGATCAGGATCGAGGAGCTGCTCGGCCGGGCCCGCACCAAGCTGGGCGACGGCCGTACCACCTCGCTCTGGTCGCGGGGCCGGGCGATGAGCCCCGACGCGGCCGCCCGCCACGTGCTCGAAGGCGAGCGGCTGACGGCCGTCAGGGGCACCGTGGCGACCGAGCCGGTCAGACACTCGCTGCTGACCGTCCGCGAGCGGGAGATCGCGGGCCTGCTCACCCGGGGGCTGTCCAACCGGGCCATCGCGGAGGAGCTGGTGATCAGCCCGGCGACCGTCGCGCGGCACATCGCCAACATCATGGAGAAGCTCGGTTACACCTCGCGCGCGCAGATCGCGGTGTGGGCCGCCGAGCACGCCGGCGATTCTGCATAGGGATCTGCATATTCCGCCCCATGTATGCATCTGACGCCCTCCCTAGCGTGGGCTGCATGGATGAGCGCATCGTCATGGTGGACTCAGGCACCGGCCTGAAGCTCACCGAGGAGCAACTGGATGAGAGGTCCGCCGTCGCGACCGTCCAGTTGCGGCGCAGAGGAGTGCGCACGGGTGACACCGTGCTCATCTGCCTGCCCGTCGGACCCGACCTGCTGGTGGCCGCCGACGCGGTGATCGCCGCGGGCGGCGTCGCCTGGCCGGTGCCCGCGGACCTCGACGAGGGCTCGCTCAGGGACCGGATCAGGGCGAGCGGCGCGCGGGTGATGATCTCCGATCTGCCGCACGCCCTGGACGCCGCGGACGAGTCGCGCGTCCGCGTCGTGATGAGCGTCGCGGACCTGGGCGAGCTGCACCCGTATCCGGGCAGTCGCCGGGTCTGCGCGGAAAGTGATCGCGCGGAGGGCTGAAGCGGTGGACACTGGGCACCGATGAGATCCGCCGCGACCGCTTGGGCCCCTCATGACCGCGCAACTCCCGCACAACCTGCCCGCCGAGCCCAACCACTTCGTCGGACGCGCGAGAGACGTGGCCGAGCTGAGCGCGCTGGTCCACGAACAACGCGTGATCACGCTCAGCGGGGTGGGCGGCATCGGCAAGACCCGCCTGTCGCTGCGCGTCGCGGCGCAGGCCGTGCCCCGGTTCGCCGACGGCGTGTGGCTGGTGGAGCTGGCCCGCGTCGGCGACCCGGAGCTGATCGTCAACGAGCTGGCCGAGGTGCTCGGCGTCCGTGACGAGGCTCCTGGGCGGCTGCTCGACGGCCTGCGCGTACGCCTGCGCGAGGCGCGCACGCTGGTCGTGCTGGACAACTGCGAGCACCTGGTCGAGCGCTGCGCCGAGCTGGTGACCGGCCTGATCGCCGAGTGCCCCGGACTACGGTTCCTGCTGACCAGCAGGGAGCCGCTGCGGATCCCCGGCGAGCTGATCTGGCGGGTGCCGCCGCTGGAGCTGCCCGACGACCACCACCCGGACGCCGAGTCCGTGCTGCTCTTCGTCGAGCGGGCGCTGGCGGTGGGCGCGCGGGCGGTGACCGGCTCCATGGACGACGTCGTACGCCTGTGCCGCGCGCTCGACGGGCTGCCGCTGGCGCTGGAGCTGGCGGCGGCCCGTACCAGCGTGCTGAGCCCCGGCCGCATCGCCGACCGGATCGGCGACCGGTTCAGGCTGCTCACCACCGGCGACAGGACGGCCCCCGCCAGGCAGCGCACGCTCCTGGCGACCGTCGAGTGGAGCCATGACCTGCTCAGGCCCAAGGAGCGGGTGCTGCTGCGCCGCCTGTCGGTGTTCGCCGGGCTGTTCGACCTGGAGCTGGCCGAGGGGGTGTGCGCGGACGGCGGGATCGTGCGCAGGGCCGAGCTGCTCGACCTGCTCGGCGGCCTGGTGGACAAGTCGCTGGTGCTGCACCACGACGGCGCGGGCCGCTACCGCCTGCTGGAGACCATCAGGGAATATGCCGCGGAGCGGCTGGCGGAGGCCGGTGAGGCCGAGCGCCTGCGCGGCAGGCACCTGCGGGTGATCTGCGAGGAGATGGAGCACTGCTACGAGGCGGGCTCGCTGGATCGGCGCACGCCGTGGCCCGAGCGGTTCGCGCACTTCACCAAGGGGCGCGGCCTGCTCGACGACTGCCGGGTCGCGGTCGGGTGGGCGGTGGCCTCGAAGGAGCCCGTGCTCGGGCTGCGCCTGGCCCGCGCGGCGCTGGCCATCCTGGCGGTCCGCGGCGACCTGGGGGAGAGCGTCGGCTGGCACGAGCGGCTGCTGGCGCTCGACCTGTCCGCGGTGCCGCCCGAGCTGATCGCGGTGGCCAAGGGCGGCCTGGCGTACGGGCTGGAGCTCGGCGACGAGCTGGCCCGCGCCGAGGAGCTCATCGTGCAGGGCGTCGAGGAGCAGAAGAAGCACCCCTACACGCACTGGCTCGGTATCACCTACGGAGTGGCGCTGACCGTGTTCTTCCGCACAGGGCAGAGCGACAAGGCGCTGCGTTACCTGGAGGAGCTGGAGGCGGCGGCCCGCGCCCACGACGACCTGTTCAACCTGGCCACCGTGCGGATCGCGCAGCTCAACCTGGCGCTGTTCCACGGCCGGTTGCACCAGGCGCAGCGCTGCGGCTCGGAGGCCCTGGCCCTGGCCAGGGAGTCGGGGCACCACTGGACGCTGGCCAGGGCGCTGACCCATCTGGGGGCGGTGGCCGAGGCCGCGGGCGACCTGGAGGCGGCGATGTCCCACCACTCCTCCGCGCTGCCCCTGCTGCGGGACATGGACAACCGGGTGGAGCTGGCGCGCTGCCAGGCCCAGCTCGGCAGGGTGGCCGCCGGGCTGCACGACTACGCGGCCGCGCGGGTCCACGTGGCCGCCGGGCTGGCTCTGAGCAGGCAGACGGGCCAGCGCAGGGGGATCGTGCGCGCGCTCATGGCCGCGTCGGCGCTGGCGCAGGCGCAGGACGACCTCGAAGGGGCCGTGCTGGCCGCGGCGGCCGCGACGGTGCTCCGGGACGCCATCGGGCAGTTCGGGACGCCAGGGCGCATCCAGGAGCTGCTGGGGCTGGCCAGGGCTCGGCTCGGCGAGGGCCGGGTGGCGCTGCTGTGGGCGAGGGGCATGGAGCAGCCGACGGATGAGGTGGTCAGGCGGGTGCTCGACAGCGAGGCGGTGCCCGAGCGGCTGCCCGCGTCCGTGGCGCCCGCGTCACGTTACGGCGGGCTGACCGTCCGGGAACGGGAGATCGCCCGGTTGCTCACCCGCGGGCTGAGCAACCGGGCCATCGCGCTGGAGCTGGTGATCAGCTCGGCGACCGTCGCGCGGCACATCGCCAACATCATGGAGAAGCTGGGGTTCGCCTCCCGGGCGCAGATCGCGGTGTGGGCGGCCGAGCACGGGACGGATTCCGGGCGAACATAAGCTCATATCCATGCCTTTCGCGCCCAATTTCCCCGTGATGCTCAGGACCGAGGACGGGGTCCGCATCGATGCCTCCCACACCCCCACCATCAGCGCTGACCTGGGGATCGTTGTGGCGCATGGGTTCACGGGGTCGTGGCGGGAGCGGTCGGCGCGGCGCATCGTGCACGTGCTGAGCGGTTACGGGGGCGTGGTCGCGTTCGACTTCCGCGGGCATGGGCGCTCCGGCGGTGAGACGACCGTGGGCGATCTGGAGGTCCTCGACGTCGAGGCCGCGGTCAGGCACGCCCGCGTGATCGGCTACTCGAAGATCGCGGTGGTGGGGTTCTCGATGGGCGCGGCGGTGGCCGTACGGCACGCGGGCCTGCGCGGCGGCGTGGACGCGGTGGCGGCGGTGAGCGGCCCGGCCCGCTGGTACTACCGGGGCACCAAGCCGATGCGCCAGGTCCACTGGGCGATCGAGCAGCCAGTCGGCCGGTTGGCGGCACGGGTGGCCAAGCGCACGAGGATCATGCGGGGCCGCTGGGACCCGATCCCGATGCCGCCGTACGAGGCCGCCGCGCTCATCTCGCCGACCCCGCTGCTGGTCGTCCACGGCGACGCCGACACGTTCTTCCCGCTCGAACACGCGCACCAGCTCTACGCGGGCGCACGCGAGCCCAAGGAGCTCTGGATCGAGCCCGGCTACGGTCACGCGGAGTCCGCGGCGACCCCCGATCTCATCCGCAGAATCGGCAAATGGATCTCCTCGAACTTTTTGTGAGTAATACACGTCTACCTAGGGCGGAAGGAAAGAAACCACCGGGAGAAAGTCCCATGGGAAGGAATCCACCCATGCGGTGGACATAGGACATACTTCTGTGGTCGGGCGGTTGCTCTCAGTAGGGCCCGTCCGGCGGCCTGATCCAGGCCGCGGTTCGGTGCACCTAGCGTCGCGGGGGCGCGCTGGGTGCACAGCCCGCGAAGAGGAGGGCCCCGCGGCACGCGCGGGGCCCCCGATGACGAGTCAGCCGAGCCGGGCGATCGTCTTGTACTCCAGGTAGCTGCTCAGGCCCTCGGGGCCCAGCTCGCGGCCGATGCCGCTGGCCTTGTAGCCGCCGAAGGGCGCGTTGGACTCCAGCATGAAGCAGTTCACGCCGTAGGTGCCGGTGCGGACCTGGCGGGCCACGTCCATGCCGTGCTCGGTGTCGGCCGTCCACACCGTGCCGGCCAGGCCGTAGTCGCTGTCGTTGGCGATGCGTACGGCGTCGGCCTCGTCGTCGTACGGGATCACGGCCAGGACCGGCCCGAAGATCTCCTCGCGGGCGATGCGCATGTCGTTGGTGACGCCGGCGAAGACGGTGGGCGCGACGTACCAGCCGCGGTCGTAGGGCCGGTCGAGCCCGCCGGCGACGACCTTGGCGCCCTCCTCCATGCCGATCCTGATGTAGCCCTCGACGCGTTCCTGCTGCCGCC
This sequence comes from Nonomuraea rosea, assembly GCF_039539705.1. NCBI lineage: Bacteria > Bacillati > Actinomycetota > Actinomycetes > Streptosporangiales > Streptosporangiaceae > Nonomuraea > Nonomuraea rosea. The sequence goes on along the minus strand of NZ_BAABDQ010000011.1, from coordinate 10,408 downwards.
TGGCGACCAGCGGGCCGATGCCGGTGGACGGGTCGGCCGGGTCGCCGACGGGCTGGGAGTTGACCATGGTCGCGACCGCCTCGACGACCTCGTCGTAACGGCTCTGCGAGGCCAGGATGCGGGTCTGCGCCACGCACGCCTGGCCGTTGTTCATGAGCGAGGCGATCGCGAGCATGCCCATGCTGGCGGACAGGTCGGCGTCGTCGAGGATGATGGCGGCCGACTTGCCGCCCAGCTCCAGGCTGACCCGCTTGAGCTGCTCGCCGCAGATGGAGGCGATGCGGCGGCCGGCCGCGGTCGAGCCGGTGAAGGCCACCTTGTCCACGCCGGGGTGCGAGACCAGGTGCTCGCCGGTCTCGCGGCCCGCGGCCACGATGTTGAGCACGCCCGCCGGCAGGCCGGCTTCGAGCACCCACTCGGCCAGCAGGTACGCGTCCAGCGGCGTCTCGGGCGCCGGCTTCAGCACGACCGTGCAGCCGGCCACCAGCGCGGGCGCGAGCTTCGTCATCGTGACGAACTGCGGCACGTTCCACGGCACGACGGCCGCCACCACGCCCACGGGCTCCCTGCGCACGGTGATCGGGCCGAACAGCCCGGGCCGCTGCTCCTCCTGCGCGAACGACTTGCCGAGCTCCGCGTAGTACTGCAGCATGCCGAGCGGCTGAGGCGCCTGGGCCAGGTTGGAGAAGGTGATCGGCGAGCCCATCTCCTCGGTGATGAGCTGGGCCATCTCGGCCTGGCGCTCGTTGTAGATCGCGGCCAGCCGGCTGATGACCTCGGCCCGCTCGGCGAACGTCAGCCGCGGCCACGGCCCGTGGTCGAACGCCTCCCGCGCCGCCACGACCGCGCGGTCCATGTCCTCTGGCGTGCCGTCGGGCACCCGGCCGACCAGCTCCTCGGTGTGCGGAGAGACGACGTCTATCGTTCCGGTGCCCGCTGGGGCCACCCATTCGCCCCCGATGAACAGCGTGTCGTGCTGGCGCATGTCGTGAGCCTCCTGCTTGACCGAATGCTTGCTTGCTAGAGGAATGTCTCAAGCCGACCGAACCATGTTCTGTCCAGACACGCAAGAGGGGCCCGGCACGCCGGTGCCGGACCCCTCCGCGGTGCTAGCGAGGATCGCCGAGCAGATGCCGCATGGACCTCTTGACCAGGTCCGTGCGCGTGGCCTGATCGGTCACGCTCTCGGCGCCGAAGCCGAGGTACACCGTGTCCTTGGTGGTGATCCCCGCCCCCTCCTCGAAGACCTGGTCCGTGCGGAACCAGTTGTTGATCGACGGGGACGAGCCCTCGGGCGGATCGCTCACGGCCCAGCCGCCCAGGTCCGCCTCGAACGAGGTGGACTCGGTCGTGGCGCCGTCCAGGGTGACCGCGAAGTCGTCCAGGAAGACGCCCGCGCCCTGGGTGCCCCAGTCGCTGATGTAGGAGACGGACAGTTCGACCTGCTTGCCCGCGTACGGGGTCAGGTCGATCTTCCACTGCTGCCAGCCGGCCGAGTTGCCGGAGGCGGCGTGCCACGAGCCGGAGGTGCCGGTCGGCTCGCACGCGACGCCCTGGTAGCGCTGCGTGAACGGGTGGATGGTGCGCCAGCCGCCGCTGTTCTCCGTCTTGCAGCTCTCGCCGGTGTCGGTGCTGGTGTGGCCGTTGGCGTCCGGCAGTGTGGTCCAGTCGTCGCCGCCCGCCGTCCTGGCCTCGACGGTGAGGAAGTCCCAGGCGCTCTCGGTGTCGTACGACGTCCAGAACGACAGGTCGCCGCCGCTCTTCCCGGTCAGGTCGACGGTCTTGGTCAGCCGCTTCCACGAGACGTCGGCGATGCCGCTGTAGACGTCCCATGCGCCGGTGTGCGGGTCGAAGGGGCCGCCCGGACGTACCCACTTGATCTGGGCCGAGCTCGCGAACAGCGGGAACTGCTGCGCGGGCAGGATGGCGGAGGTTGCCACGAACGAGTTGGTGTGGCCCGGCTCGATCGTGGCGCCGAAGCCGTCGAACGTGCCGCCCACGCCCTGGAGGCCGAACGGCTGGCCGGTCGCCTGGTCGGTGCCCGCGTCGTCGAAGTAGACGTAGGCGCCCAGCCAGTACTGCTGGAAGTCGTTGAACACGGGGATGCACGGCGGGTCGTCGGGGACCGTGCACTCGGGCTGCGCCGGCTGGTCGGGCTGGTAGAAGTAGGCGCCGTTGTTGTTCTGCGCGAACGACGGGTACTTGCCGGCGTGCAGCAGCTTGCCGCCCTCGTTCAGGTAGTCGCGGACCGCCAGCTCGGTGTCCACGCCGCCCTTGGAGGTGGTGCCGCCCACCTGGCCGGTCGTCCTCGGGATGATGTCGTCGCCGGTCTCCCAGACCACCGCCTTGTAGTGGCTGAGCACGCCGAGCGGGTGCGGGGCCTTGCGGCCGGCCTTGTCCATGTCGTACACGTCCGAGGTGTAGCCGGCCGCGGTGAGCGCGGCGGCGTACTCGTCGGCGTACTTGGCCTCGGTCACGCCCTGCGCCGGGCTGATGCCGGTGACGTCCTCCGCGGCCAGCACCAGCACCTGGCCGCCGATGTCGGTGGCGACGGTGTAGGTGAAGGCGGCGCTCTTCTTACCGATCGAGCTGAACCAGACCTTGACCTTGTCGCCCGGCCTGGCGCCGGTGACCTTGCCGCGCAGCCGGTGGTAGTAGCGGTCGTAGCCCTTGCCGTAGCGCTCGCCGCCCTTCCACTCGCCGGTCAGGGAGGTCTTGGTACGGCCGCCGTTGACCTGGTAGTTCAGGAACACCGGGCCGAGCTTGCGCTTGGCGTTGACCTGGACGACCTGGTCCCTGCCGTAGCTGAGCTCGAACGGGTCGAGCTCGAAGTCCGGGGTCCTGTTGCCCAGGTGGCTCACCGGCTCGACCGGGTTGACCGCCGACTTGGCGACGTCGAGCGCGAACGGCAGGCCCTTCTCGAACTCGGCCTGCACCAGCGCCTCGTCATCGGGGAAGACGAAGGCGCAGCCGTCGCAGCCCTCGTTGAGCTCGGGTGTCCAGGACAGCGTGCCGTACTGGGCGTGCGCCTGGTCGTTGGTGTCGCCGTTGGTGGTGTAGAGCTCGGCGCCGAGGTCCGGGTCGAAGCCGGGGATGGCGGGGTTCGCGTCGTTCCCGGTGAGCGCCTCGTAGATCGGGTTGTCGGCCGTCTCCGTGGCGATCTGCACGCCGAGCGGGTAGAGCAGTAGCGGGCCGTAGGAGTGGTAGTTGAGCTGCATCTCGAACCTGACGCGCCGCAGCAGGCCGTCCATGGCCCTGGTCTCGGGCTCGCTGGCCGGCGCGGTGCCGCGGTAGGTCTCGCTGCTGGGGATGCTCGACGAGCCTTCCTCGTCGTAGTGGAAGTTCGTGGGGAAGTTCCTGTTCGGGTCGACGCCGTCGATGCCCGTGATCTGGCCGTCGCCGTCGTGGTCGCGCAGGTTCTTGCGCCACAGGCGGTTGCCCTCGGTGAAGGTGAAGTCGTACCCGTCGGGGTTGGCCACCGGGACGAACCACAGCTCGGTCTTGTTGAGCAGGTCCCTGAGCGCGCTCTTGTTCGCGACCACGTACTTCAGCAGGCGCAGGTCGACCTGGGTGGAGATCCACTCGCGGGCGTGCTGGGTGGCCGAGTAGAGGGTGGCGGGCTTGATGCCGTCGGGCAGCAGCCTGGCGCCGGTGGTGACCTTGGCGGCCAGGATGTCCTGGCCGCGCAGCGACTTGCCGATCGACTGGAGCTTGACGATGTCCCTGTTGGCGCTCGCGATGGCCTTGAGCTGGTCGGCGATGCCGCCGGGCTCCGAGTAGGACTTGTAGACGGTGTAGCCGCCCGCGGCCTGCGCCCTGGCGGCCTCCAGCTGGGTCTGGCCCTGCGGGTTGCGTACGGGCTGCGGCTGGTAGCCGAGCTTCTTCAGCGCGTCGAGGTCGGTCTGGGCGGCGGTCAGCTCGACGTGCTCCTGGCTTCCCGTGTTCTCCTGCTGGACGACGTCGAAGCCCTTCTCCCTGAGCGTCTGGCCGGTGCCGGGCGGGCTGTCGAGCTCGTACAGTTCGATGCGGTCGCGCGCGGGCAACGGGTCCACGGAGGCCTGCGCGGGAAGAGCCACGATTGAGGTGCCTAAGCCGATGATCACGGCGGCGGCGATTGTCAAGGTTCGAGACACGGTCTGCCCCTTCGCAGAGACGAGTTCGATCGCCATCTCAGACCGTTGGAGCGATCTATACAAGACCCAACTTTTTAGGTTCTCCTTAATTCGGACAAATGCCTAAAAATATCACCAAGGGTGCGCCAGTTCCGCCGTTCGGATGACAGGAATCAAGATCATCTTCTATAGTTTCGGTCCGTCTATGAGGGGAGGGACGGGCGTGAGAATCTGGCGGGTGGCCGTTCTTGTCGCCGTTCTCGCCGGGCTGCTCGGACTCCCCGCGCCGCAGCCCGCCGCGGCCGATCCCAGCCCCGCTGAGCTGCGCAAGCTCACCAAGCAGGCGACCAAGCTCAACGAGCTCTACCGCGGCCAGATCCAGAGCCTGGAGGAGATCAGGATCCAGGCCAAGAAGGCCACGGACACCTCCGGCGGCCTCCAGGCGCAGCTCAAGGCCGCCCAGGCCGATTTGGCGCGGATCGCCCAGACCTCCTACATCGTGGGCCCGTTGGACAACGTCTCGCTCATCACGCCCAACGACGACCCGTACAAACTGCTGGGGCAGGTGTCCAACATGGCCTACATGGCCGCCGAGCGCACCCAGCGCGTCCAGAACATCCAGAAGCTGATTGAGAAGTCGAAGAACGCGAAGGTCGACGCCAACGACAAGATCGAGAAGCTGCGCAAGGAGATCAAGGCCATGCAGGCCAAGCGGCGCGACGTCGAGCGCCTGCTGGCCAAGTACGGTTTCCAGCAGCCCGGCGGGGCCGACGGCCTGACGCAGCGCATGATCACGGTCCGCGCGGAGATCATGCAGAACTTCCCCATGAAGTACGGCGTCGGCTGCCTGCGCCAAGGCGACCCCGGCGAGCACGGCAAGGGCCGGGCCTGCGACTTCATGATGTCCAGCGGCGGCAGGATGGCCTCAGGGGCCGACGCCGACCGCGGTGACGCCCTGGCCGAATGGCTCATCCAGAACGGCTCCAGGCTGGGCGTGATGTACATCATCTGGAAGCAGCGCTACTACGACATCCGCTCAGGCGGCGGCTGGGACCCGATGTCGGACCGCGGCGGCGTGACGGCCAACCACTACGACCACGTTCACGTGTCGGTGTTCTGATCGGCTAGAAAGCTCCTGAGCCACGCGTAGGACGCCTTCGGGGTGCGGCGCTGGGTCGCGAAGTCCACGTGTACGAGGCCGAAGCGCTGGTGGTAGCCCTCGGCCCACTCGAAGTTGTCCAGCAGCGACCAGACGAAGTAGCCGCGTACGTCCACGCCCTCGTCCATGGCCTGGCGCAGCGCCCCGATGTGGCCCTCCAGGTAGGCGATCCGGCCCGCGTCCTCGACCGTGCCGCGCTCGGTGAGGACGTCCTCCTGCGAGCAGCCGTTCTCGGTGATGTGGATCGGGGGCAGCGCGTCGCCGTAGCGGGCCTTGAGCCCGGTCAGCAGCTCGCGCAGGCCGTCGGGGACGACCGGCCAGCCGAAGGCGGTGACCGGATGGCCGGTGATGCCCGCGTCGCTGAAGGGCAGCCCGTCGTCGGCCGGGGCGGCGATGCGGGTGGGGTTGTAGTAGTTGATGCCCAGCGCGTCGAGGGGTGCGGAGATGATCTCCAGGTCGCCGTCGTGGACGAAGCCGAGGTCGCCGGTGTACGCCGACAGGTCCGGATATTTGCCGATAAGCACGGGATCGTTGAACAGGCGGTTGTGCAGGACGTCGTACGCGTCGGCGGCCCGCACGTCGGGCTCCTCCGCCGAGGCCGGCCAGACGGGCGTGCAGTTGTTGGTGAGCGCCACCTGGCGCGCGCCCGACGCCCGGAGCGCCCCCACGGCCAGGCCGTGGGCGAGGAGCTGGTGATGCGCGACCGGCAGCGCGCCCGTCAGGAGTGCCTGGCCGGGGGCATGCATGCCCAGGGCGTGGCCGAAGGCCATGTGGACGAACGGCTCGTTCAGGGTGATCCACAGCGGGACGCGGTCGGCCAGGCGCTCGGCGACGACGCGGGCGTACTCGGCGAAGATCGGGGCGATCTCGCGGTTCATCCAGCCGCCACGGTCCTGCAGCGCCTGGGGCAGGTCCCAGTGGAACAGCGTGGGCACCGGCTGGATCCCCGCCGCCAGCAGGGCGTCCACGAGCCGGTCGTAGAAGTCGAGCCCGCGCGCGTTCACCGCGCCGTCGCCGAGCGGCTGGACGCGCGGCCAGGAGATCGAGAAGCGGTAGGCGTTCAGCCCGAGGCCGGACATGAGCGCGACGTCCTCGCGCCAGCGGTGGTAGTGGTCGCACGCCACGTCCCCGGTGTGCCCGTCCCTGGTGCGGCCGGGCTCGCGGGCGAAGGTGTCCCAGATGGAGAGGCCCCTGCCGTCCTCCTCGGCGGCGCCCTCGATCTGGTAGGCGGCCGTGGCCGTACCCCATAGGAACATCCATGGCTCCTCACTACGACGCGAGTTCGGCTCATGTTATCTGACGTCTAAGTGGGCAGCTTTTCCTGCTGGTGATACGCCAGGATGGGGACATGACGAGTACCTTGCGCCGCCGTCCCGCCCAGCGCCGGAGCGTGGAGCGGGTGGAGCGGATGCTCGACGAGTGTGCGCACCTGCTCGACGAGGTCGGCTACGAATCACTGACCACCAAGGAGGTCGCGCGCCGGGCCGAGGTGCCGATCGGCACGTTCTACCAGTTCTTCCACGACAAGCAGGGCCTGGTGCGGGCACTGGCGCGGCGCAACCTGGAGGCGTTCCTGCACCGCGTCACCGAGCGCATCGCGGAGGCCGACCTCGGGCACTGGACGGATCTGGTGGATCTCGCCATCGACGAGTTCGTCGGCATGAAGCGCAGCACGCCCGGGTTCGCCGTGGTGGACTTCGGCGAGGTGCTCGCCACGCCGGGCGGGACTCCCGTCGAGGGCACCAAGCGGGCGCTCGACGGGAAGCAGGACAACAACGCCGTGGTGGCGGAGCGGCTGCGCAGCCTCACGCGCGACCTTCTGGACGCGCCCGCGGGCCCCGGGCTCGACCGCGCGCTGCTGGTCGCGGTCGAGGCCACGGACGCGGTGCTCAAGCTGGCCTTCAAGATCGATCCGTGCGGCGATCCCCTCCTGGTCGCGGAGTGCAAGCAACTGGTCCGCCGCTATCTGGCCGACCACCTGCCGTGACCGGCCGCCGCCGCCACCTGCCCGGCCATCCGGTGAGGGCCGGTGAGGGCCGGTGGAGGTCGGCGGGTCAGGCGGGGGAGTCCAGCCGGGTGCGCAGCTCGGCGTCCAGCTTGAGGTCAGCGGCCCCGATGGCCTCCTCCAGCTGGGCCATCGTGGAGACGCCCACGATCGGCAGGACGCCGTCGGCCATCAGCCAGGCCAGCACGACCTGGTTCGGGGTGGCGCCCAGCTCGCTCGCGACCTCGCGCAGGACGGCGAGGCGGCGGGCGGTGCCCGGGTGGTCGTAGCTGGCCGGGATCGGCCGGTCCTCCCGCGTGTACGCCCCGAACATCAGCGTGTTGTACGCCCACAGCGTCACGTCCGGCTCGGCGGCCAGGTAGTCGAGGGTCTCGTCGGAGACCAGCGTGTGCCCCGCCTCCGCGAGCCTGGTGAGCGGGCGCGGCCGCAGATACGTGTGACGCAGCTGCAGGTGGGTGTAGGGCAGCCAGCCGCGCACCGCGGAGATGTTCCTGGCCCGCTCCAGCCGCCAGGCCGCGATGTTGCTCGCGCCCACGCTGCGGACCTTGCCCTGCGTGGCCAGCCCGTCGAGCGCGCCCAAGGTCTCTTCGAGCGGGACGGAACGGTCTTCGATGTGCGACCAATACACATCGATGTAGTCCGTCCGCAATCTCCGCAGGCTGCCCTCCGCGGCCTTGGCCACGGCCGCCGCGGACAGGCCCTCCGCGGAGTCCAGGGTGAGGTCGCCGGGGACGCTGGGGCGCGCGCCGCCCTTCGTGCTGATCACGATCTCGTCCCGGTTGCCGCGGGCGGCCAGCCAGTCCCCGATGGCCAGCTCGCTCTCGTCTCCCGAGCGGCCCTCGACCCAGAACGGGTAGTTGTTGGCCGTGTCGAGCTTCGTGCCGCCGGCCTCGACGAACCGGTCGAGGATGGCGAAGGTGTCGTCCAGGCTCACGCTGGTCCCGAAGGGGATCGTGCCGAGTGCGATGTTCATGGGCACGACTCTGCGAGCTGGAGTCCACTCCATGTCAAGCCGCTTGACCTGGAGTGGGCTCCAGGTGGGATATTGATACGCGTGAGCGTGTACACCCCCGCGGAAGTGGTCGAGGAGACCGGCTTCAGCCTCGACACCCTGCGCTACTACGAGAAGATCGGCCTGCTGGAGCGCATCGACCGGAACTCGGCCGGCCAGCGCAGGTTCAGCCAGGAGGACGTGGGCTGGCTGGGCATGGTCCGCTGCCTGCGCGACACGGGGATGCCCATCGCCAAGATGCTGCGCTTCGCCGAGCTCGTACGCGCCGGCGACCACACGATCCCCGACCGCATCAAGCTCCTGGAGGAGCACGACCGGCAGGTCCAGGGCCAGATCGCGAACCTCGCCGAGCGGCAGAGCTACATCCACAACAAGATTTCCTACTACCGAAGCTTCCTGTAGCGCCGCCTTTGCGGTCCGGCTGTTAGACCAAGATCCATGGCCGGACCGAGAGCGAGGCGGATCAATCTGCCGATGCGCCGAGTCGCCCAGCTCTGCGCGGTGATGCTGTTCACGCTGCTCGTCCACGTCACACTCATCCAGGCCTTCGGCTCGCACGCGCTCAACGCCGACCGCAGGAACGAGCGCCCGCTCATCGCCAAGTTCGACCATCCGCGCGGCGACATCCTCACCTACGACGGCACCGTCATCGCCACCAGCCGCCCGGCCGGCTCGGGCCCGTACGGCTACCGGCGTCTCTACAGGAACGGCGAGCTCTACGCGCCCGTCACCGGCTACCTCTCGCTGCGCCGCGCCACCGGCATCGAACAGGCGCAGGACGCGGTCCTGTCCGGGGACGACCCCAAGGTCAGGGTGCGTTCGCTGGTCAGGGACGGGCGCGTCGAGGGAGCCGGCGTCCGGCTGACGATCAGCGACCGGGTGCAGTGGGCGGCGTACCAGAGCCTCAAGGAGACGGGGATCCCCGGGGCGGCGGTGGCCATCAACCCGGCGACCGGGGCGATCCTGGGGCTGGCCAGCTATCCGTCGTTCGACCCGAACTCCTTCACCGGCTTCGAGCCCGCCGAGATCGCCGAGACCACCAGGCGGCTCCGGCAGACGCCCGCGCAGCCCCTGCTGAACCGGGCGCTGAACCAGCTCTATCCGCCCGGGTCCACGTTCAAGCTGGTCACCACGGCGGCGGCGCTGGCCTCCGGCGAGTACACGCCCACCGCGCTGGTGGACGCCCCTTCCCGGCTGCAACTGCCCGGCACCCCCACCTACCTCCAGAACGCCGGCAACACGGCCTGCGGCGACGCCCGCCCGACCCTGACGTACGCATTCCAGGCCTCCTGCAACACCGCCTTCGCCAACATCGGGCTCCAGCTCGGGCAGGACCTGCTCAGGGACCAGGCGGAGGCGTTCGGCTTCAACGCCCCCAACCTGACGGTCCCGCTGGCGACGGCCACCAGCAGGTATCCGCTGGCCATGGACCGGCCCCAGACGGCGCTGGCGGCCATCGGGCACCACGACAACCGGGCCACGCCGCTGATGATCGCCATGTTGTCGGCGGCCGTGGCCAACGAAGGGGTGCTGATGCGGCCGTACCTGGTGGAGGAGGTACGCCTGCCGGACGGATCCCTCATCAACCGCGCCAATCCCGCGCCCTACCGGACCGCTCTGCCCGCCACGCTGGCCGGCCACCTGGCGGGGATGATGACGACGGTGACGCGCGCGGGCGGCATGGGGACGGGGGCGGCCATTCCCGGGGTGGAGGTGGCCGCCAAGACCGCCATCCTGGAGACGCTGCCGGGCACCGAGGACAATGCGCTCGTCACCGCCTTCGCGCCCGCTGAGGCGCCCGAGGTGGCCGTGGGGGTCGTCCTGGAGCGTCCAGGCGCGCGGGCCGACGCCGTGGCGCCCATCGCCCGCGCCATCATCGAGGCCGCACTCGCCTAGGACCCGCGCATAAGACCCACGCCCGCAGAGGCCCCGCCCGCAGAGGCCCGCGCTCGCCTGGGCCCGGCGCACAGGCCCTCAGCGGTAGGCGGTGGCCTGGAGGGTGTAGAGGTCGGCGTAGAGGCCGTCGAGGGTCATGAGGGTGGCGTGGTCGCCTTGTTCGGTGATCTTGCCGTGGTCGAGGACGTAGATGCGGTCGGCGTAGCGGACGCTGGCCAGGCGGT